>NZ_MLBG01000003.1 GCF_001936595.1 Desulfovibrio sp. DV
ACCATCGCCTGCACGGCCTGGGAAACGAACATGGAAATCCACACACCCTCGGCCCGGCCCAGGAGGCTATGCCCCAGGTAGAGGGCCACCGGCAACCGCACAAGCCAGATGGAACCGCCGGTGACGAACATGGTGTAAAGCGTCGCCCCGGCCCCGGTCATGGCCCCGATGAGTATAAGGCCGGCCACGGTAAAGGGAATGGCCGCCACGTTATATCGCAGATAAGAAACGGCTTCGGCTGCAACCGCCGGGTCCGGGGACAGGAAGGCCGCGGCCTCGGGCAGAAACGGCCACAGAGCCAGCCCCATGAGCGTGACGGCCACCACCCCGGCCACGGTGATGCGGTAGCCGACGCGCCGGGCGTCGTCGGGCCGGCCGGCCCCGATCAGGTTGCCGACCAGTATCGAGGCCGTGAAATTGAAGGCCATGGGCGGCAGAAACAGGATCGATTCCAGGCGCATGCCGGCCGACATGCCGGCCAGGGCGGCCACGCTTCCGGTCGGCAGGGAGCCGGTGATGGCAAACAGCACCAGATAGCCGGTGTGCCACACGATCTGCATCAGGCCCGACGGCCAGGCGACCTTGAACAGATAGGAACTGGCGCAACGCACCCAGCGCCAGCACGGGAACTGGCGGCGCTCAAGCATCCCCAGCCGCAACAGGGCCGCGAAGTTGAAAAGCATCCCGGCCGTGACCGAGGCAAAGGTGCTCCAGGCCACGCCGGCATAGCCGAAATCCGGCCACCCGAACGCCCCCAGGCCGAACCCGAAATCGCCCACGGCATTGAGCACGGCCGCCAGCCCCCAGGCGAAAAGCGGCACCATGACCAGCCGGCGCGCCCGAAAAAGCGCATTGGCAATGATGAAAAACGACTGGATGGGCAACAAAAGCAGCAGCACGGTGAGAAAATACCGGGCCGTCGGCAAAATCGGCTCCGGCACCTGGAGCAGGCGCAAGAACAGGTCGCGGGTGAACATCCCGCCGACCAGAATGACCAGCGAGGCGGCCACGCCGGCCAACAGGCACAGCCAGACATAGCGGTTGGCCCGGGCAAAGCGGCGCGCGCCCTCGGACTGGCTCACAGCGGCCACGGCCCCATTGGCCACGGCAGCGGCCAGCACCTGGAAAAAAAACATGGCCTGGGCCAGGACGCCGATCGCCGCCTGCGTCTCCCGATCAATGCGTCCGCCGACATACACGTCCACGAAACCGATGAGAAACGTCAAAAACATCATGAGGATCTGCGGCCAGGACAGGGACCAGATTTCGCGGAAACCCACCCCGGCGGCCAACAGTCCGTCCTTTTTTTGCATCAATCCTCCACGACCAGAAACAAGGCGTCTGCCGCGATACGGGACGCCGGGACCGGGGTCAACTCCCCCTTGGCATTTGCGGCCCGCAAAGGATAAGACATCGCCAGCAGGACGCCAGGGGGCTGGCTGCAATGGAGGGGCAATGCGCAACATCAGGGCCGTACAACGGCTGCACCTGTGGCTTGAGACCGGCGACGGCATGATGCTCGGCCTGGGCAGGATTCAGCTTCTGGAACTGGTCGAGGAACTCGGGTCGCTCAATAAGGCCGCAGCAGCCATGGGCATGTCCTACCGCGCCGCCTGGGGGCGCATGAAGCAGACCGAAACCGTGATCGGACAGCCGCTGGTCGAGCGCTCCGGGCCCAAAAAGGGCTTTCGCCTGACCCCCCTTGGCCACGACATCGTGCAGCTCTTTCGCACCTGGCACCGGGACGTGGAGACCTACGCCGTGGGCCGGGCCAAAGAACTTTTCCCCTGGGGCACCGAACCGTTTGCCGAGGACAGGCCCAAGACTTCCTCGACAGGCTAGGAAGCTCCCGTGCTTTTCAGCCTTCGCATTGCGCTTAAAGCCCTGGCCACCCACAAGATGCGCACGGTGCTGGCCATGCTGGGCGTCTTTTTGGGGGCGTTCGCCCTGACCGGCGTGCTGCACATCTCCCTGGCCATGGAGCAAAAGGCCGTCGAAGAGACGGAAAAGCTCGGCCCCAACCTGCTCATGGCCATGACCGGCAACATCCGCTTCCGCCGGGGCGACATCCGCCCGGACGCCGGCAACACCAATCTGAAGCTGCCAGACGCCGTGGCCCTCCTGCGCGGCCTGCCCTCGGCCGTGGACGGCGTGCCGTACCTGAGTTTTCCCATGCCCATCCGGTCGGCCAGCAAGAAGATCATGTGCCAGGTGGTGGCCACTTGGCCGGCCTATCCGTCGATTCGGGGCAACACGCCGCAATACGGACGTTTTTTCGACCAATCCGAAGAAGACGACAAGGCCCTGGTCTGCGCCCTGGGACCGGCCATCGCCAGCCGGCTGTTCGGGACGGCCGAGGCGGCTGTGGGCCAATCGGTCTTCATCTACCGGGCCCGGCTGCAGGTTGTTGGCGTCATGGAGGAAAAAGGCTCGGACATCTCCGGGGCCAACCAGGACGAACAGGTGTTCGTGCCGCTTTCCACCTACATGCGGCGCATGTCGAACAAGAATTACATCCACGGCGTGTATCTGCGGCTGGCTGACGGTGCGGATTTCGACGCCGCCCGGGAGGCTGCGGCCAGCATCCTGCGCCGGCGCCATGAGATCAAGACCGACAAGGGACAGGCCGACGACTTCAAGGTGCTCACCGGCAAGGACACCATGAACCTCAAGCAGCAGGCCCTTGATCTGGTGCAGACGCTGGGGTTTATCAGCTCGTCGCTGTCCTTTGGCATCGGGGGCCTGGGCATCCTGTCGATCATGATCCTGCTGGTGCGGTCCAGACGGCTGGAAATCGGCATCCGGCGGGCGGTCGGGGCCAGACGGGGGGATATCATCCGCCAGTTTCTCATCGAATCCGGCCTGATGGCCACGGTTGGCGGAGCCGCCGGCACGGCTGCGGCCCTGGCCGTGCTGCTGGTGGTCTACAGGCTGGGCGAATTTCCGAGCGTCTTTAACCCGATACTGATCGGCGGCGCCCTGGCCGGGTCGGCCGTGCTCGGCATCCTGGCCGGCGCCTACCCGGCCTGGCAGGCGGCCAATGTCGAGGTGTTAAGCGTGCTGCGGGACGAGTGAGGGGTTAGCGCCCCGTGACAAACCCCATTTCGCGCTCGGCAATGGCGGCCCAGTCAAAGGTGGCGGCGCGCTCCCGGGCGGTAGCCACGGCGCGTTCCCGCCGGGCCGGATCGTCCAGCAGGGCCAGCACCTCGGCGGCAAAGGTCGCTTCGTCCTCAAGGGCGGTCTTGACCATGCCGGTGGGGAAAATCTCTTTGTAAATCGGCAGGTCATAGGCCACGACCGGCAGCCCGCTGGCCATGGCCTCCACCGCCACCTGCCCAAAGCTCTCGTAGTGGCTCGGCATCAGAAAACAGCCGGCAGCCTTTAAAAGCCGCACCTTGTCCTCGCCCTGGCGAAACCCGAGCAGATCGACGGTGCCGGTCAGGCCGGCTGCGGCCACTTCCTGCTTGAGCTTGCCAAACCACCAGTCGCTGCCGCCGCCGATGATGCCAAGACGGCTGCCCGGACGCACTGCGCACACCCGCTTCCAGATGCGCACGAGATCATACAGGCCCTTTTGCGGATGCAGCCGGCCCAAAAAAATGCCGTCATAGACGGGGGTATCCGCCACCGGCGCAACACCGTCGAAAAAGGCCATGTCCACGCCCATGGTCACCACATGGACCCGCTGCGCCTCGGCTCCCATGGCAATCAGCGAATCCTTGTCCAGGGAATTGAGCACGAGCAGGGTGGCCCCGAAACGCTTGGCCAGCCACACGCTCGCCCACTGGGCCAGATAATAGAGCACGCCGCGAATCGAAGGCAGCTTCCACTTGCCGCCAAACACATTCTCATAGCCCTTAAACGGGTTGGGGGCGATCAAGAACACGCACACCACCAGCCGCGCGGTCGGATTTTTCCAGCGGCACAACAAGGCCGGCAGCAGATCGAACAGGAAATCCGACGGCGCATAGACCGCGTCCACACCCTTGGGATAACGGGCGAACGGACAGGTCAGGATGCGCCACAGGTACACGGCCAGCACGTTCCACAAGCGGTCCGATTCACTCGTAAACGGCTCCCAATGCACCTGCCAGGTGGCGGTCACGCCCTGGGACTCAAGCACGCCGATCTCGCGCCGGGGCAGCAGCATCTGAAGCTCCACGCCCTGCGCCAGCCAGCGCCTGGCTATCTCGGCAAACCGAACCTCGCTGCCGTCCCGATTCTTCGTATTCACCCGCCCCATCGCCGGCACGAATATACGCATAGAGGAGTCCTTATTGATGGTGGAGAAGGAGGAAGACCTGGGGGAGGGAACCCCTTTTTGGGAAAAAGGGGTTCCCTCCCCCAGACCCCCACCCTCCCCAAAAACTTTTAAAGGGGGTTACGGGAAAAGGATCTGTTGCCTGCAAAACTGCCCAGGCCGGGGCAACACACTCTTTTCAAAATACAGTCATCTAGTCGAGGCTGTTGCAGCCAAAACACGCCGGCTGCACCTGTGAAATGCTGCTTTCACTTTCTGCGGTGCAAAAACCGCTTCGAGCCCTGCCCCCGCCGCGGGCAACCCTATCCGATCGCTCCGGCTCCAAGCCCCTTCGGCCCCGCTTCGGGGCCGTGGCGAGTTGGGGGCGGCATTTGGGCCGATGAGCCTGCCGCGCCAGCGGCGGCAGCATCGGCCCAAATGCCGCCCCCATCTTCGACGGCTTCCCGCCGCCGTCTCTCTCCCAACCGCTTCCCGCATCACCGCCCGCCCAGGCGGGGGGTCCGGGGGGATCATCCCCCCGGCGGGTGCAGGGCAGCGCCCTGCCGGGGTCGTGGGGCAGCGCCCCAGCGGGGTCCGGGGCAGCGCCCCGCTCTTCGCTCTTCCCCGCTTATTCCCCCAACGTCTTCTCGTAGACCGCTTCCAGGCGGGCGGCCACGGCGGGCCAGTTGAGTTCTTCGGCAATGAGCCGTCTGGCGTTGTCGCGTTTGCGGTCGCGGCCGGCCTCGTCGGTCAGGGCGTGGACAATGGCCCGGCCGAAGGCGGCGGTGTTACCGACGGGGGCGGTATAGCCGCAGTCGTGGGCTTCCATGATGCGTTTGATTTCGCCCACGGCGTTGGAGACGACGGGCACGCCCGAGGCCAGATAGTCGCCGAAACGGATGGGGAAGCGGGCTTTTTCGATGGGATCGTCATCCATGGGGAGGAGCAATGCATCGGAGGCGGCCAGATAGCGCGGCACGTCGGTGGGCGGTTTTTCGCCGATTTGGACGATATCCGGGGCAAAGCGTTCCTCGTAGGGCTTCATGCGGGCCTTGAACTCGTCGGAGATGTGCATTTTGCCGAGGAACAGGAGCTTGACGCCGGGCACGGCCTCGCGGGCGACGGCGTAGGCGTCGAGGAGCGCAAAAAGCGATTCGGTATAGGTGTGGCCCATGGACAGCAGCACCTTGTCGTCGGGGGCAAGTCCCAGGGCGGCCCGAGCGGCCTGCTTGTCGGGCATATCGAGCCGGACGGTCGGGCAATTGGGGATGTAGTGGATTTTATCGTCGGGCAGACCGGCGGTGCGAAACTTCTGGATGAGGATTTCGCTGGCGGCGGTGGCCTGATCGGCCAGACGCGGCAGGTGGTCCTCGGTGAAATTGTAGAGCAGGCGCACGGGGCCGGGGTGCTGGTCAATAAAGCCGCCTTTCCACATGTCGTCGTGGTCGAGGACGATCTTGACCTTGGGCTTTAAAATGCTGGTCACCAGCGTCGGAAAGCTGATGGGATGCAGCGGAAAGGCGAAGGAATGCAGAATATCCATGGGCGTGCGCAGGCACTCGTGGGTATTGAGCAGCATCCGCAGGGTATGGCCGGTGTGGTAGGTGGCGACGTTGACGCGGGGGAGAAAGCGGATGCGAAGTCCCCCTTCCTTGCGCTCGGTGGTGCGAAGCGTTGCTTCGCGCGAGGCGCACACCAGGGTCACGTTGTGGCCGCGATCGGCCAGATGGCGGCCCAGGTGGTAGCAACGAAAGTAGGTGCCGTAGCGTTCCGGATTGTGATTTAAAAACAGTATATTCATTTAGAGATTCGTTTTGACGAAGAGTTTTTCCGGGAGCGCCCGCACGACTGTCATGATGGGTCGCCAGAACCAGGGAGTGTAGAGGATGGACTTCTTGTCGTGGATGGCCTTGTGGATATCGGCAGCCACCCGGTCGGGGGTGGCGGTCAAGCGGGCCGGAGTCGGGGCGGCAGCGGTCATGCGGGTCTTGGTCCAGCCGGGCAGCACGGTCAGGACCTCGACGCCGGTGCCGGCGAGGCGGTGGCGCAGTCCGGCCAGGGCCACGGTGAGGCCGGCCTTGGCCGCGCCGTAGATGTAGTTGCTCTTGCGGCCGCGTTCGCCGGCCGGGGAGGACAGGCCCACGATGGTGCCGTGCCCGCGCCGGGTGAAGCGGTCGGCAATGATTTCAAGGAGCGACAGGGCGGCGGTGAAGTTGGTGTCAATGACGGTGCGGGCGGCGGCAAAGTCGCTCTGGCCGGCCTTCTGGTCGCCAAGCAGGCCAAAGGCGATGACAACGACGTCGGGCATGGGGTCCAAGGCATCGAAGAAGGTGGCGTGGCTGGCGAAATCCAGGGCGTCAAAAGACCACACGGCCACGGTGGCGTCACTGTCCTTGGCGATTTCCCTGGCAGCGGCGTGCAGGCGCTCCTGATCGCGCGAGGCCAGGACGAGGTTGGCCGTATCCTTGGCGATGAACTGCCGGGCCAGGGCCTGGGCGATGTCCGAACCGGCCCCGAGGATGCAGACGGTTGGCGGCGTCCCGTCCGGGGTCAGGCCCTTGGGCCGTTTGGGCGGCAGCAGGGTGTTTTTGAGCAGGCGCAGGCCGAACCGGGCATAGTTGGCCAGGATTTTGGGGTTGCCGCCGGCTTGGAGCAGCTTGCGGCCGATGTAGGACGGGCGCAGGTGGAAATCGAGCAGCGTTTTTTTGCGAAAGGCCTCGATTTCCTCCATGGACAGGGTGGCCGTGCCCACGGTCGGGGCATTGAAATAATCCTTGCCGAGGACCGAACCGGGGAGCAGGCCCTCCTCCCGGGCGATTTCGTTTAAGCGCGTGCCATAATAGGGAATGGCGATGTGTAGCTCGAGGAAATCGTTGTCCAGTTCGAAGATATGCCGACGCGTGGCTTCGAGGTGCTCGCGGCTTTCCCAGGGCAGGCCGATGAGGAAAAAGCCGAAGGTCAAAAGCCCGGCTTCCTTGGCCCACCGGGTGGCCTGGATGTTGTCGTTGATTGTTGTGTTCTTGTGGATGCGGGTCAGGGTCTCGGGGCTGCCGGACTCGTAGCCAAAGGCCACCAGCCAGCAGCCGGCCTTTTTCATGAGGACGAGCGTGTCGGCATCCAGCGGCTTGACCTTGGAGTTGGCCACCCAGCGGATCTTGCCGCCAAGGGGGGAATCAAGGATGGCCTGGCACACGGCCTTGGTCCAGGCCGGGTCGAAGGTGAAGGTGTCGGACTTGAAGAAAAAATCGCGGATGCCGTGGTTGTCGTAGCAGTCGGCCAGCTCGGCCAGAATGTTTTCCGGGGAGCGTAGGCGCAGCTTCTTGCCGGAAATCTTCGGGGTCATACAAAAGATGCAGGCCGAGGGGCAGCCGCGCGAGGTGGCAATGGTGGCCTGGGGTTCGCCGGTGTCCGGACGGGCATAGAGGGCGTTTTTAATGAGGCTTCTGTCCGGAAAAGGCAGGCTGTCGAGGTCGGTCTCCCAGGAGGCGAAATCGGTCTTGGCCCAGCCGTCGCCATCCCGGTAGAGGATGCCGCGAATGGCCGGCACGGCGGCCGGATCGTCAAAATGGGCCTTGGCCAGCCGGCCGACGATGAAATCCGACTCCAGGCCGATCAGGTAGGTGACGTCGGCGAGGTCGAGCTGGGCCAAAAGGGCCGGCGCGGGATCGAAAAAGATCGCGCCCTTGAGCATGACCATAAGCTCCGGCTTTCTGGCCTTTAAGGCCCGCACCAGGACGAGATCGTTAAAGATCGTGGAGTTGGTGATGCTGACGAAGATGCCGTCCGGGTTTTCCCGGTCAAAATCGGCCAGGAGATCGTCCGGGGCGCAGCGCTCGGTCTGGTAGTCGCGCAAAAAGACGGCAAAGCCTTCTTTCTGAAGCGTGGCGGCGGCATAGCCCAGGTCGTTGGGGGCGCGCATGGACGTGGCCGTGGACTGTTCCACGTTGCCCTGGGAACGGTCCTCGCCGCGCTGGTAAAACCGCCCGGGCGGATAGAACAGCATGATTTTCTTCATGGATTCCGGACACGCTCCACATACAGGATAAGGTAGAAACTGACGATCCAAAGAACCAGCGAGGCCTGGATGAAGCCGTCGCGCAACAGCACCAGGGTCGGTGAACCGCTTTTGCACTCGACCAGGGTAATCTGCAAGTAGCGCAGGACGCCCAAGATCACAAAAATCGTGGTCAGGTACAACTTGTCCGAGCCATGCTTGGCAATGACCTCGGGGGAAAGCGTGTAGAGGATGTAGCTGACGATGACAACCGCAGCCATGAGCATCATGGAGGCGGTGACGAACTCCAGATTGTAGCCGTCCAGGGACCGGCGCGTTTTTTCGCAGCCGGCGGCGGACAAGAGCAGATCGTCGCGACGTTTGGCAAAGCCGAGAAACAGCGCCAGCAGGAAAGTCATGAGCACGATCCAGTGGCTCGGCGTTATGCCGGTGACCACGCCGCCGGCAAAGACCCGCAGCACGAAGCCAATGGCGATGCAGGCCAAATCGATGAGCGACTTGTGCTTGAGGCCAAAACTGTACAGCCCATTGATGGCCAGATAGCCGGCCAGGATGGCGCAAAAGCCGCCGGACCCGAGCAGGGCCGTCAGCCCGGCCGATCCGGCCAGGAGCACCCCGGCAAAGGCCAGTCCCTGCCCCGGAGTCAGCGCGCCTGAGGCCAGGGGCCGGTTGCGCTTGGTCGGGTGGGCCCGGTCTTCCTCGATGTCTTTTAAATCATTGACGACATAGACGGCGCTGGCCGCCAGGCAAAAGGCGGCAAAGGCCAGACAGGCGCTATAAAGCGCCGCCGGGTCGGTCAGCTTCCAGCCGAAAAAAAGCGGCAGGAAGACAAAGGCGTTTTTGATGTACTGGTGCGGCCGGGCGAGCTTTAGAAAGGACGCCGGGCGCGATGGTGGCTTGGACATAACACTCCAACCGGCTCTCGTCCGGGAGGCCGGACCATAGCCGGGATCGGCCCGGGCTTCAATCGCTGCGGCCGGCCTTGCCTCGGCCCGGCAGCAGATCGGGCAGCCAAAGGGCCAGGGCCGTGAGGATCAGGACGATCCAGGCCGCATTCATGACGGGCACCAGCCGGGCCATGAGGGCCTCGTCGCGGTACACAAGCTCGGCCGGGCCGGACGCATCCGGCGGCAGGGCGTACATGTTGACAAATCCCAGGCCCTTGACCGGGGCCAGGGTCTTGCCGGCGACCGTGAGTTGCCAACCGGGATGAAACGCTTCGGAAAAGACCAGATAGCCACCACCCGCAGGCAGAGCCAACCGGTAGCGGCCGGCGTTTTGCCGGGTGTAGGCCACGGCCGGGCTGGCCGGGCCGGGTCCGGCGGCGGCAGCGGCGGTCGAAAGCTCCACGGCGTCGCAGGCCACGCCGGCCGGGCCGTCCAGGGCCAGATGCACCAGCCCGGCGGCGTCCGGCGAAACCGGCCCGGCTGCGACGACATTTTGGCCATCGCGGGTCAGACGAAACCGCCGGCCGTCGGCCAGGGCCACCGCTTCCCCGGCCCGGCCCACCAGCCGCAACACGGCCTGATAGGTCCCGGGCCGGGGCACCGGCAATTCCAACGTGGCCGGCAACCGGGCCGCCGCGCCAAAAGACAGCACCGCCCCGCCCGGCACCGGCGTATGGGCGACCAGCCGCATGGGCTGGTTGGGCGAATTGACCTGGGAGGAAAGCTGGGCCTGGCGCATGGCAAACCGGATGGTGACGGTGGTGGCCGGGCCTTTGATCTCGGAGACGACCTTGCGCTTGTAAACGTCCTCCCAGCGGTCGTCGTGGGAGCCTTCAACGCGGTACAGCAGCGTTGACGGGCCGCCGTCCACGGACACCGAGGCAGCCACGTAGGAGGTCACCACCGGATCGCCAAAAAGGCGGGGATAGCTTTCGAGCGTCAACGACGGGACCGGCTCGGGGAAATTGACTGTGTAGACCACTTCACCGGGCGAGTCGCCCTCGACGGCCACCACCCCGGCTCCGCGGGGATCGGCCAGATCGATGCGGGCGTTTTCACTGGTTGCGGCCACACCCGCGCCCTGGGCCAACAGCGGCACGAAGACCTTGGGGGCCATGGGCGACACCGGCGAAACCGTGGCCTCTTCGGCCTCGGCCACCAGCCGGACATCCCCCCCGGCCACGGCGGCCAGCCGGGCCACGGCCGCCTCGTAGGCTTCCTCAGGCACGGCCAGCAGCCCCGAAACGACAATACCCCGGCCGGGGATGGCCACTTCCAGGGCATGGGGCGGTCCCGGCTCAAAGGTGGCCGTGCCGCAGTCGATCCAATCCAGGCCCCGGCCAAGGGGGCCGGCGGCAAGCTCGGCCACGGGCGCGCCGTCCAGGCTGACCACGGCCGTGCCGGCAAAGCTCTCGGACCCGGCCCGCAGGAACAGCCGCCACGAGCCATGGCCGATGAGCGAAAAGCGCACCACTCCCGGCCCGTCGCTGACCTTGGCCGCCTTGTCGAGGGGCGAACCGCCGTGGCGGGGATCATCCAGGGCACGCGGGGCGAGCGGCCCAAACGCGCCTTCGGCCACGGCCTGGGCCGCCGTCTGGTAGGCATCGGCCGGCAGATAGGGCAGGAGCAGCTCCGGCCCGCCGCGCCCGGACAGGGTGACGCCGCCAAAACCCGCGCCCAGGCCGGCCAGCTCGGCTTCGGTTGCGTCGGCTCCAAACAGCAGGGCCGCATCCCCGTCCTGGGGCCGGGTGCTGTTGGCCAGGGCCAGGAGCAGGGGGAAACCGCCAGCCGCCAGCCGGGCCTTTGGGGCCAGACGCAGCCGGGGCAGGAAATCGGTGTTGCGCAGCACGGCCTCGGGCGGCGCGGCCAGTTCCGGGTCCGGAATCAGGTCGCGCTGGGCGGCAATGAACGGGCCGATCAGGTCGCCCGGGTCAAACAGCGTCTCCGGGCCGCGCTTGGTGGTCGGCATCCAGCCAAAGGGGCTGTAGGACAGGTAGGGATTGGTCTGGTTGTAGATGACCCGTTTGACCGCCGCCAGGCCAAGCAGCCGGCCAAAGGCGTCGGTGACCGGCCAGGGACGGTGGAGCAGGCCGAGCAGATAGAGGCTGTAGGGCTCGCCGATATACGTTGGCCCCATGATGGCGTCCTTGCCAAGCAGGGCGAAATTGCGGGTCAGGCCGTTGTCCGGCGGCTCGGGCACATCCCCGGTGGGACCGGCGATGGTCGGCCACACCGTCACCCGGTAATCTTCCGGATCGTTGGTGAAAAACTGCGAGAGCCTGCCCTCGGCCGGGGACAGCGGCTGGGGCATAAGGGCCATGGTCTGGGAAGTGGCGTTTTGCGGGCGGGTGAGCTGTCCGGTCCAGTAGGGATGCAGATAAACGGCCAGCGCCCCGGTGGCAAAAACGACGGCAGCCGTCCGGCCGCGGGCGCTTTGCCGGCCATAGTACAGCAGTTGGCCCAGCCCCAGGCCGGCCAAGAGCGACAGGCCGGCGTAATAGACCGGCAGCCAGCGGGCCGGCCGGGCCATCTGGAAAAAGAGAATCGGGACGCGGTTTAAAAACTTCTCGTAAAAGACCGCTCCGGCCAGGGTCTTATTGCCGGCCATGCAGACAAACCCGGCCAGCAGGCAGAAGGCGGCGAAATACTTAAGCCCCCGGTTGGGGCCTTTGGGGCCAAGCCCGACCAGGGCCAGCCCGAGCAGGGCCAGGGCGGCGGCCACCCATTCGGGATTGTCCTTGAGTGTGACCGGATAGGCATACTCCGTGCCCATGCCGTAATTATCGGTGTGCCCGAGCATGGCCTGGCGCAGCGGGGCGGAAAAACGGCGATAGATGCCCTGGTAATGGTCGTTGATCTCTTCCTTGGTCTGGTGGTGCTTGAAATCCGCGGCATGAATGATGGAACTGGCGGCCGGCACCAGCCAGTGCAGATGGAGAAAAAGGGCCACAAACCCGGCCATGGCAAAGGCCAGGGCCGGCCGGGCCGAGCGCCGGGCCATGGTCTCGCCGAGAGCCAGAAAAAAGGTGAACGACCCGTAAAAGACAATGCCAAACGGCGAGGCGGAGCAGGCCAGCCCGCCAAGCAGTCCGGCGGTGAGCGACAAGGCGAAAAACCGGCGCAGCGAGGCCGCGCCCCCTGCCCGGGACAGGAGCAGCAGCACCCAGGGCAGCAGCGCCAGGACAAAGCCGCTCTCCTCCACATGCCCGGCCACGGTCATGGAAAACTGGCGCGGATTGAAGGCATAGAGCATGGCCGCCAGCACCGACGGCGCAAGGCCCAGGCCCAGAAGCCGGCACAGGGCCACGATGCCGCCGGCTCCCACCACGGCATAGACCGGCCCTTCCCAGCGCACGATGACCGGGCCGCCAAGATGCGACCCCAGGTCGCGGGTGACGATGTCGAACCAGCGGGTGATGCCGGAAAATGCGCCCGGCGCCCCCATGTCGTACTTCGAGGCCCAGGCGTGCTTGGAGATGTCGGCCACCTGGCGCATCTCTTCCGGGAACGGAGTCGGCACGCGGTCCCAGTTCTGATAGACGTGGCCCGGCGTCCAGAGGATGCCGCGCCAGGCGATGAGGGCGAAAACGGCGACGAAAACAAGCGCCCAGTACTGTCGTTTCATAGGGAGAACGGGAAGGAATGGGGAGAGGAAATGAGGAAGACCAGGGCGCTGCCCTGGACCCGCCGGGGGGGATAATCCCCCCCGGACCCCCTTGTCCGGGTTAATTGACAAAATGTAATACGCATTGTGTTACGCAACGTCGTCAGTTTCGAAAATAAAAACCAGGACACGTTGTGCCTTCGGCACCGGCCGATCAAATCAACGCATCCCAGGTGGGTTGCCAAACGGTGGCTTCCGTCAGGCCCAGGTTCCGGCTCTCCCGGTTCCCAGCCGACCAGCTTGCCAGCCATCGCCAAGAACCCCTTTAAAAACTTTCCCCGTCGGGGGGTCCGGGGGGATCATCCCCCCGGCCGCCGGAGGCATCTTCGTCTTCTCTTCGCCTTCCCGCTCCCCTCGCTAAAATCCTGCCTCCAGGGCCGGGCTGACCAGACAGGGCATGGCGTCGGCCATGTCTGCTTTCGGCATATCGGCCGGGGCGAGGCGGGTTTTGCGGCCGTGGATACTGAGGCGGCCGGTGGCCAGCCAGTGGATGGCCTGGGGGTAGATGCGGTGTTCCAGGGTCATGATGCGCCCGCCGAGGCTTTGGGCGTCGTCGTCGGGGAGCGCCGGCACGGCGGCCTGGATGACGATGGGGCCGTTGTCCATTTTTTCGTCCACGAAGTGGACGGTGGCGCCGGCGATGGTCACGCCGTAGCCGGCGGCCTGCCCCTGGGCGGCAAGGCCGGGGAAGCCCGGCAGCAGGGCCGGGTGGATATTGAGGATACGGTCGCGGTAGGCGGCCACGAAATCGGCCCCGAGCAGGCGCATGAACCCGGCCAGGACAACGGCTTCGGCACCGGAGTCGCGCACGGCGGCGAGCAGCGCCGCGTCGTAGGCGCTCCGGTCGGGGAAGGCGGCGTGGGGCAAAAGAGCGGTGGCGAGGCCGTGGTTTTGAGCCCGGGCCAGGGCGTAGGCCTCGGCCTTGTTGGAAACGACGGCTGTTATGCGCGCCGCAAGGACGCCGTCCTCGATCCGGTCAATGATGGCTTGCAGATTGGAGCCGGAACCGGAAACGAGGACGGCGACGGGCAGGGTCATGACGACGGTCTCGCGTCGGCGATGACGGCTTCGGCCAGGGCCGGCACGGTGTAGGCGGCGGCGCTGACGTCCGGGGTAAAGCCGTATTCGGCCAGGGTGGCGGCGGTGATGGGGCCGATGCAGGCGGTTTTGACCTGCGAGGCTTTGAGCACCTCGGCCGGGATCTGGGCGAAGAAGTTTTTGACGGTGGAGGACGAGGTGAAGGTGACGTAGTGGATGTCGCCGGCTTTGATGGCCTCGATCAGTTCGGCCGGGTCCTGGTCCACGGGCCGGGTGTCATAGACCGGCAGCACGGTGACGGCACAGCCAGCCTCGGTGAGCTTTTCCGGCAGCACGTCGCGGGCTTCGCGAGCCCGGGGGATGAGCACTTTTTTGCCCTGGACGTCGCGGCTGAGCAGCCCTTCGACCACGGACTCGGCCACGAAGCGTTCGGGCAGGAAATCGGCCCGCAGTCCACGCTCGGCAAGTTTTTTGGCCGTAGCCGGTCCGATGGCCGCCACCTGGATGCCGGCAAAGGCCCGGGCGTCGAGATCTTTGGCGTCCATGCGCTCGAAAAAACAGTCCACGCCGTTGGCCGAGGTAAAGACGACCCAGTCGTATTCGTACAGGGCGTCAATGGCCGCATCCACCGGGGCGACATCGGTGAGCGGCGCAATCTCGATGGCCGGGAATTCGAAGCAGCAGGCCCCTTCGTCGGCAAGCAGGCGGGTTAAATCGCTGGCCTGTTCGCGGCTGCGGGTGACGACCACGCCCTTACCCAGCAGCGGGCGCTTTTCGTACCAGGCAAGGGTCTCGTGCAGCCCGACCACGCCGCCGACAACAAAGAGGGACGGCGGGGCAAAGCCGTGCTTTTTGGCTTCCTCGGGCATGGTGGCGACCGTGGCCACAAGGCTCTTGTGGCGGCAGGTGGTGCCCCAGCGCACGAGGGCGGCCGGGGTATCGCCGGACATGCCGGCCTTCATGAGATTTTCCGTGATGTGCGGGAGGTTTTTGACCCCCATGAAAAAGACCAGGGTGGAGCCGGACTGGGCAAAGGCCGCCCAGTTGAGCGAGCTTTCGGCCTTGCTCGGGTCTTCGTGGCCGGTGATGAACGACACCGACGAGGTGAACGAGCGGTGGGTGATGGGGATGCCGGCATAGGCCGGCGCGGCCACGGCCGAGGTCACGCCGGGCACGACCTCGAAATCGCAGCCCGCGGCAATGAGCTCTTCGGCTTCCTCGCCGCCCCGGCCGAAGACAAAGGGATCGCCGCCCTTTAAGCGGGCCACCATCTTGCCGGACTTGGCCATGTCCACGAGCAGGTCGTTGATCTTGTCCTGGGGCAGGGTGTGGTCGCCGCCCTTTTTACCGACATAGTATATTTCCGCGTCTTTGCGGCAGAAATCCAGAAAGGCCTTGTTGGCCAGATAGTCGTAGACCACGACGTCGGCGCGCGACAGGAGATCCTTGCCACGCAGGGTCAAAAGGCCCGGATCGCCGGGACCGGCCCCGATAAGATACACTTTGGACATGGATTCGCCTTTGGATGGTTGGCTGTGACGGTACGGCCAAGCGGCATACCGGGGAACGGCCGCCGTTACAAGGGGGATGGCCCGTGCCGGCCCGGGATTACGGCCCGACGCGCCAGTTCGGGGCCTCGTCGCACAGGCACCGGTTGATTTCAAGATCGATCACGCAGCTGTCGGCCAACCGGTTCTCCGGAGCAAGGAGCATGGCCGCCCGGCCCTGGTCCGGCACCATGCCGTTGTTATAGAGGTAGCGCACGGTCACCACCTTGTTCCCGTCAGGACGCGGGGCAACGGACTCCACCCGGACTTCATACAGGCCAAGGTGGCTGCATTTGGCCCAGGCAGTGTTGAAAAGATGCAGGTATTTGGCTTCGCCGCCGCCGGTTTCCCGGGAGCAGCCGGCCAGGACAACCAGAAGCAGGACCAGGGGCACAAAGGCCGGAACAAGGCTTCGCATGAACGCTCCCATGGTGGCATCACGCCCGGTGATGGAATTTTTTCCCGGTTCTTCCATGGATTTCCGAAAACGGCAACCCCGGACGCCTTTGACTTCGGGCCGCTCTCGTAGCACAACAGCCCCGATTCCAAAGGAGGTTCGCCGTGCCGACGACCATAGTGGCGCGGGTGCTGCTCCTGGCTGTGTGCTGCCTGCTGTGTTGTGCGCCGGCATCGGCCCAGGACGATTACCGCACGGTGCTGGCCAACGAGGCCGGAGTGTTTCCGGGAGCCGAGTTCAAGCGGGTGATCCGATTTCCCAAAGCGACTGCCGTGCTGTTTGAGACCGGGGCCAGCCCGGCCGAGATCAGCGCCTATTATACAAAGGACATGGCCGCCAGGGGCTGGAAAGTCGAAGTCAGCGACGTCACTGACGGCGCTTCGTTTCTGCTGGCCACCAAAAACGGCCGGCGAGCCATCGTGGAAGCCCAGCGCGGCCTGCCCGGACGCACGGGATTTAGCGTCAGCCTGTAGCCTGCCCGGGTTCTGCTCCCATTCCCATGCCCAATTCCCATCCCGACGCCCCCCCGGCCAAACGCCGCTCCCGCCTGCCGCGACTGGCCGCCCTGCTGGCCGCCCTGGCTGTGGCCCTGGGCCTGGGCCTGCCCCTGGCCGCCCGGCAGGCCATCGGCCCCGAACGGTTGCGGGCCATCGCCGAACAGGCGCTGACCGACGCCCTGGGCCGGCAGGTGACCCTGGCCGGCGAAGTGACCGTCACCTTTACCCCCTGGCTCGGCCTGTCCATGGGACCGGTGGCCGTGGCCGACGCGGCCGGTTTTGGCGATGCGCCCATGCTCTCGGCCCGAAAGCTGGAGATGACCATCCAGATGTTGCCGCTTCTGGCCAAGGTGGTGTCGCCCGGCTCGGTGCGGGCCGACGATCTCACCTTGCACCTGCGCCGGCGGGCCGATGGCCGCTCCAACTGGGACGATCTGACCGCACCCCGGGACGCCTCGGCCGGTTCCGGCTGGACCGTCGCCCTCCAGCCCCGGGCCATCCGCCTGGAAAACGTCTCGGTGCGCTACGACGATGACGCAACCGGCCGCAGTCTGGCCGTCACCGGGGCCCGCCTGCGCACCGGGCTGGGCCAGCCGTTCAATTTTTCGGCCAGCTTCAACGCCGCCGGCATCCTGCCGGACACTTCGCTAGAATGCCATATGCAGGGCCGGGCCTCGCTTGACGCCGCCCTTGGCCGCATCGGCCTCACCGACACCCGGCTGGAAACGGCCCTGGTCGTTGCCGCCCCCCTGGTTCCCGGCGGCGCAGTCCCGGCCCGGCTGGTGTCGCGCCTCACGCTTAATTACGACCCGGCGGCCGCTGTCCTGTCCCTGACCGCCCTCGACGCCCGCGCCCCGGGCCTGCGGCTGACCGGCCAGGCCACGGTTACCGATCTGCCCGGTGCACCGAAACTGCGCACCGAGGCCAACCTCACCGCCGACATGAACGGCAACTGGCGCGACTTCCTCGGGCTGGCCGGCCCCGGCGATGGCGACAACCTCGTGGCCCCGCCCGTATCCGGCCAACTCCCTGCCGCCCTGGCCGATCCGCCGGACGCGGCCCTCGCCCTGGACCCGGCAGCCGCCGGACAGGCCCAGGCGGCCATCCTGGCCTCGGCCGATGCGGCCGGGCTGCGCCTGGAGCGCCTGGACCTGCGCCTGCCCCGGGGGAACATCACGGCCACGGGCGCGGCAACCTTTGGCCCGACGCCATCGCTTTCCGGCCAGATCACGGCCGATGACGTTCCCTTCGACACCCTGCCCCTGCCCGGCGGCAGCGGCGGCTGGCCCATCCCCGGCCCCTGGATTTTCGGCTGCGACCTCGACATCCGGGCCGCCGTGCACCGATCCACCATCGCCGGCCTGGCGGTTGCCGACGCCGCCGCCACCCTGCGCGGCGCCGGCGGCACGGTGCGGCTTTATCCGGCCTCGGCCGTGCTGCCGAGCGGCGGCGTGGCCTCGCTGGAGGCCCGGCTGACCGCCACGGGCGGCCCGGACGGCGGTCCCGGCTGCACCGTCACCGCCGCCCTGGCCCCGGGCGGGACCAAGGTCCGGTTTTCCGGCAGCCTCGACGCCACCGGTGCAGCCGGAGCCTGGTCCCTGACCAGCCCGGACCCGGCCGGGGCCGCCAAGCTCCTCGGTCTGGCCGGGCTGCCGGCTTCGCCCCTTGAAGCCAAGGGGCAGCTCACCCTGCTGGCCGGGCAATCCGGCCGCTGGTCGCTGGCCGGCCTGGAAGCCAGACTCGGCGACACAACCCTGCGCGGCCAACTGGGCGCAGCCGCCTCGCCGGCCGATGCCCTGGCCTTCGATCTGGCTGTTGAGAACCTGGACCTCGACCGCCTGCCCGTTGCCGGCAGCAGTCCGGGAAATGGCGGGAACCCCCTGCCCCGGGCCAAAGGCAAACTGCGCCTGGACCATGTGGCCACCCATGGCATCGAGGCCCGAAACACCGTCCTCGACCTGACCCTTGGCGATGGGGCCGTGACCGCTGCCGTGGAGAACGCCGAGGTCCTGGGCGGCAAACTGAGCGGCGTGGTCGAGCGGCTGGCCACCGGCCGCACCGCCGCCGCCCTGCAGCTCACCGGGGTCGAGGCCGGCAAGCTCCTGGGCAAGACCGGCCTGGCGCTGTCCGGTCCGGTAACGGCCAAGCTCGCCTTCGAGGCCGCCGGCTCGGCCAAGGGCCATCTCGGCGCGGTGTCCGCCAGCCTGGACGCCGAAGCGCCGCAACTCTTTCTCACCCGCTTGGGCCAGCGCCAGCCCGTGGCTGCGCCGAGGGCCAGCCTGGCGGTCAAAGGCCTGGAGGATGCCGACGGCTTTGACGGCGACCTCGTCGTGGCCGTGGCCTCAGCCGGGGTAAGCGGCGGAGCGGCCACCCTTGGCCTGCGTGAGCTGCGGGCAAGCCTTGCCGCGCCGATCTCCCTGGACCGTTCCGGGCGGCTCAAGGACACGCTGGCCGGCAAACTCGACGCCTCGGCCCTGGCCCGGCCGGCCGGCACCGACCGGGACATCCGGCTGACCCTGTCCGGCCCGGTGGCCGTGGAGCCATCCGGCGGCTTTACCGCCGGCGACCTGGCCCTCAATGCCGGCGGGGCGGCGGCCACGGCCAAACTCTGGCGCAAGGCCGACGAAACCGGCCCGACCCAGTTCACCCTGGAAACCGGGCAAATCCAGCCCCGGCAGGTGCTGCCGGCCTGGGGCGTGGCCATCTCGCCCGAGGTGCCGGCGGACAAACTGGCCCGGGCCTCGCTGTCGGCCGCCGGCTCGGCCGATGACAAGACCATCGTCATAAGCAAGCTGACCCTGGGCCTGGATGACACCCGGCTCACCGGCCACGGCTCCATGGACCGCAACGATCCCAGCCGCGGCAAATGGGAACTGTCCGTGGACCGCCTGGACCTCGACGCCTATTCCCCGCCCACGCCCGCAACCGCGCCGCCGTCTCTGGCCGAACGTCGCAAACCCCTTGATTTGAAGACACTGCGTGAGGCGGCCCTGGAAGCCAGGATTCATTTCGGCTGGCTCAAAAAAGGCAATGTGCTCTTTGACGCCAACACCGTGACCTTCAATACCAAAGGCGGGCTTTTCACCTACCGCCAGGAATCGCCGCGCTTTTACGGCGGCCGCATGTTCACCGAGGTGCGCGGCGACGCCCGGGACACGGCCCTTAAAACCATTGTCGAACTCAAGCTCGAAGGCATCGAGATCGCCCGCTTTCTGCATGACTGGATCGAGGGCGATTCTCTGGCCTCCGGGACCTGCACCTTTGTCGTGGCCGCCCGCACCAGCGGAGCCAACGAAGAACAACTGCGCGGCAATCTTGCCGGCAACGGCAGCCTCCAAATCACCCGCGGCGAACTCAAGGTGCGCGATCATGACCACAAGGTCGATGGCCAGCCCCAGGAAGAACGGGTCCCCTTCGACGTCTTCTCCTCCACCTGGACCGCCAGGGGCGGCGTGGCCTACAGCGACGACTTCCGCATCGAAGGCCAACGGATGCTGGTGGCCGGCAAGGGGCAGGTGGACCTGCGCGACGAGAGCATCAACCTGTCGCTCATGGCCACCCTGGCCGGCGGCAGCCAGGTGCCGGCCACCATCATCGGCCCCCTCGACGGTCCCAAGCTCACCATCGACCGCAGCCGCATCATCGGCGACATCGTCTACCGGGTGCTCCAGGGCATCGTCAGCATCCCCGGCAAAGCCGTCACCCGCATTCTGCAACTGCCCATGCGGTAGGGGACGTGGGGCGAGGGATGAGGGAAGAGGAAAGAGGAAAGAGAAAGAATGCCTCCGGCGGCCGGGGGGATGATCCCCCCGGACCCCTGCAATGGGAGAAGTTTGTACAGGGGTTTGGGCGCTGGCTGACAGTCCGGTCGGCTGTGGGCCGGGACAGCCGGCGTTTGGGTTTGACGGGAACCGCCGTTGCTTCCCCCCGAACCGGCACAAGGGCGGCCCTGGCCCTGCCGTGGCGCAGCGCCCTTGCCGCCGGCCGGCAGGAGCGGTATGGGACGCGACATGAACGGACTGATCATCGGCGGCGTCACACCGCTTTCCACCCTGGATTTCCCCGACGCCCTGGCGGCGGTCATCTATTGCCAGGGCTGCCCCTGGGGCTGCCCCTACTGCCACAACGAACCCCTGCGCGAAATCACCGACCAGACCGAACGCGACAGCGCCGCCGTGCTCACCTGGCTCGAAGGCCGGCGGGGACTGTTGGATGCCGTCGTCTTTTCCGGCGGCGAACCCACCCTCCAGGACGGGCTCGTCCCCGTGCTCGAAGCCGTGCGGGCCATGGGCTTCAAGGTCGGCCTGCACACCACCGGCATGTACCCCGACGCCCTGGCCGGCATCCTGCCGCTTTGCGACTGGGTGGGCCTGGACATCAAGGCCCCCAGGTCCGCCTACGACCGCATCACCGGCGTGTCCGGCAGCGGCGAGGCGGCCTTTGCAAGCCTCACCCGGCTCCTAGGCAGCGGCGTCCCCTTTGAGACGCGCACCACCTGGCATCCGGGCCTTTTGACCGAAGCCGAACTGGCCGAACTGGCCGGCGAACTGGCCGCGACCGACGCCGGACGCTGGATCATCCAGGGGTTTCGCCCCGACGGCTGCACCGATCCCGAGCTGGCCGCCGCCGGACCGGCCGTGTTTCCGCCCGACCTCGTCACCCGGCTCCAGGCCGCCGCCCCGCGCCTGACCATCGCCGTCAGGGTGTAGAAACGAAGGAGAGAAGGCAGAAGGCAAAAGATGCCCCCGGCCCCCTGCAAAGGGGGAAATTTTGAGGGGGTTGGGGCAGACGCCGCTGCCCCTTTACCCCCGGCAGGGAGGGTCCGGGAGGGGGTTACCCCCTCCCGGCCGCCGGAGGCACTCTTTTCCTTCAATAAAGGGACGGCGTTGCCGCGAACGTTGTGAGGAATGTATGGACAGTCTGCGCATCACCAGCCGGGTGGCCATCCCCCTGGCCGAAATCTCCTTTATCGCGGCCCGAAGCGGCGGCCCCGGCGGCCAGCACGTCAACACCACCAGCACCAAGGTGACGCTGTTATTCGACCTGGAAGCCTCGCCAAGCCTGACCGACTCCGACAAGGCCCATATCCGGCAGGCCCTGGAAGGACGCATCGGCAAGGACGGGGTGCTGCACGTGGTGTCCCAGTCCACCCGCAGCCAGTTCGCCAACCGGGAAATCGCCCTGGAACGCTTTGCCGCCATGCTGCGCGTCGCCCTGACGCCGGCCCCGCCCCGCAAAAAGACCCGCGTCACCCTGGCTGCCAAGCGCCGCCGGGTGGACGACAAGAAGCGGCACGGAGCCCTCAAGCGCCAGCGCACAGCCGGCAGCGACGATTGATCCGGGGCCGGCCCAAAACCCGGTCATGCCCCCTGGCCTCCATCGGCATTGTTGCGGTGCATGTCGTCAATGAGGGTCTTGATGCTGGCGATCTGCCGGGCCAGTTCGTCAATGGCCAGGGCCGACTGGCGCATGGCGTCAGAGGTGGCCGAAGAAATGCGGTTGATGTCGTCCACGGTGCGGTTGATTTCCTCGCTGGTCGCCGACTGCTCCTCAGACGCCGTGGCAATGGCCCGGACCTGATCGGCTGCGGCGGCAATCAGCGAGACAATGGCGTCCAGGGCCTCGCCGGATTTCTTCGACAATTGCGTGGCCTCCTCAATCGTGACGGCGGCCCGCTCCACATTGCCTATATTCTTCTTCGCCCCGGCCTGAATGCCGCTTATGGCCTGATCCACTTCCTTGGTGGCGGTCATGGTCTTCTCGGCCAGTTTGCGCACTTCATCGGCCACCACCGCAAACCCGCGGCCGGCATCGCCGGCCCGGGCCGCCTCGATGGCGGCGTTTAAGGCCAGCAGGTTGGTCTGGTCGGCAATGTCGGAAATGACCGACAGCACATGCCCGATGCCAACAGCCTGCTGCCCCAGGGCGTCCATGTCGGCCTTAAGCGACAGCGCCTGTTCCTTGACCCTGCTTATGCCGGAAACAGCCTCGCCAACCACCCTGGCCCCCTCGGCAGCCCGGGTCATGGCCTCGTCCGTGGTCCGGGCCGCCCGGCCGGCGTTTTGGGACACCTCCAAAACGGTGGCGTTCATCTCCTCCATGGCCGAGGCCGCACTGGCCAGGCGCTCGGCCTGCTCGGCTGCGCCGTTGCTGGACAATTCCACCTGGCTGGACAATTCCTCCGAGGCCGAGGTCACACTGTCCACGATGTCCTGCAATTCGCCGGCCGCCTGCAGCATTCCCTCGGCTTTGGCCCGCTTGGCCGCCCGCGTGGCTTCTTCGGCAATCCGGGCGTGTTCCCGGGCAGCGCCGGCCTCGCGCTCGGCTTCGTCGGACTTCTGGGCGGCCAGTTGGATTTTGGCTTTGAGCGCCTGGACCATGGCCGCGATCGCTTCTTTGACCTCGGCCAATTCCTTGAGAAAATGTCCCTGGGGCACGGCTTCGAGATCGCCCTCGGCCACGGTGCGGGAGTAGGCGCGCAGCCGCAGCAGGGGCGAGAACAGATCCGACTGAAGCCGCCACCAGGCCAGGGAGATGATGACGACCAGGACCCCCAGGGTGGAAAGACCGGTGGTGACTGCAGCCGCAGCCGCCTGCTGCTTGGCCCGGTCCAGGGAGGAAATGATCTCAAACGCCCCATGCACCTCGCCTTCCTTCCAGCCTTCCTTGATGCCGCCCAGCGGATCGGAGTCGCCCTTGGCGTCGCCGTGGCAGTAGAGGCAGTCCTTGGTCAGCCGGATGGCCTGAAAATACCGGATCGAGTCGGCGTCCTTGACCACGATTTCATCGATCTTCTTTTCCTTCATTTCCCGCAGCACCCGCAATTCTTCCGGCGTCGGCGTATTGTGCGGATTTCTCGGTTGCTCTTTGGGAGCCCTGAAGGAAAAGCCCAGACGCTTGGCATTGTCAGCAACCATGTTAATGGCCGTAATCACCGGCACGGCCTCAATGAGCCGCTCCTTGGGAATCTGGTCAAAGGGCCTTATAACGCCAAAATCGAGTTTTTTGGCCATTTCCCCGCGTGCCGAGGTGGCCATGGAGACGATACTTCGCGATTCGTGCAGCACAGCTTCTTCATACGATGACATAATGAAACCCATATCAATATAATATATCACCAAGGCAGTGAGGACAGGCCCGAACAGTACGACAAAAAGCGCACGGGTTCGTATCGTCATGAAATACCTCGCATCACAATGGTATAATAAGACATGTCCCAGAACACTACTGGCACAATAACAAAGAACCATCCCTGGTCAACGACTATCTCCTTTCCTTAATTTCCAAAAGATTGATATCCTATTCAGTGCATGAGCTACTAGTTAAGCATCGCCAACTGCTTTCCGGTTCGTTGCCGGCCCCCTCGGCTGCCCAGAGCCAACCACCCTTGACGCCTTCCCATGCTGCGGGCTAGGGGAAGCCTGTCTCCGGCCCCGGGCCGGACGGACGCCAACGCCTTGATCGGAGCAACCACCCCATGTCATCACTGGAACACAAACGCCAAAAGGCCTCGTTTTGGCTTTCCGCCACCCGCGACCAGGCCCGCGACACCGGCATGGCCCTGGTCCTGGTCAGCCTCATCGTGTTTTTCGTCACCCGGGAAATCCGCTACGTGACCATCGCCGCCGGACTGTTGCTGCTCGACATGATCTCCCCGTCGCTGTTCAAGCCGGCGGCCAAGGTCTGGTTCGGCCTGTCCCATGTGCTTGGCACCGTCATGTCCAAGGTGCTTTTGACCCTGGTCTTTTTCCTGGTGCTCACCCCCATGGGCCTTATGCGCGGCCTCCTCGGCAAGGACCCCATGCGCATCGGCCAGTTTAAAAAAGACACGTCTTCGGCCTTTCGGGTCCGGGACCACGCCTTTACCCCGGCCGACATCGAACAGCCGTTTTAACACCGCTTCGGCCACACCCCATATTTTGCTGCCCTGACCGGCCCGACCGGCCTGGGCGGCCTCTGGAGGCAACATGGAATTTTTAAGCGAGCTTTGGAACTTTCTGCGGGTCCGGAAAAAATTCTGGCTGCTGCCCATCATCCTGGTGCTGCTGCTTTTCGGCGTCCTGGTGGTGCTGACCAGCGGCACGGCCGTGGCCCCCTTCATCTACACGCTGTTTTAGCCGGTAGCGCCCATGGCCGAATATATTCTGGGGATCTCCGCCTATTACCACGACTCTGCCGCCGCGCTCTTGCGTGACGGCGTGGTCGTGGCCGCCGCCCACGAGGAACGCTTCACCCGCAAAAAGCACGATGCCGATTTCCCCCGCAAGGCCGCAGCCTACGTGCTGGCCGAAGCCGGCATCGAACTGGCGGAACTCTCCGCCATCGCCTTTTACGACAAGCCCTATCTCAAGTTCGAGCGCCTGCTTGAGACCTACCACGGCTTTGCCCCCAAGGGCCTTCGCAGCTTCCTGTCGGCCATTCCGGTGTGGATCAAGGAAAAGCTCTTCATGAAAAAGATGCTGCGCGATGAACTGGCCGAACTCGGCCCGGGCAAACCGCGCATCCTTTTTCCCGAGCACCACCTGTCCCACGCCGCCTCGGCCTTTTATCCCTCGCCCTTTGAAGAGGCCGCCATCCTCACCATCGACGGCGTTGGCGAGTGGTCCACCACCACCATCGGCGTCGGCCGCGGCAAGGACATCACCTTCCTGCGCGAGCTCGACTTCCCCCACTCCGTGGGCCTGCTCTATTCCGCCTTCACCTACTACTGCGGCTTCAAGGTCAATTCCGGCGAATACAAGCTCATGGGCCTGGCCCCCTACGGCATCGAAGGCTCGGCCCGGGTCGAAGAATACAAGGCCAAGATTCTTGAGACCCTGGTCGATCTGCGCCCGGACGGCTCGATGCTGCTCAACATGGCCTATTTCAACTACGCCACCGGCCTGACCATGTGCCGCGACGCCAAGTGGGAGGCCCTGTTTGGCCTGCCCAAGCGGGCCGGCGAGTCCGAACTGGGCCAGGAACACATGGACATGGCCCTGGCCATCCAGCAGGTCACCGAAGAGGTGGTGCTGCGTCTGGCCCGGACGGCCCGCGAGCTGACCGGTTGCGCCAACCTCGTCATGGCCGGCGGCGTGGCCCTTAACTGCGTGGCCAACGGCAAGCTCCTTCGCGAAGGCATCTTTGACGACGTGTGGATTCAGCCGGCCGCCGGCGATGCCGGCGGGGCGCTGGGCGCGGCCCTGACCGCCTGGCACATCTGGGCCGGGCATGAGCGCACGCCGCTGCCGGAAGGCGCCCTCGACCGCATGGCCGGGTCCTACCTCGGCCCACAGTTCACCCGGGCCGACGCCCTGCGTCTGGCCTCCCGCCGGGAAGCGCCGCATACGCTCTATGACGACTTCAGCGACCTGTGCGCCGTGGTGGCCGACCTGCTGGCCGACGGCAAGGTGGTCGGCTGGTTCCAGGGCCGCATGGAATACGGCCCGCGCGCCCTTGGCGGCCGCAGCATCCTGGGTGATCCGCGAAACCCGGAGATGCAGAAAAAGCTCAATCTCAAGATCAAATACCGCGAAGGGTTCCGGCCCTTTGCCCCGTCGATTGCCGCCGAGGCCGTGTCTGACTATTTCATCCAGGACCGCCCCTCGCCCTACATGCTGCTGGTGGCCCCGGTGGCCGAGGCCCTGCGCTTCCCCCTGCCCGACGGCTACTGGCAGATGCCCATGTTCGACCGGCTCTACGTCAACCGCTCGAAACTGCCGGCCATCACCCACGTGGACTTCTCAGCCCGCATCCAGACCGTGCATCAGGCCACCAACCCGCGCTACCACCAGCTCATCACCACCTTTGGCCAGCGCCACGGCTGCCCGGTGGTGGTCAACACCAGCTTTAACGTGCGCGGCGAGCCCATCGTCTGCACGCCCGAAGACGCCTACCGCTGCTTCATGCGCACCGAGATGGACTACCTGGTGGTGGGCGACTGCCTGTTCGCCAAGGAAGGCCAGCCCGAGTACGCTGAAACCGGCGACTGGCGCGGCGAATACGAGCTGGATTAAGTCGAAAAAGAGAAGAAGATACGAAGATAAGAAAGAATGCCTCCGGCGGCCGGGAGGGGGTAACCCCCTCCCGGACCCTCCCTGCAAGGGGACAAAGGGGAGGCTGGGCAGTCGGCCCACCCCGTGCCTCGGCATCTGCCGCATTCCCCAGCCGGCCGGCTCTCGCGACAAGACACCCCCCGTTGAGACATGTCCCCTTTGCCAAGCCCCTGCGCCCCTGGCCCCAAGACGCAAAACGCTCTGCGCTCAAAGTGCCTGTCCCTACCAAATACCTCGATTTTTCCCAGCCAACCGCTTCGACCGTGGCCGGTTGCTGGACGCCAGGCGACGTTTGCGCGACAAGACAGGACTGGCAGTGAAACCCCGGTCCCTTAAGAATAGACTGGAAGGGCCGAAGGGATGGCTGATGACGGCCGGGCGGCCGGGGAGGACGGTATGAAACGCGTGATGCTCATGATCCTGGTCCTGGCGCTTGGCTTCGGCAGCCTGCCCAGCCGGGCGGCAGCCTTTGACGAACAGGCGGTGATGATCTGCGCCTTCCGCCAGGCCCTGGCCATCCTCACCTGCAAAGAGCCGGAAAAATACAGCTTCCTTGGCATACGCGACGGCGTCTTCGTGTTCAACAGCCACTACGCCAAGGGCTTTGCCGATTTCTACGTCCAGATAAACGGCGATCTGGCCATCTTCTCCAGCCGGGTGTGGCACGGCCGGATGCCGTCCGGACGCATCATCCGGGACACCACCGCCGGCTGCATCACCGTGGCCATTGACCCGCTGCCCTGCTCAAGCTTCAAGAGCGCCCGCTGCTGCGGCAGCCAGTAAGGGGAAGCGGGAGGAAGAAGGAAGAGTGCCTCCGGCGGCCAAAGGCTGAGCCCTTTGGAATCCCACCTGGGGGACGTTTGATTTGACCGGGTGCGTGGCCGGGGCGAGACGCGAAAATTGTTTTTTGAGCGTGACGGGAACCACCGTTGCTCCGGCGGACGGCGCTGTGTTGCCGCAGCGGAAGATGGTCAGAGACACATTCGGATTTTGCGATCGCGACATGAAGCGCCATGCCATCTGACTATGCCGCAACGGCCCTGTACGCCCCGGACGGGTCCGTGGCCGACGTGCGCCTGACCGTGGCCGGCAAGGTCCGCCATCTGGCCGGGCGGGGCGGGGCTGCGGCCGAGGGCGGCAGGGCCCTGGCTGCTGCGGCCGCGGCCGGACCGGGTTGCCTGCCGGTCTTTGTCGGGGCGGGCCTGGGGGCCGGCATCGCTGCCGTGCGCGGGGCCGGGTACGCCCCGGTCTTTGTCCTGGACCGGGAGACGGCCATAGACGCGGCAACCGGCCTGCGCGCCCGATTTGCCGATGACCCGGCCGTGCGTTTTTGCGACGACCCCGACCCTTTGGCCGCGGCCGCCAGGGCCGCCGACGCCGCCCGAAGCGCCGGCTTTGCCCGCCTGTGTCCCATCGTCCACCCGGCCTACCCGCGCCTGGACCCCGGCTGGTACGCCGGGGCCACCGCCGGCATTGCCCGCTATGAGGCCCTGCGCCAACAGCTCGGCTACCGCCGGTTTACGGCCGAGAGCCACCGGGTGCTCATCCTGCGCCGGCCCTATTTTCTCTACCGGGAAATCGAGGCCGCGCTCACCCGGCTTGGCGTCCCCTTTCTCACCCTGGACATGGGCCAGGGCGAACGCGGCGAGTCGGCCACGGTGGAGGCCCTCCTGGCGGCGGTCGCCCGCTTTCGCCCGGATTTCGCGCTGACCGTCAACCACCTGGGCCTGGACCGCCAGGGGCGGCTGGCCGGGCTGTTGGCCGACATCGGCCTGCCCCTGGCCTCCTGGTTTGTCGACAGCCCACGGCTGGTCCTTCATGACTATGCCGGACTGGCCACGGCCGGAACCATGCTCTTTTCCTACGACGCCGACGCTGCCGCCGAGATGCGGGAACTGGGCTACGCCCACACCGCCTGGCTGCCCCTGGCCACGGATACCGGGCGGTTCACCCGGCGCGACCCGACTCCGGGCCACCCCTGGCAGGCCGATGTGTCGTTTGTGGGGGCGTCCATGGTGTCCCAGGCGGCCGAGGCCCTGGAGCGGCTGGCCCATGTCCCGGCCCTGGCTGCCGCCCTGCCCGAAGCGGCAGCCGCATTTGCCGCTTCGCCGGAGAAAAGCGCCCGGCGGTTCCTGGCGGCCCACCCCGCCTGCGGCCCGGCCTATGCCGCCCTGGACGGGGCCGAGGACCGGCTCGACGCGGAGAAGGCCCTGACCTGGGAGGCCACCCGGCTGGTCCGCCACGCCTGCGTGGCCGGGCTTTTGCCCTTTGCCCCGCTCATCGCCGGGGACGCGGCCTGGGATACGGTCCTTTCCAAGGCCGGCCCCGGCTGGCGGCGTATCGCCCCCCTGGACTATTACGACGAGCTGCCGCAGTTTTATCCCCAGAGTGCGGTCAGCCTCAACACCACCAGCCTGCAGATGAAGGGGGCCGTCAACCAGCGGGTCTTTGACGTGCCGGCCTGCGGCGGCTTTGTCCTGACCGACGCCCGGGAGCAGCTTGGCGCCTTGTTCGATGTCGGCGGCGAGTGTGCGGTCTACGACCACCCCGAGGCCATCGGGGACATGGTGCGCCACTATCTCGCCCATCCGGCCGAGCGCGCCCGCCTGACCGGGGCGGCCCGGCAGCGCATCCTGGCCGAACATACCTATGACAAACGGCTCAACACGTTGCTTTGCGCCATGAAAAAGGCCTTCGGCGACTGACCGAAGGCCTTTTGGCGGACCCGGTGTGACGAGTCCGCCTGGCGGCAAGACAGGCGGGCCTGTGTTCCTTCCCGCCCGAAATCGCCGGCCCCGGGGTCAGGGCGTCGGGATGGTGAGCTGCTTGCCGGCCGCGATCTTGCGCGGATCGGTCAGGCTGTTGGCGTCCATGAGGCGTTTTTCGCTGATCCCATGGCGCTTGGCTATGGAATAGAGGGTGTCGCCGGGCTGGATCAGGTAGCTGCCCGGACCGGCCGGGCGGGTGGTGGCGGCGCGGGCCGGCTTGGACGCGGGCGCAGTCGCGGACGTATCCCCCGTTGCAGCCACAGGCGCAGCCACAGCCGGAGCCACCGGCCGGGGAGCGGCCGAAACCGGAGCCATGGCTGCCGGGGCCGGCGTGGCCGCATCATTGAGCTCGCGGCCGGCCGGGGTATTGACGGGCACGGCCGGCGCAGCCTTGGGTGCGGTAACAGGGACGCTCACCCCGGGCGGCGGCGGCGGCAGGGTATCGGTTTCTTTGCCCAGACGGCCGCCAAAAGGCTTGTCCTGACGGTCAAAAAGTTCGTTGTAGATCACAGCATAGCGACCATACGCATCCTGGTAGACGACGAACTCGGCGTTATCCTTGTCATGGCTGCTGCCGGCCTTGGTCCAGGCGGCGTGGGCCTCGTTGACCTGCCGCCAGGCCATCTCGGCGTCCTTGCGCAACAGATCGTCGGAGACGTATTGCATGTTGCGCTCCAGCCCGTCGTACTTGCTGCACCCTGGGACGAACGCCACGGCCAGCCCGGCCAGCAGGAAGGCCAGAAAAAGTCGGGATTTTCCTCGGAGCATATCAGTTCCTCATAGCCCGCCGCGAGTTCCCTGCGACGTGGTTTGATCATGTGCCGGAAAGCGTGCGATACATGCCCGGTTATGCGGCGTTCGTCAAATTGCGAGGGGGTCGCGCTGCCCGCCAAGGTGCGCAAAAAATGATGCAACATCCTGCAATTGCAGCTTATCCTGCTCCAGACAGCCTGCGCCGCGACCTGCCCTTGTGGGCCTTTGGCCTGGAGGGTTCCTGGCTGTCCCGGCATCTGGCCGGGCAGTTGGCCGCCCTGGCAGCCGGCCAGCCCAAATTCTCCGGCATCGCCGCCCGGCTGGCCGCCTGGAACTTTGAACGCGCCCCCCTCGATCCGGCCTTTGCCGCCGCGGCCCGCGCCGCCGGCCGGGTGCTTGGCGAGGCTCCGGCCCGGCGCAGCCTGCTGCGCGAACTGGGCCGCCGGCTGCGCCGCCCGGCCAACACCCGCGATTTCGCCGCCCTGGCCGAGGCCCCGGACCCCGGCCCGGCCCTGGCCTTGTTGGAGCGGGGTCTGGCCGACCCGGCCGACGGGCTGTACTGGTGCGGCCGGGGCTTTGCCTTTGCCCTGGCCCGGGGCATGGCCGAGCTGGCCCGGGACATCGCCGCCCGGCTGGGCAGCGATCCGGCCCTGGCTCCGCTCGGGGCGCGTCTGGCTGCCGAGGCCGCCCTGGCCTGGGACGGGCCGCCAGCCGTCCAGGCCGCCCTGGCCCAGCTCGACCAGGCCTGTTTCCCGCGCTTTGCCGCCCTGGCCACGGCCGCCGGTCTGGCCGAAACCGGCGATACGGACGGCGCGGCCGCCGTCCTGGCCCGGCTCTGGGCCACGGAAAACTGGCATCCCGACCTGACCGCCCGGCTCCATGCCCTGCTCTGTCCTCCGGCCCCGGCGGCCCTTGACGCCCTGCCCGGCCGGCTCCACGTCTTTGTCTACACCTGGAACCGGGCCGGGCTGCTCGGTCGGACCCTGGCCAGTCTGGCCGACAGCCGCCTGGGCCCGGCCCGGGTCACGGTGCTCGATAACGGCAGCACGGACGACACCGCCGCCGTATGCCGGTCCCTGGCCGCCCGGTTCGCCCCAAAGCGTTTCGCGGTCGTCCGGCTGCCGGTCAATGTCGGCGCGCCGGCTGCCCGCAACTGGCTGGCCCGAACCGCCGGCCTTGGCCCGGATGATCTGGCCGCCTATGTGGACGACGACGTGAGCCTGCCGCCCGACTGGCTGGAGCGCCTGGCTGCGGCCCTGGCCGCCGACAGGACCGCCGACGTGGCCGGAGCGCGCATCGTGGCCGCCGCTCCGGGAGCCGCCCGGATGGCCCAGGCGGCCGACGTGCGCCTGCTGCCTCCGGATGCGGCCCACAGCGTGCGCCCCCTCGTCAATTACGGTCCGGGGCCGGACCTGGGGCTTTTGGCTGCGCTTCGCCCCTGCGCCTCGGTCTCGGGCTGCTGCCATCTCTTTCGCGGCCGGGCCCTGGCCGGGCCGGCCCCCTTTGACCTCCGTTTCTCCCCCAGCCAGTTCGACGATCTGGCCCGGGACCTGACCGGCTTTCTGGCCGGAGGCCGGGCGGTCTACGCCGGCACCCTGGCCGTGGGCCACCACCAGCACGCCGGTCCGGGCCAGGCCCGGAGTGCTGCGGCCGTGGGCCAGTTGCTTGGAGCCAGAACCAAGCTCGACGGGCTTTTTAGCCGGGAGCAAATGGCAGTCGCGGCCAGGCGCGACCTGGATACGGCCTGGGAGGCCCTGATGGCGGGATGGCGGGCAGTACGGCAGCGTGTGGCCGAAAACAGCCCGGCTAATCGAGCAGATACTGCCGGGGATTGACCGGGGTGCCGTCCGCGCGCACCTCGTAGTGCAGATGCGAGCCGGTGGTGCGTCCGGAATTGCCGGACTGGGCAATGACCTGGCCCCGGCGGACCTGCTGGCCGGGCTTGACCTCGATCTTCTTGAGGTGGGCATAGACGGTTTCCAGCCCGTAATCATGGCTGATGACCACACGCAGGCCATAGCCGCTCATGGTGTCGGCCTCGGTGACCCGGCCGGCCCCGGCCGCATAGACCGGGCTGCCGGTTGGCACCTTGATGTCCACGCCATTGTGGAAATCGCCGCCCCGGCCAAAGGGCGAGGGCCGAGAGCCGAAGGCCGAGGTGATGAAGCCCCGGGCCGGCCACAGGGTCGGCTTGGCCAGAAATTCCAGTTTGCGGCCAAGCAGGCTGCGGGCCAGTTCCTGCTGCGCCACTTCCTCCCGGGCCATGCGCGTGCCCAGGGCATCGAGAAAATCAAACAGCCGCCGGCCCAGATTGTCTTCCACGGCCAGCCCCGGCAGCCGGGGAACGGCCGCCCCGCCCATGTCGCCGCGATCCGGGACGGGCCGGTCGAGCATGACCCCGAGCTTGGCGTTAAACGAGGCAATGCGCCCGGCCTCGTCGCCAACCCGGCGCACCCGGTCGCGCAGGCGCATGGCGGCCGCCTTCTGGGCGGCAAGCTCCCCCAGGACGGCCAGCCGCCGCACGGCCAGGGCCTCGTAGCCGGACTGGAACCGCCACAGCCAAGCCCCGCCCATGGCCAGGACAGCCAGCACCGCCAGCGGCAACAGGAACATCCAGCGGCGATAGACGAACAACCGGCGGATGCCGTGCGGGCCGTAGACAAATATTTCGAGTTCTCGTTCGAGCATGGAGATCCGGGCGTGCGGCCGCTGCTTGGGGATAGGCCCCGGCTGCGGCCACACGCCGCCAGGCGCTTTGGTCCGGCGGATCGGGACTCGTGTCGCGCCCACGAAGTTCAGGCTTGCAAAAAGCAAGACAATGAACTGAAATAAAAAACTATTTCTTAAAAATACCGACCTGCTTTTTCAAGAAATCCAACACTAGCCGAAAAGCCAGGTGAACAGGTCGCTCCAGTCCAGGCTGCCGGAATAGTCCTGGCCGTTGACCGTAGCCGACCCGGAGACCGTGGTCGAGCCCTTGTCCAGGGAGAAATTCCAGCCCACGGTGGTGGCGTCGATGGCCAGGCTGCCGGTCGAACTGACGGTCACGGCATTGGGATCGATGCTCCCGGAGGCCGAACCGTAGGGCGTGGAAAAACTCCATGACCCGGCCCAGGCAGCCGCCGGAACCAGGGCAAGGATCAAAGCCAGTACGCAAAGATTGGCGCGCATGACGATTCCTCCTTTGCACCACGCCGCCGCTGGCGGCCTGATGCCGGTCCGGCCGGCAGGCCGGTCCTTTTTCTGGCTATAAGATGCCAAGCGCCCCTGTCAACCGCCCGGCCGGTCCGGGTAAAGCGGCGGACGCATTTACACGGCGGCACGACTCGTCTATCGTTACAAGAGTGCTTTCTCTCCAACCTTTGCCGCGTAATGCCGGGAGCCTCTATGGCCCAGACGGATATCCTGCTCGAAGCCGGGACCAACGAGCTTGAGATCATCGAGTTTTTCATCGACGAGGGCCCGGAGCGCGGCCTGACCGCCTACGGCGTCAACGTGGCCAAGGTCCTGGAAGTCATCGAGTCGCCCGGGTTGGTCCCCATTCCCGGCGCGCCCCATCCCTGCTTCATGGGCACCATTCCCCTGCGCGACATCGTGCTGCCGGTCCTCGACCTGGCCGTGTGGCTGGGGCTGCCCCGAGTGCGCCGCGACCACGAAATCATCCTGGTCACCCGGTTCAACAGCCGCACCACCGGTTTTCTGGCCTCCGGCGTCACCAATATCCACCGTTTCCACTGGCGCGACGTCGAACCGCCCCATCGCTCCATCACCAGTCTGGCCACCAACTGCATAACCGGCCTGGTGCGCCAGGACGGCCGCTTCATCCTGTTGCTCGACCTGGAAAAAATCATCTTCGAACTCGACGCCACCCAGCCCGACGACGCCCCGCCGCCCTCGGCAATCCGCCTGCGCGCCCTGGTGGCCGAGGATTCCGGCATCATGCGCCACATGATCCGCGAACGCCTGGAAGCGGCCAATTTCGAGGTGGCCCTGGCCGACAACGGGCAGCAGGCCCTGGATCTGCTGCTTGGCCAGGAACGCCGCCAGCCCGACATCGTCATCTCCGACATCGAAATGCCGCTGCTCGACGGCTACACCCTGACCCGCCGCATCCGGGAGAACCCGGCCCTGGCCCATCTGCCGGTGGTGCTGTTCTCTTCGCTTATTACCGACGAACTGCGCCACAAAGGCCAGTCCGTGGGAGCCGATGAACAGATCTCCAAACCCCAGTTCGGCGATCTGGCCCGCATCGCCATGGCGCTGATCGAAAAACGCCGTCGCCTGGCCGTCTGATTGCCTTTACAGGCAAATCGCGGCACAGTGGTCTCCCAATTCCTCAAGAAAGGCGGACCGCCGCATGAAGTTTCGCCCCGACATCCCTGACGCCATCTACAAGCGGTCCATGTTTTCCTGGGTGTGGACCAGCAACCTGAAGCTTCAGGGCATCCTGCTCATCATCATCGTGGTCACGGTGGCTGTTCGCGTGTTGCCGCTGGAGATGCAGAAAAAGATCATCAACCAGGCCATTTCGCTCAAGCGCGTCGATCTGCTGCTCACCTACTGCGGCTACTATCTGGCCTGCGTGGTGTCGGCCTCGGGCTTAAAACTCGCGATAAACGCCCTGCAAAACTACATCGGCCAGGAGTCCCTGACCGATCTGCGCAAAAAGCTCTACGCCCACATCCTGACCCTGCCCATGTCCTTTTTCCGCCAGGCCTCGCCGGGCATGGTGGTAACCTCGCTTATGACCGAGGTTGCCAACACCGGCGAGTTCGTCGGCCAGGCCATTGCCGTGCCGGTCACCAACCTGCTGACGCTTTTGGCCTTTGCCGCCTACCTCTTCTATCTCAATCCGCTCATGGCCGTGATCAGCATGGCCCTTTATCCCATAGCCATCATCGTCATCCCGGCCCTGCAAAAACGGGCCAACGCGGCCAACAAGCAGCGGGTGGACACCGGGCGCAAGCTCTCGACCCTGGTCGGCGAGACCATTTCCGGCATCCACGAGGTCCACGGCAACGCCAGCTTCCGCCTGGAAAATTCCCGCTTCGGCGTCATGGCCGACAAGCTCTTCAAGGTCCGGGTGGTCTGGAACCTGTACAAGTTCGCCATCAAGGTCTCCAACAACTTCTTCCAGAACCTCGGTCCCTTCGTGCTCTTTTTGGTGGGCGGCTATCTGGCCATCAACGGCCGTTTCGACCTCGGTGCCCTGGTGGCCTTCCTCTCGGCCAATGAAAAGCTCTACGACCCCTGGAAAGAGCTGATGGATTTTTACCAGACCTACCAGGACGCCTCGGTCAGCTACAGCCGAATCATGGAATACTTCCAGGGCGACCCGGAATTTACCGCCGAACCCGAAGACCCCAGGCCCCCCCTGGCCCTGACCGGCGCGCTGTCGGCCCAGAATCTGGTCATGGAGGTGCCGGGCGGCATCCAGCTCCTAAAGGGCGTGTCCCTGGACATCGCGCCGGGCGAGCTGGTGGCCCTGGTCGGCTTTTCCGGCTCGGGCAAATCCACCCTGGCCCTTTGCCTGTGCCAGATTCTCAAATACAGCGCCGGCACGGCCACCTTTGACGGCAACGACATCGACGCCCTGCCCAAGTCCGACATTGCCGACAACATGGGCATCGTATCCCAGCATCCGTTCATTTTCGAAGGCACCATCAAGGACAACCTGCTCTATTCCATAAACGCCCGGCGCGCCGCCCACGACGTTTCCGGCGAGGACGGGCTGCCAAGCCTGGACGAGATCATCGCCGGGGTGCAGCAGGTGGGCCTTTTCGCCGACATCCTGCGCTTTGCCCTCAATTCGGTCTTCAAGGAGGGGCGCAAGGAGAATCTGGTCAAAAAGGTGGTCCGGGTGCGCGAGGCCTACCACGCCGGCCATGCCGAATCCCTGGCCGAGTGGGTGGAATTTTTCGACCCGACCCAGTATCTGTACTTCAGCACCGTGGCGGAAAACATCATCTTCGGCACCCCAGGCCGGGACGATCTGGCCCCGGAAAACCTGCCGGCCAATCCCTTTTTCATCGCCTTTCTCCACGATGCCGGCCTTAAAATGCTGCTCATGCAGACCGGCGCGGAACTGGCCACCCGCACCGTGGACATCTTAAAGGACGTGCCCTCCCCGGACGCCATCTTCTTCGAACAATCGCCCATCACCATGGACGAATTCGACACCTACCGCGAGCTGGCCGGCCGGCTGGCCCGGGTGCGGCTGCACAAGCTCTCAACCGAGGACGAGCGCCTGCTGTTGACCCTGGCCCTGCGCTTCACCCCCGGCCGCCATACCATCGTCGGCCTGTCCCACATCCTGGAAGGCCTGCTGCTCCAGGGCCGGGCCATGTTCGCCGAGCGCGTGACCTCCGACATGCCGGGCGCGGTGACCTTTTTCAGACGCGACGACTACCTCTATTCCATGACCGTCATGGACAACATTCTCTTTGGCCGCTTGAAGACCACCAGCCCCAAGATCCTCGACCAGATCCAAAAGACCATTGTCAGCCTCTTAATCGAAGAGGACATGCTGGAGCGGGTGCTGGAGATCGGCCTGGACTTCCAGGTCGGGTCCATGGGCGACCGGCTCTCGGGCGGCCAGCGCCAGAAAGTGGCCCTGGCCCGGGCCTTTCTCAAGGAACCGCCGGTGCTTATTCTCGACGAGGCCACCGCGGCCCTGGACAACGCCTCCCAGTCGCGCATCCAAAACCTGCTGGAAACCAAATGGCGCGGGCGCTCCACGGTCATCGCCGTGGTCCACCGCCTGGACACCATCAAGAATTACGACAAGGTGGCGGTCATGAAGGCCGGCCGGATCGTCGAGGTCGGTTCCTATGCCGGCCTCATGGAAAAAAAGGGGATGCTCTATGAGCTTGTCTACGGAGCAGCCGGAAGGGCGTAGCGCCGGCACCAAGGCCTGCGGATTCAACGACTACCTGGAAGTTCTGCGCGAGCAGCCGCTTTTTAACGGTGTGCCGCTGGATGTGATCAAGGTTCTGGCTTATTTGTCCACGGTGGAGACGTTTGCCCCGGGCGACCCTCTGTGCGAGCAGGGAGAGGCCATGGACCGCTGCTGGTACGTGTTGTGCGGCGAAGTGGACGTGGTGCGCGCCACAGGCGACTGCCAGGCCCCGATGCTGCGGCGCGGCCAAGCCTATTTCTTCGGCGGCCTGGGCCTGCTCGCCGCCACCAAGGCCGTCTACACGGTGCGCGCGGCCACGCCGGTCGAATGCCTGACGCTGACCAAGGAAAAATTCCTCAAGACCGCCGAGCGGTTCCCCGCCATCCTGCCCAAGATCCTCAATAATGTGGTGGAGCACATCTTCCGCTGGGAAGAGGCATTTCTCTCCGCCCACGCCGAGGAATGCGCCAGCCGGGGGGGCGAAATGGGGCTCAGTCTTTTTTAGGGAGCCAGCCGGTAGCTGACGTTTCGCCCCTGGCCCGGATTCTCCAACACCATGCCCCAGGCCGCCAGTTCGGCAATGTCGCGATAGGCCGTGGCCCGGCTGGTTTTGGTCATGGCCGCGTACTTGCGCGTGGTCAGCCCGCCCTCGAAGGCGTCGCCGGCATCAAGCAGCCGGTTGACCACCTTGCGCTGCCGTTCGTTGACCGGGCAGGCCGCAAATCGCTGCCAGAACGCCGCCTTGCCGACAACCCGGTCCACCACAGCCTCGGCCTGCTCCATGGCCCGGCCAAGCAGCCCCAGAAACCAGACCAGCCACTCGGTGACGTCAAGTCCGCCCTTCTGGCTGCGCTCCAGCTCCTCGTAGTAGGCCTCGCGCTCGGCCAAAATCCTGGCCGATGCGCTGTACAGCCGCACCGGCGACCCTTCGTCCCCGGCCAGGGCCATTTTGGTTATGGCCCGGGCCAGCCGGCCGTTGCCGTCCTCGAAGGGATGGATGGTCAGGAAATACAGATGGGCCAGCCCGGCCCGCACCAGACCATCCTGGCCGTCCCAGCCATCTCGGCCTACCTGGCCGCCCGGAAAGGCCGCCCCGGCCCGCCACCAGCCGAAAAACCGCTCCATTTCCGGCCCGACCCGGTCAAAGGGCGGCGCCTGGAAATGGACCACTTCCCGATTGCCCCGGCCGGACACCACCTGCATGGGGGCCTCGCCCCGCCAGGTGCCTACGCCAATGCGGCGCAAGCCTGCATATCCAGTGGGGAACAGCGCCCCATGCCAGGAAAAAAGCCGCGCAGCGTCAAGGGGCGCGTCATAGCGGGTCACGGCGTCAAGGACCACGGCCACGGCACCGTCCTCCCGGGGACCAGGGGCAGGCAGGCCAGCAGTGGGCAGATCAAGATGCCGGGCCACCGAGGAACGCACCCCGGCCGCATCCAGTTTTTCACCTTCGATGCCGGAGCTGGCCAGCACTTCCCGAGCCAGCACGGCCGCCTGCTCCAAGCGGTCCGCGACCAGCCCCAGGGACGTTGCCCGGGACAAAAGACCGCCCTGCAACCGGCGTACCCGGCCCAGGGGCGCAAGCAGGGCGGCCGCGTCAAACCGGAACTGCGGCCAGTCGGGCAGTTCCCAAAGATATTGGGGGGAGGTTATTCGCTTCATATTATGAAGCGAATATGGCGCACAATCGCTTCAGGCGCAAGGCCGGCGCTGCCGCAGCCGAGCCGGTGGCCAAAGGAAAAGAGGGCGTTGCTCGTTGCCGGGAAGCCGCAAACGCTTCACTATTTGAAGCGATTAACCGGCTTATTCGCTTCACCCGGCCGGGCCGGTCGGCCTCAGGCCGGCTTTTCCGTCACGAACACCACGGAATTGTATCGCAAAAACCCGGCCTTTTCGCCGGCTTTCCAGGCCGCGACGTACTGCTCGTAGAGGTCGCCCTCAATGATGCCCGGCATCTCGGCGGGCTTGTAGAAGGCCACGTGGGAGGCCACGAGGGTGGGTTGGCCGCGACGGGTCAACAGCGTTGGCAGGTCGTCGCCGAAATCCGTGACCACCAGGGACCCGCCCTGGCGCACCGGGTCGCCGTGGTGCACCGGCGGCAGCACGTCGCGCCGGCCTTCCTTGTCGTAGCGCACCCGGACGGTGGTGGCGTGCCCCTCGTGCATGGGCACGGTGAAGACATGCCGCCCGCCCGGAGCCAGGACGCGCCACAGCTCGTCAAAGGCCTGCCAGGGATCGGCCACGTGCTCCAGGATGTCCTGGGTGACGACCAGATCGAAGCTGGCGTCGACAAAGCTCAGGCGCTCCAGATCCTCGCACCGAATCCCGGCCTGGGTGCATTGCCCGGGGGCAATCATTTCGGGCAGATATTCCGAGCAGACATAGCCCGGCAGACAGCGCAGCGTGTCATGGAGCGGGCCGGCGGCCTGGGCCTCGTACACCCGCCAGCCGGCCATGGCCGGCAGGGCCTCGGGCAACCGCCGCACCGCCGGTCCGGCAGCCAGTTGGGCCACCACCCGGGCCACATCGCGGGTGCGCCGGCTGGCCCGGCAGGAGGAACAGCGCGTCTCGCGCAGGCTAAATCCCGGCTTGATCGGCGAAAACACGGCCTTCTTGCCGCAGACCGCGCATTGGCCGTCGGTCTCGAACACATCCCATTCCCGGCATTTGGCCTCGGTTTCCATGTCCGTCCCTCCCGGCCGCTCCGTCACGCCAACACGCTGGCGACGGGTTCCCTGATCGACGAAATGTCTTTTCCCGCTCCCGTCCACTGTCGCGGCCCGGCCGCCCCCTTTTTCCCATTGCGGGGGTCCGGGGGGATCATCCCCCGGTGGGGTCCGGGGCAAAGCCCCGGCCGCCGGAGGCTTTCCCCTCGCCTTCGCCTTCACCTTCGCCCCCGCCGCTCACGCCGTCAGATGGCCGGATCAAGCAGCAGATTGTCCCGGTGCACGGCCTCGGCATAGGCGGCCTCGCCCAACACCTGGGCAATACGGCTGCTTTTAAGGCCCATGATCTTTCGCAAATCCTCGGCAGCGTAGTTGGACAGCCCAACGCCGATGACCTCGCCGGCAACCGTGGCCACCCGCACCATGGACCCGACCGGGAAATCGCCGGACACGTCCACGATGCCGGCCGGAAGCAGGCTTTTGCCCTTGTCCCGAAGCGCTCCCACCGCGCCGTCGTCCACGGTCAGCGTGCCCTGGGGATCGTGGTGGTAGGCCAGCCAGAACTTGCGCCTGGGGATGGGCTTGCAGCCCGACAACACAAAGGTGCCCACGGCCTCGCCGGCCAGAGCCCGGGTCAGCGCCCCCTCTTCGCGGCCGGCGATGATGAGCGTCGGCACGCCGAGCTGGGCCACCCGCCGGGCCGAAAGGAGCTTGGAATGCATGCCGCCGGTGCCCAGGGTAGTCTTGGTCCCGCACATGGCGTCGAGGTCGAGCTCGCCGATGTTGTCGATGCACTCCATGGGCGCGGCCGCCGGATTGTCGTCGGGATTCTCGGCAAAAACGCCCCGGGCCGAGGTCAGGTTGACGAACAGTTCCGCACCGATCGTGCCGACCAGCAGGCCGGCCAGGCAGTCGTTGTCGCCGTAAACCAGCTCGGCAATGGCCACGCAGTCGTTTTCATTGACCACGGGCACGGCTCCCAGATCGAAAAGCGTGGTCAGGGTGTTGCGCAAATTGAGATAACGCTCGCGGTTGTCCAGATCGTCGCGGGTTAAAAGCACCTGGGCGGCGATACGGCCGTGGCGGGCGAATTCCTGGTCGTAGGCGTGCATGATGCGGCTTTGGCCGATGGCCGAAGCCGCCTGCCGATGGGGCAGGAAGGTCGGGTCGTAGCGCTCGCCAAGCACGGCCCGGCCGGCGGCCACGGCCCCGCTTGAGACCAGAAGCACCTCATAGCCGGCCTGGGCCAGATCGGAAATCTGGCGGGCCAGGGAGGCGATGACGGACACATCGATACCGCCCGGGCCGGCCAGGACGGCGCTGCCGACCTTGACCACCACCCGGCGGGCCTGGGACATGACTTGCCGGCGTTTCTCACGCCAGTCGCACTGGGCCATCGGCCCTCCTTCTCGCAGCGATGCGGACGTATCCGGTCAGGCCGTTTCGTCGGCAATGGTCCCGCGCGGCGTCTCGGGCACGCCGGCTGGACCGGTGGCCGGCCCATGGTGCGCGGCAAAGGCGGCATCGGCCGCCCTGGCGTCGGCCGCCGTTTCCTTAATCACTCGGTCAAGCCAGGGCTTGTACTCCGGGATGACGGGCAACAGCGGCGGGGACTCTTCGGGCGCGTTGGGCATGAGGACGGCTCCCGACGGATACGGGGTTGTTTTCCTTCCTTTACAACCTCGCCTCCCCGGCGGCAAGGCGGCCCGGCCCCCGCTTTCCAAACCGGGCCGGCGCTGATACAGCTTGGCTGCGGAGGATATCTCGTGCGTATCAAGATGTTGGAACTGCTTTCCGGTGCTGCGGCCGCCTCGGGCGTGGCTGTGGTCATCGACGTGTTTCGGGCCTGCTCGGTGGCCTCTTATGCCTTTGCCGGCGGAGCCGCGCGCATCCTGCCGGTGGACAGCGTGGAAGAGGCGCTGGCCCTCAAGGCGGCCCATCCCGACTACCTGCTGGCCGGTGAGCGCCACTGCCTGAAGCCCGCGGGCTTTGATTTCGGCAACTCGCCAAGCGAGGTGGCGGCCGCCGATCTGGCCGGCCGGACCCTGGTCCACGCCACCAGCGCCGGCACGCGCGGCCTGGTCGCCGCCATGGGCAGCGCCGAGCGCGTCCTGACCTGCTCCTTTGCCAATATGGCGGCCACGGCCGCCGAACTGCTGGCCACCGCCCCGCCGGTGGTTTCGGTCGTGGCCATGGGCAAGGCCGGAATGACCTCGGCCCCGGAAGACCGGATGTGCGGCATGTATCTGGCCAACCTGCTCCAGGACGTGCCCAACGCCTTTGCCGTCATCCCCCAATTTCTGCGCAAAACCGCCAGCGCCGAGATCTTTTTCGGCGACACGGCCATTGTGCCCGAAGCCGATTTCGACCTGTGCCTGACCCTGGATGCCTTTGATTTTTACCTGGAAGCGATCCGGCAGGCGGATGGCCGGCTGGCCCTGGTGCGCCGGGACACGCCGACCCAACCGGCAGCGGACATGCCGTCCCAGGTCTGACCGGAACCGGTCGAAACAAGCTATCATGGCCCGGACACGGGCTGCGACCGGATATCGAGCAAGGAGCGGACGGCATGTTGGGCAAGGCCAGGGTAAACAGTACCGACGAACAGTATTTCGCCATTTCCCCGCTGATGATCTTTCCCCAGGCCTTCGGACGATTCCGGGTCTACATCCGCCAGGCCGGACGCTTTGTGCTCTACGCCGCCGAGAACGAACAGTTCACGCCGCGCCATCGGCAAAAGCTCCACGACGCCGGCGTGGCCGAGGTCTACATCCGGGGCGAACAGCGGCCGGATTTCAACCGCTACATCGAAAAACACCTGCCCCACATCCTGACCGACACGGCCATTCCGGTCCCCGAGCGGGCCAAGGTGCTCTATACCACGGCCGAGGCCGTGGTGCAGGACGTCTTTGACACCAAGCTGCCCCGGGGCATGGGCAAGCGCGAATACACCCGCATCGCCTCGCTGGTGGAAAAATCCCTGACCTTTCTGGCCTCCAACGAATCCCTGCGCTGCATGGCCGCCCTGCTCTCCCACGACTACTCGGTGCACACCCACAGCATGCAGGTGTTCGTCTTCACCGTGGCCATCCTGCAATCCATGAAGGTCGATGAATACACCCTGGTCCAGGCCGGCATCGGCGCACTGTTGCACGACATCGGCAAGACCCACATCCCGACCGAGATCCTGTCCAAACCCGGGCCCCTGACCCCGGAAGAGCGCGTCATCATCAACACCCATCCGACCAAGGGCGTGGCCCTGTGCCAGGATGTGGCCCTGACGCCAACGGCCACCCAGGGCATCCTCATGCACCACGAGCGCATGGACGGCTCGGGCTACCCCGGCGGCCTGGCCGGCGAGCTCATCCCGATCCATGTCCGCGCCCTGTCCGTGGCCGACGTCTACGACGCCCTGACCACCGCCCGGTCCTACGCCTCGGCCATGCCGGCATTTCAGGCCTTGCGGCTCATGCGCGAGGAGATGTCGGGCCATTTCGACATGGGGGTCTTCAAACGGCTGGTGCTTATTTTAAGCGACGCGAACATCGTGTAAGGAGACGCCATGGCTTTTTTCTCGCGCATCAAATTCGAGCCGACCACGGCCAAGAGCATTGCCTGCCCCACCTGCGGCCAAAAACTGACCTTTGACCGCACCTGCCTGACGGTGATGCTCACCTGCCGGAGCTGCGGCGGCAGCTTCGACCCGGCCCGGTTCGTGTCCGAACTCGACGACGATTTCGACGAAGCCTACGCCAACGTGCCGCTCAACCGGATGTAGGGGCAACAGGCAAGGGCGGACTGCTTTCCAACTCTTCCGCCTGCTGCCGTCGCGACCCGGGCCCAAGCGGCAGGGCCATTGACGACAGCCCCAATATGCCTTAAAGGAATAAAACGAGAAGACACACGATGGCTGCTACCCAAAGCCGCACAATGGGCCACGAAAAGACCGGTCCACCGGTAGCCAAGACCATTCGTTTTCTTGGCAGCAGCAGAAAGGAACTGATGGATCTTGGCCCCGAGGTCTGCAAGGCTTTCGGACACGCTCTGCACGAGGGGCAGCATGGCCTGGTTCCCTCCGCATCAAAACCCCTGCCGCAGTTCGGACCCAAGGTGTATGAACTTCTCAAAGACCATGCCACCAACACCTACCGGTGCAATATCTATATCACCAAGCCCTGCATTTACATCCTTTGCGCCTATAAAAAGAAGTCAAAACACGGCAAGGAAATTCCCCGGGAGATCGTAGAATTGACAGGGCAACGCCTGAAAGCCGCCAGAGAACTGGACGCCTGATCGCCCTTTGTGGCTCAGACACGAAAAAGCCCCATGCGTGGCCCGGACGTGGAGGAAATAGGAAATGGCATCCGACCAAGGGTACGAAGAAAGCAGCGGCAATATTTTCGCTGACCTCGGACTCGACAACGCCGAAGAATTGGGATTGCGCTCCAGTCTGGCCATTGAACTGCGCCGAACGCTCAAGAGCCAGGGGCTGACCCAACGCATGGCTGCGGCACAACTCAACACCACGCAGCCGACGCTATCGAAGGTGTTGCGCGGCGATATCGACCGGGTTTCACTGGAAACACTGTTTGCCTGGCTGCGCCTTCTTGGCAAGCGCGTCGAGTACCGGATATGCGACGCGCGCGGCAACAACGCCCAGGCCGTCTGGCGCGAGGCCCGCTGATTGCGCAGCCAGTCCACCCCACCACCTGTTTACTCAACAAGGAGCGCCTATGGCTGCCGGAGTCTGGGACGGCATTGACAAGGAACGCGTGGCCAAAGCCCTGGTCACGGCCTATTTGAGCGACGAATATCTGGAAGCGTTGGCGGCCATCAACAACGCCGAGACCACGGCCGAACTGGCGGCGGCCCGGGAACAAATCAAAAATCTGATGGTCCTTTGGCGCGAGGAAGCGCCGGAATACGCCTTTGTCATCGACGCGCTCTATCTTTTTTCCGAAAAGATCCAGTTGCAGCTGACCGGGGCGGCGGAGTAGGCGGCGGCCGGCCTCCATCCTCGCAATGCCGCTGCGGCCGGCCTAGCGCAGCAGCTTCTTGACGTCCTTCATGACCAGATAAAGATGGCATGGATCAGCCGGGCTGGGGTCGAAGTCGAAACGCTCGTAAAACGCCCTGGCCGCATCGTCCTTGGCCGCGACGAAAAGCGCCCGGATGCCGGCGATGTCGGCGGCTTGCGCCGTGCGGATGAGCGCATCCTTGAGCAGCCCTTTTCCAAGCCCCTTTCCTTGTTCGCCCACATCCACGGCCAGACGGGCCAACACCATGACCGGCACGGCGTGGCGGGCCAGCCCCTGGCCCACCCGCTGCGGTGCGGCAGCGTGCTCCACCGCCCCCACCGCCAGACTATAGTAGCCCACGACCACGCTGCCGCGCGCAGCCACGTAGGTCTGGACGCTGTTGGCCTGGCCGCCGGGCAGGGCGAATTTTTTGAGAAAGCGGTTGAGTTCCTCCCGGCCGCAATCAAAGCCCTGCGTGTCGTGCCCGTTCCCAAGCTTCACGACCGCAGACAGCGGGAGCATAGCCGCCCCGGTCACTCGAACACGCTCGGTTCGCGCAGGAGCGCCTCCAGCCGGGGCCGGCGCGTGGTCGGCGCATCAAGCGCCGCCTGAAACGCCGCCCACTGCGCCGCATCAAGAGAAAAAAGCCGCTGCCCGGCCAACACCGTGGCGGCTTCCGCCAGGGCCACGTCCAAAACAAATTCCGTCACCGTCTTGTGTCTGGCGCTAGCCGCCTCCTGCAACACGCGCTTGGCGCTGGCCGTCGTGCGCAGATCGATGCGCTCGGATTTCGCTTCCGTCCCAGGCTGCATACCATTCCCTCCGCTTCTTCGTTGCAAGCAATGACCCTACCGGATATCCGGACATTGTCCGGACAAAACAACTATGCGACCGCCGCGCCAAACGTCAAGGGCCGGCCGCAGTTGACAGCCACTCCCCGAACGCCTACCTTGGTTGCTCCCAAAGGGGAGTAGCTGTTTCGGATCAGGGTCAACATCACTGCGGCGCGTCTGCCGCCTGGCCCTGTCGTCGGTCCCTCGGAGCCGGCCAGCGAGACCTTTGGCATGCATACGCGCGTGCCAAGGTCTTTTTTTTTGGCCGCGTCAACATCGAGGAGAGACCATGAAAAAACTGCTGCCCCTGTATCTGGCCGTGGCCGCCACCCTGCCAGGACTTGCCTGCTTCCTCCTGTCCATCCACCCCTCGCCGCCGGCCACCGCCGCCCTGGCCGGACTGGCCATTCTCGGCGCATCCTTTCTGCTCCTGTGGGCCTGCGACGTGGCCCAGACCGACATCCCGCAAGCCCTGGCCCTGGCCGTCGTGGCCCTTATTGCCGTGCTGCCGGAATACGCCGTGGACATGTATTTCACCTGGATGGCCGGCCAGCAGCCCGAGTCCGATTATGCCCACTACGCCATCGCCAACATGACCGGGGCCAACCGACTCCTTATCGGCGTGGCCTGGACCCTGGTCGCCTTCCTGGTCTGGTGGCGCACCCGCAAACCGGTGATACTCGAAGGCGAACGCCGCACCGAAGTGCTCTTTCTCGGACTGGCCACGGCCTACGCCATCTCCATCCCGCTGTCCGGGTCGCTGACCTGGGTGGACGGCGTGGTGCTTGTCAGCCTCTACATCGTCTACATCATCATTGCGGCCCGGCGCGAATGCGAGGAACCCGAGCTTGAAGGGGTGGCCTGCGTCATCGGCGCGCTGCCCAAAGGGCTTCGCCGGCTGTCCACCCTGGCCCTGTTTCTTTTTGCCGCCGGAGTCATCGTGGCCAATGCCGAGGCCTTCAGCGAAGGCCTCGTCGCCACCGGCCGCATCGTCGGGGTCAACGAATTCCTCTTGGTCCAGTGGCTGGCCCCCATTGCCTCGGAAGCCCCGGAGGTCATCGTGGCCGTCATGTTCGCCCTGCGCGGCATGGGCGGCATGGCCCTTGGAAGCCTCATTTCCTCCAAGCTCAACCAGTGGACGCTCCTTGTCGGCATGATTCCGGGCGTCTACGGCGTGTCCTCGGGCAGCTTCAGCGTGCCCATTCCCCTGGACGGCGTGCAGATGCACGAAATCATGCTCACCGCCGCCCAGTCGTTGCTGGCCGTCGGCCTGCTGGCCGGCCTGCGCCTGGACATCCGGGGAGCCATGCTCCTTTTCGGCCTGTTTCTCGGCCAGTTCCTGGCCCCGGCCGTGCCCGACGCCTTCTGGAACCTCTTCCCGGGCCACCTCTCGGGCAGCCAGGTCCATTTCTTCTTCAGCTTCCTCTATGCCGGCGTATTCGTGGTGATGTTGCCGCGCACCGGCCGCCACCTGCTGGCCCTGGTGCGTCCGGCGCGACATAAGGCCTCTTGACGCCGGGCAGCCGCAGCCCTACATACCGCCCCCCGCCCCGGGAATTCCGCCCCGGGGCGGACCTCTTTGGCAAGGAGGTCCATCGCCATGGACCAGAGTTTCGAGCTGCCGCTCTATCTCGATCTTTTCGCCGTGTTTCTCATGGCCGCAACCGGGGCCATCGAGGCCATCCGCCGGGAATTCGATCTGGTGGGCCTGCTTGGCCTGTCCCTGGCCACCGGCGTCGGCGGGGCGCTCATACGCGACGGCATCTTCCTGCAATCGGGCGTGCCGGCCGTGGTGCGCAACCAGGACTATCTCTACGCCGTGGCGGCTGCGGCTGTGGCCTGCCTCATTTTCGGCCGCCGGGCGCTTTTATCCGAAAAGCTGGTGGCCCTGGTCGATGCCGCGGCCCTGGGGGCCTACGCTGTGGTCGGCATGGAAAAATCCCTGGCCTTTGGCCTGGATTTCGCTCCGGCCGTGCTGGTCGGCACGGTCAATGCCTGCGGCGGCGGCATCCTGCGCGACGTGCTCATGCGCGAGGAGCCCATGGTCTTCCGGCCGGGCCAGTTCTACGGTCTGGCCGCATTGCTCGGCTGCCTGACCTATCCCTTCCTGCGCCAGAGCCTTGGCGTACCGCCCCTGCCCGCCGCCTTTGGCACCATCCTCTTCACCTTCATTCTCCGCGTCCTGGCCATCACCCGCAACTGGCGCACCGTGCCGGTCCACGAAACGGGCCTGTTTCGCCGTCGCCGCAACCCGCCCGCGCCTTGACGCCAAGGGGCAAACCGGGTCTATACGGGCCAGGCCCGCCCTTCCGGCCGCCGCCACCCCAAGCAGGGAGCAAGACACCCGTGACCCGGCCCATCACCACGCTTTTTTGCGATGTCGGCGGCGTTTTATTGACCAACGGCTGGGACCGGCAGGCCCGGGCCGAGGCTGCCCGGACCTTCGGCCTGGACGCGGCCGAAACCGACGAGCGCCACCACCTGACCTTCGACGCCTACGAGGAAGGCAAGCTCTCGCTCGACGAGTACCTGGACCGCACGGTGTTTTACACGCCGCGCGCCTTTGACAAAGGGACCTTTCGCGACTTCATGCTGTCGCGCTCCAAGCCCCTGGCCGACATGCTCAGCTACGTGCGCGGCCTCAAAACCCGCTACGGCATCAAAATCGTCATCGTCAACAACGAGGGCCGCGAGCTCAACCAGTACCGCATCAAGGCCTTTGGCCTGGAGTGCTTTGTCGATGCCTTCGTGTCCTCGTGTTTTGTCCACATGCGAAAGCCCGACGCCGACATCTTCCGCGTGGCCCTGGACATCGCCCAGACCGACCCGGCCGACGCCGCCTACATCGACGACCGGGCCATGTTCGTGGAGGTGGCGGCCACCCTGGGCATCCGGGGCGTGGTCCACCGCGACGCGGCCGCCACGGCCAAGGCGCTTATGGCCTATGGCGGCTTTGCCACGGCCTGCGTGGCCGGGCCGGGCTAAGCCGACGGGGAGTCGGGGTGAAAGCGACGGGTCCAGGCAACCGGCCGGGTCCGGACGATGACGCCAAAGCAGCCCGCCCGGCCGGGGCTTCCAAGGCCCGGACAATTCCGGTACGCTGCCGGGGTAAATCACAGGGAATGCGCCAGACGCTTCCAAGGAGTACGTGCATGACCAAGATCGCCATCCCCTCCCGCGACGGGCAGGTGGACGAACACTTCGGCCACTGCGGCTATTTTACCGTGCTGACCATCGGCCCGGACAAGACCGTGGCCGCTGAAGAGACCTTTGCCCCGCCGGCCGAATGCGGCTGCAAGTCCAATCTGGTGAACGACCTGCTCGGCATGGGCGTGACCACGCTTATTGCCGGCAACATGGGCCAGGGCGCGGCCAACAAGCTGCGCCAGTCCGGCATGACCGTCATTCGCGGCGCTTCCGGGCCGGTCCACGAGGCCGCCGCCGCCTATCTGGCCGGCAATCTGGCCGACCGCGACGAACTGTGCATGGCCCACGGCCACAACTGCCTGGACGACTAGTTTCCCGGCGCAACGCGCCAAACAGCCTCTTGATTGCCCGGGAGCCATGGAAACATGGCTCCCTTTTTCGGATACAATCCCGGGAACGTGCCACCGCTCATGAGCGGCCATGGCCTGTTCCTTTCCGGACAACGTTTCCGGGGCATTTACGTGAACATATTGATGGCGCAGGTTCCGGCCAGTTTCAGATACTGTTCCGCGTTCATGATCTCCACCCCTTCGATCAAATCGCTCTCCGGGATCTTCATCATTTCCAGCGTCATCTTGCAGCCGTAAATCCTGACCCCTTCCAGTTGCGCCATCTCGAAGAGATCCTCAAGACTGGGGATATTGGCTTCCTCGATCTGCTTTTCCATCATGTTCGTGGCCAGGGAGGCCATGCCCGGAATGGCGCCGAGGAACCCGGGGGGATGGAATTTGAGCTTGGACAGGTAGCCTTTGCGTACGACGTTTATGCCCATAAAGGTGTAAAACAGGAAAACTTCATGCCCCAGACGTCTGGCATTGAGCGCCAGGATGAGTGACGGATAGGCCCCGTCGAGGGTCCCCTTGGAGCAAATGAACGTATAGCGTTGCTTGCCATCCGAAGACGCTTCATTTGTCATGCCCATCTCCTTTGCAAATCGCTGCGAACATGCAGACGCAGGACGACGTTGTCGTTGAGACCGTCCGCTTTCGCCACAAAAGGGTTGCGCCGCCTTGCACGTCCGGGCGGCCGACTGCTTGCCGGGCCGGTCCCAGGCCTCAGACCCGGCTTTCACCCCGACGCTGAAAGGGGGGAACTCCAGCTACAATAACATTCTGCCGTTGCGCAGCATTTGTCAAACACCTTGGGCGAAGCGGCCCATTGGCCACAAGTAAGGGCACAGAGGGCGCACAACCACCGCAGACGGCCGAATGAGACTGGAAATCACCATCGACAACGCCCAATGATATTGAGGCTCAATGGCAGTTCAACATTTTTCTTGCACATTGTCAGAGAAAAGCTAGTGATGATTGTGCCTATCCTCGCTGTGCAGCAAAGATTCACCGGAGGAATCATGGAAAATACTTGGCCTGTTTCTGTCCCTGCAATGCTGCTCATCGCCTGTCTCCTGTCCGCCACCCAGGCTGCGGCGCAGGATTCCTGCAAATTGTATAATATTGATTTCGCCCAAAAGGCTCCTGACGCCCCGTATGCCATTACAGCCAAAGGCAACACCATCGGGCGCGTCCTGCCCCCCAAAGGCGAGGGGCCCAAGCCCCGTCAGATTCCCGTCTGCATCGAACCAAAGTATGCCGCTATTTTTGAAAAAAACGCCTTTGCCTACGTCTCTAATGGGTCAATTTCCATCCTGAGCATCTGGCCGTCTTCCACCAAGCTCCAGGAAAACGCGAGCATCAAGGGCTTCACGAGCCTGTTCGATGCGCTGGCCTATGTGGTTCAAATGATCCCGCAGATCGTGGAAGAAACAATCCGGGGATTTCTTGCAACGATTCTCGACGCTGTGTTTGGGACAAAGGACGGGACCCAAGCCAATTCCGCCCAGCCCGTCTGAGTGGCCCAGAAATAGGCAGGAGAGACACCTATGCCAATTAGAACCCTCATGCTCCAACTGGCGTTGGTTGCAGGCATGTTCCTGCTTCCAGCCTTCTCCGCGGCTGGCGATCACCCCGGGAACGGGTATCGACACGGGCAATCTGACGATGGGCCGCAAAGACGCGGCAAGCGCCACAATGAGGCACAGGGCACCGGCTTTGTGGTGAACAGCGATTACGTCGCTTCCTGTGGCGGCTGCCACGTCGCCTACGTGCCGCAACTGCTGCCGCGCCCGTCCTGGGAACAAATTCTTTCCCGATTGGACGACCACTTCGGCAGTGCCGTCGTTTTGTCGGACCAGGAAAAAAACACTGTGTCCGGCTATCTGCTGACCAACGCAGCAGACGTGACCCCCATGAAGCTCGGCCGGCGGATCGTCCACAGCCTAAGTGGCACAGTGCCGGCCAGGATCACCGACATCCCCTACATTCTCCACAAGCACCGCGGCCTTTCGGCCGAGGTCCTTGCCCGCAAGAGCGTCAATTCCCTGGCCAACTGCGTGGCCTGCCATCCCGGGGCAGCAAGCGCCCGGTTTGACGACGACCAGGTCGCCATCCCCGCGCCATAAGGCTGGCTCGATACAGACACCGTCATGCACGCCCCTCCGGCCCGGTCCACCCGGCCGCCGCTGCCTATCTGGCCGACTGCGACGAACTGGGCATGGGCACGGCCGCAACTGCCCGGACGGATCATTTTCCACCAACCCCGGCGAAATCCGGGAGAGCCCCGCCTCTCCCGGCTCCCCTCCCCCGAAACCCAGCCCAGGGTTCCCCCGGCCCCAGGTGGCTGCGCAGCCATACTCCGGGGCAGGCAGCAGCTCCGCAGGAAAATTCCACCGTCAATTCGTAAAACTTGAAGACAAAGACAATAGCCTGAATATATGGATAATTTTCCTGACGACGGATTGTTCCTAACGCTCTTAGCCCTTTTTATTCCTCCCTTTATCCCCTTCTCACACTACCCGCCCCACCCGTTGACACAAGGCAATCATAATCCCATATAACTTGGCTGCGTTGGTGTCCGCCTGTCGGCAACCCGCCGACAGCGGAACCGTAAGAGGGAATCCGGTTGAAATCCGGAACTGCCCCGCAGCGGTGAGCGAAAACGAACCCCGCCAAAAGCACTGGACCACCACACGGTCCGGGAAGCGGCGGGTACTAGAAATCCGGCCCGAATACGGCCGCCATGTTCGCAAGTCCGAAGACCTGCCAACGCCCGCCGGTTGCCCACAACCGGCGTCCGACCTGGGAGCCTCGCGGGAGGGCTGCCCGGCCTGCCATGACGCCGCGCGCGTCCTGTGGCTGCCGTCCGCCCCCCCTTTTTGCAAATAGCCTCGACAGGGAGAACACGCATGTCCGAGCCGATGGAACACGGCAATCTGGCCCTTTTTTCTGATCACCCCACCACCGCCCAAGCCAATGGCCCCCTGCGGACCGATCAGCCGGCCGTTGCCGCCGTACCCTCGCGCATCCGCAAACGCGACGGGCAGATCGTCGCCTTTGACGTGGACAAGATTCTCTCGGCCGTGCGCCGGGCCGGCGCAGCCACCGGCGAGTTCGGCGAGGACGAAGCCTGGCTCCTGACCGCCCAGGCCGTCAAAGTCCTTTCCCACCGCTTCATCGGCCAGATTCCGGACATCGAGCGCATCCAGGACATCGTGGAGCAGGCGCTGGTCTCGGCCAACCATTTCCGCACCATGCGCGCCTACTCCGTCTACCGCGAACAGCGCGCCCGGCTGCGCGAAGACAAAAAGACCGTGGTGGACGTGGCCGCTTCGATCAACGAATACCTCGACCGCCAGGATTGGCGCGTCTCGGCCAACGCCAACCAGGGCTATTCGCTGGGCGGCCTGATCTTAAACGTCTCGGGCAAGGTCGTGGCCAACTACTGGCTTTCCCACGTCTACCCGCCCGAAGTCGGCGCGGCCCACCGCGACGGCGACGTCCATATCCACGACCTCGACATGCTGTGCGGCTACTGCGCCGGCTGGTCGCTGCGGATGCTTTTGACCGAGGGCCTCAACGGCGTGCCCGGCAAGGTGGAGGCCAAGCCGCCCAAGCATCTCTCCAGCGCCGTAGGCCAGATCGTCAACTTCCTGGGCACGCTGCAAAACGAATGGGCCGGCGCCCAGGCCTTTTCCTCTTTCGATACCTACATGGCCCCGTTTCTGCGCAAGGATAATCTCGACTACGCCGAAGTGCGCCAGTGCATCCAGGAGTTGATCTACAACTTGAACGTGCCCTCGCGCTGGGGCACCCAGACGCCCTTTACCAACCTGACCTTTGACTGGACCTGCCCGGAGGATCTGGCCAAGGACCACCCGGTCATCGGCGGCCAAGAGATGCCGTTCACCTACGGCGACCTGCAGGCCGAGATGGACATGATCAACCGGGCCTACATCGAAGTCATGACTGCCGGCGACGCCAAGGGCCGGGTGTTCACCTTCCCCATCCCGACCTACAACATCACCAAGGATTTCCCCTGGGAGTCGCCCAATGTGGATATCCTGTTCGAGATGACGGCCAAGTACGGGCTGCCCTACTTCCAGAATTTCCTCAATTCCGACCTCACCCCCAACATGGTGCGGTCCATGTGCTGCCGGCTGCAGCTCGACCTGCGCGAACTCTTAAAGCGCGGCAACGGCCTTTTCGGCAGCGCCGAGCAGACCGGATCGGTCGGTGTGGTCACCATCAACTGCGCCCGCCTGGGCTATACCCATCGCGGCGACGAAAAGGGCCTGCTCGCCCGCCTCGACGCCCTGCTGGAGATCGCCCGCACCAGCCTTGAGATCAAGCGCAAGGAAATAAGCCGCCGCATGGACGCCGGCCTTTTCCCCTATACCAAGCGCTACCTCGGGTCGCTGCGCAACCACTTCTCGACCATCGGCGTCAACGGCATAAACGAGATGATCCGCAACTTCACCGGCGGCTCCGATGACCTGACCACCGAAACCGGCCACGCCATGGCCGTCCGCCTGCTCGACCATGTGCGCGCCCGCATGACCGTCTTCCAGGAAGAAACCGGCCACCTCTACAACCTGGAAGCCACCCCGGCCGAAGGCACCACCTACCGCTTCGCCCGCGAGGACAAAAAGCGCTTCCCGGCCATCCTGCAGGCCGGCACGCCGGAAAAACCGTACTACACCAACTCCTCCCAGCTGCCGGTCGGGTTCACCGACGATCCCTTCGAGGCCCTGTCCCGGCAGGAGGAGCTCCAGCGCAAATACACCGGCGGCACGGTGCTCCACCTCTACATGGGTGAGCGCATCTCCAGCGCCGAGGCTTGCAAAAAGCTCGTGCAGCGCGCCCTGTCCGGCTTCGCCCTGCCCTATGTCACGGTGACGCCGACGTTTTCCATCTGCGACATCCACGGCTACCTCGACGGCGAACACGTCTCCTGCCCCACCTGCGCCGCCGAAGGCCGCGAGCAGGCCTGTGAGATCTGGACCCGGGTCATGGGCTACTACCGCCCCAAATCCGCGTTCAACGTGGGCAAGCAGGGTGAATACGACGACCGGATCTGCTTCAGCGAGCCGGCGGCACTGTAGGACGCAGGGCCAAAACGAAGATGCCTTGCGGGGCCAAGGGGGCATTCCCTTGGCCGCGTAAGGCATCTTCCCGTCTTGTCCGGCCCGCTTCGCCCATTGCCTTGGCAACGCGCCTCCCCCCTTCATCCCTTGGGGGGTCCGGGGGCCTCAGGCCCCCGGCCGCCGGAGGCATCTCCCGCTCTTCTTCCAGGCGGCCGAAGGCCTCTCCCCCCTCTCCCAATGGACGGCATCAGGCCGAGCCGCCAAGGGTCGTGGCCGCGGTGTTGCCGCTGCTCGACGAACTCGAACTGTCTTCATTCTGGAGCGCCTCGGCGTACTCGGTCTGGAGTTGGGCCAATTCGGTTTGCAACTCCAGCTTCTGCGTCTTCTTTTCGTCCTCGGGCAGTTGCTCGCTCTCAAGCTTCTCAATTTCCTTTTGTACCTGCTGGATCTGTTCCTTGAGTTCGTCCGAAGTGGTGGTGTCCTCCGAATCGTCCTCCGAATCGCTGCTGTTGCCCGAGCCGGCCTGCATGGCCCCGCCGCTGCCCTTGGCCGAGGCCGCGCCAGCCGATGCGGTCGCGGTGGCGGCCGTGCCGGTGGCCGAGGCGTCATCGGTTTCTTCGGCTTCGGTTCCGGTGGCGTCCGTGGCCGTGGCCGCATTGGCGTTGCTGGCTGTCTGGCCCGTGGCCAGGCTGTAGGCCAGGGCTTTGGCCTCGTCGGAAATGGTCACGGTGTCGCCGGAAGCGGAAGTGCTCGAAGACGAACCGTCCGAGGCCGCCTTGGCGGTGGCCGTGAGGCTTGCGCTTGAAGACGTCATGGTTTGCGAAGTATTTGCGTACAGGGACAGGGACGTATCGATGGCTGCCATGGCAACCTCCTTTTGTATGCGAACCTATCGGCTGGAATCATGGCCTGTTTAGGTCTGCAAGATATTTTTTTCAACAATACTTTTTCAAAAAAACTGTATCTTTTGCGTCATCCTGACGTCCTGCTCCACACCATTACACACAAAGCAAAGGCAGCCGATGCATTCCTGCATCGGCTGCCTTCATAAAATGTGTCGGCAAAGCGTCAGCCGCCTGCCGGACCGTTCGTCAGATCAAAGCCTGTCGACCCTGCTCATAATAAAAGACGCCGGCCGCGAGCACACGGTTACACGGATAACGGGTCATTCGGGAAACCGGCCGAAAAAACAACCGGGACAAGAAGCCAAACGCGCGGCGCACAAGACCAAAAGACTGTTTGGCAAAGGCTCGCGCGGGCCCCCTCTGGCGGCCTGCGGCCACAGGGGCCAGACCGGAACCTGGCCGCCAAAGCCATGGCCGCAACCCGATACCGGGAAGCAGGGATGGGCCAGAACCAACCGCATCCGCCGGTCCTGCCGGCCGGGCGGGGCAGCCTCCCCGGCATAACCCGCCGGCCCTGTGTGGCGTCCGCAAAAAAGCAGTTCTATTTTTTACGTATAAAAACGGCCACTTAAACTGACTGGCGCGCCAAGCAGCGCCACGGCATTTCCCAAAGGCAACCCTAGACCGGCGAGCAGCCGCAGCCGCCGTCCAGGGCCTGGCGAATCAGCAGCAGGGCCGCGTCCTTGTCCACCGGACGCGAGAACATGAAGCCCTGGGCCTTGTCGCAGTCGGCAAAGCGCAGCTTGTCGAGCTGGTCCTGATGCTCGACCCCCTCGGCAATGACGGTCAACCCCAGGCTGCGGGCCAGGGCGATGATGGATTTGACGATTTCCTGGCTCTCGCCGTTGCAGTCGTCGCCGCTGATAAAGGACCGGTCGATCTTGAGATGGTCGATGGGCAGCTGGCGCAGATAGGACAGGGAGGAATAGCCGGTGCCGAAATCGTCAATGGCGATCTTGACGCCAAGCGCCTTCAAACGGTTGAGCTCGCCGGCCGTATGCTGGGCGTCGTGCATGAGCACCGACTCGGTGATTTCAAGCTTGAGGCAGGCCGGGTCCAGGTCGGTTTCGGCCAGAACCCCGGACACATGCTCCACCAGCCCGTCCTTGACGAACTGGCGGCAGGACACGTTGACGCTGACCGAAAGCGCCCCGGCCTCGGGCATCGCCAGCTGCCAGTCGCGCAACTGGCGGCAGGCCTCGCTGATGACGAACCGGCCAAGGGGCAGGATCAGCCCGGTCTCCTCGGCCAGGGGAATGAACCGCACCGGCGGCACCAGCCCCCGCACCGGATGGTCCCAGCGCACCAGGGCCTCGAATCCCTCGATCCGCCCGCTCTGGACATCGACAATGGGCTGGTAATGGAGCAGCAGCTCGCCCCTCTCCAGGGCGGCGCGCAGATCGGCCTCCAGGGTGATGGCGTCGAGAATCTCCTGGTGCATCTGGCGGTCAAAGATCATGGAGGTGCGGCCCGATTCCTTGGCCCGGTACATGGCGATGTCGGCGTCGCGCAGGATGTCCTCGGCGCGTTCATACTCCCGGGTGCGCAGCACAATGCCGATGCTGGCCCCGGGCGTGACCGTTGCGCCACAAAGGCCGTAGGGCCTGGCCAGGACCGTGCCGATGCGCTCGACCACGGTCATGACTTCCTTTTGGGACTTCAGTTCCTCCAAAATGATGGCGAACTCGTCCCCGCCCAGGCGGGCCACGGTATCCATGGTGCGCACGCAGGACAACAGCCGCCGCGACACCTCGATGAGCAGCTGATCCCCGGCCTGATGCCCCAGGGTATCGTTTATACCCTTGAACTTGTTGAGATCAATCATGAGCACGGCGTACTGGTAGTTGCTGCGGCGCTTGCCGCGCGTCAGGGCCCGGTCGAGGCGGTCGGCAAACAGGCTGCGATTGGGCAGCCCGGTCAGGGCGTCGTGGAAAGCCTGATGGGTGATCTGCTCCTCAAAGGCCTTGCGCTCGGAAATATCCTGATAGATGTAGACGATGCCCTGGGTGCGCCCGCCGATTTCAATGGGGAAGCCGATCATGGACACCGGGATGAGCCGGCCGTCGCGGTGCAGGCGGAAGGTCTCGCGCACCAGCGGGCTCCCGGACAGGATGGCGTTTCGGGTGCTCTCGCACTCGCCAAGCAGATGCTCGGGCACGATATAGGTGCGCATCCCGAAGCCCTTGATCTCCTCGGCCTTGAAGCCAAAGAGATCTTCAAATGCCCGGTTGGCGTCGACGATGTTGCGGTGCATGTCAATGAGCGCAATGGCCTGGGGCGAATTGGCAAAAAGCTGGTCGAAATAGGCCCGCTGGGCGGCGAGCTGTTCCTCGGCCCGCTTGCGGTCGGTGATGTCCACCACCGTGCCCTCGTAATAGACGGCCTCGCCGGCGGCGTTGCGCACCACCCGGGCGTTTTCCGAGATCCAGATGACGGCCCCGTCTTTTTTGCGGATCTGCGACTCGAAGTTGTGCACCTCGTCATGGGCCGAGAGCAGGCGCACGAAGTCGTCGCGGCGGCGGGGATCGACATAGAGCTGGTTTTTGATGTCCCGGAAATGCTCGGTCATCTCGAAGACGGAGACAAAGCCGTAGATGCGGGCCAGGGTGCGGTTGGCTTCCAGGTAGCGGCCGCCGGGCGTGGTCTGGAAGATGCCCTCCACCGCGTTTTCAAAAATGGAGCGGTACTTGCGCTCGGCCGCGTCGAGCTGTTCCTCGGCCCGGCGACGGCCGGAAATGTCGCGGAAGATGACGCACGAGACGATGCGGCCGCCAACCACCCCCACCGGGAACTGGGACAGGCTCACGTCCACGGTGCCGCCGTCGCGCGCCCCCCAGCGGGTTTCCCGCAAAAAGGCCGAGCCGGACAGGCTCCAGACCTCGCCGGCCCCGTCGAGGCCCCGGCCCACGGCCGGACGCACCACCTCCCGCAGGTCGTGCCCCACGACCTCGGCCGCCTCCACGCCGAAAAGGGCCTCAAAGGCGGGATTGACCTGGAGCACGATGCCGTCGGCGTCGCGCAAAAGGACTGCGTTTGGGGTACAGTGAAAGATGCGCCGAAAGACGTCTTCCGACAGTTCGGCAGACGGATGCGTCATGACTACCGCCTTGGGCAAAAGTGACGGGCATGTAGCAAGGGCAATACCAAAATGTCAATGTCACGAAATTATTGGAAAATTGATTATTGACTCCGGCAACATGGCGACATTTTTGGCAATGGGGCCACACTTTTGGTCCAGGCCGGGCCGGACCTATTTGACCCCCCGGCGATTTTCACCTAGCTTTTCCGTTTCTTGCGGCCCCATGCCGCCATCCATACAATCCACGAGGTCCCGCCATGACCGCACCCAACGCGGACGATTCGGCCAAATCCGCCCCGGCTCCGGCCCGGGATTTCATCCGCCAGATTGTCGACGAAGACAACCGCACCGGCAAATGGGGCGGCCGCGTCCATACCCGGTTTCCGCCCGAACCAAACGGCTACCTGCACATCGGCCATGCCAAGTCCATCTGCCTCAATTTCGGCCTGGCCCGGGACTTCGGGGGCCTTTGCAACCTGCGCTTTGACGACACCAATCCGGCCAAGGAGGAAGTGGAATACGTCGACGCCATCAAGGACGACGTGCGCTGGCTCGGCTTTTCCTGGGACGACCGGATGTTTTACGCCTCGGATTATTTCGAGAAGCTCTACGCCTTTGCCGAGCAGCTCATCGAAAAGGGCCTGGCCTACGTCGACGACCTCACCCAGGAGGAAATCCGGGCCTACCGGGGGACCCTGACCGAGACCGGCAAGAACAGCCCCTACCGGGACCGCGCCCCGGCTGAGAACCTCGACCTTTTCCGGCGGATGCGGGCCGGCGAATTTCCCGACGGGGCCAAGGTGCTGCGGGCGAAAATCGACATGCAAAGCCCCAACGTGGTGCTGCGCGACCCGGTCATCTACCGCATCAAGCATGTGGAGCACCATCGCACGGGCAATACCTGGTGCATCTATCCCATGTACGACTACACCCATTGCATTTCCGACGCCCTGGAAGGCATCACCCATTCCATCTGCTCGCTGGAATTCGAGAACAACCGGCCGCTCTATGACTGGGTGCTTAACAACCTGCCGGTGCCCGGCCATCCGCAGCAGATCGAATTTGCCCGATTAAACCTGTCCTATACGGTCTTAAGCAAACGCAAGCTCATCCAGCTGGTCACGGAAAAGGCGGTCTCCGGCTGGGACGACCCCCGCCTGCCGACCCTGAGCGGCATCCGCCGCCGGGGCTACACCCCCGAAGCCATGCGGGATTTCTGCGAGCGCATCGGCGTGTCCAAGGCCGACAGCCAAGTGGACATGGCCCTTTTGGAACACTGCCTGCGCGAGGATTTAAACCGCCGGGCCAAGCGGCTCATGGCCGTGCTGCGCCCGCTCAAGCTCGTCATCGAGAACTATCCCGAGGGCAAGGTGGAGGACATCCACTTCCCCTATCATCCCGAGGACGAGTCCATGGGGGCGCGCACCGTGCCCTTTACCCGCGAACTCTATGTCGAACGCGACGACTTCATGGAAACGCCGGCCAAGAAATGGTTCCGGCTGGCCCCGGGGGCCGAGGTCCGTCTGCGCCACGCCTACTACGTGACCTGCACCGAGGTGATTAAAGACTCGGCCGGCGAGGTGGTGGAACTGCGCTGCACCCACGACCCGGCCACCAAGGGCGGCTGGTCCGACGACGGCCGCAAGGTCAAGGGCACCATCCACTGGGTCTCGGCCGCCCACGCCCTGCCGGCCGAGGTGCGCCTGTACGACCGGCTTTTCACCAAGGAAAATCCGTCCGAGGGCAAGGGCGATTTCAAGGACTGGCTCAATCCCGACTCCCTCACCGTTGTGGCAAACGCGCTGATCGAACCGGCCTTGGCCGACATTGCCGTTGGCGAGAACGTCCAGTTCGAGCGGCTGGGCTATTTCTGCGTGGACAAGGATTCGACGGCGGCCAAGCGGGTGTTTAACCGCTCGGTGGCCCTTAAGGACTCCTGGGCCAAGGGCGGCCGGTAAAACTATTTGAACGGCCGGCCCGGAGCCAAGGGCCGCCTGGGCCGGCGGCCGGCTGCCGGCCGGCAACGAAAAACGCGCGCATCAGGTGATGCGCGCGTTTCTTTTTTTCACGGCAGCGGCGGCAGCGTGGCGGCAGGACCGGAACCAGCCGGCAACCAGAACCGGGCCGGCCCCATAAATGAAAAAGGACTTCCGGGTCGCCATCCCTGAAGTCCTTTTTCCAAAATTGTGTTCGTGGAGGAAGGATGTTTTTCTTAGAGCAAGAGCCGGGCCAATCCGAAAAAACCGCCTGGAAATTTAAAAACACAATCTATTCAAAGCCCTTAGATACACCTGCCAGCGAACAGGAAGCGGCCAGAGGCCGGAGGCGACGTACAAAATCTTGTACCGGACGAAAAAGGCCGCCCAGGCTGGTACAAGATTTTGCACATTCCCATGGCAAACCGGCTGTGACCCTTGGCAAAAGACATACGTCGGGTGTAGCCTGCCACCAGGACAAAGCCCGGCGTCAGGCCGGACAGGGCCCGCACCCCATACACCACAGGAGAACCCCATGCGCCTGTGTCTTTTTGCCGTCAGCTGTCTTCTGTTCGCCTGGCTCAGTGCCGGCTGTACGCCCAAACCGGTGACCGATTCGGAGTTCCGGGGCTTCTGCTACACCTCCGAGGGCGGGCGCAACAACTCGTGCGACACCATCACCATGTGCAATGTCTACGATTCGCAGGTGATTTCGACCAAATTCGCTTCCCGCAAAGCCTGCAACGACGCCTGCAACGACGTGTACAACGAACTGGCCGGCCCCAATCAGTTCAACGGCTGTATGCCGACTATCGGCGTTGGACTCACCTGGTGTTCCAAATACTGCAACAGCAACTATCCCGAGTAGGCCTGCGGCCGGACGTCCCCGAGGGCGCAACCGGAGCGGTTTGTGTTTGCGCTGTTTGACGTTTGCCGACAGGACAGGCCACAATGTGAGAAAGTGCATCGCCTGACTGACGGCCAGGACTGGCCGGTGTCGGCAAATTCACAGGCAACACCATAAAATGACATACTTTATTTTAAGAAGGCAGCCAGGCCGCCAGGTTGGCGCGCGATGTGCAATGACCGCCCTCGATTTCACGGGGAGGACTGCATCATGTCGCTTGAAAGTGCCAAGGCCTTTGTCGCCCGCCTGCATGAGGACCCGCAATTCCGCTGGGCCCTTGGCGAATGCCGCAACAAATGGGAACGCCGCCGGTTCGTCATCCTGGAAGGCTACCGCTTCAGCCCGGCCGAACTGGTCTGCGCCACGAGCCCGGCCGGCCGGACCTCGGCCGAGCGGGCTGCGGTCATCGACCGGGTTCGCCGCCAGCACGGCGACACCGCCTACGCCTTCATGTAGCCGCCGGGACGACCGGGCATGAACCGCTGCGGACGCCTGCCTGCCCGGTTTCGGCCGCGGGCCGTGGCCATCCGGCCCGGCTGCCCGGACCGGATGCGTCGTTTGTGCCTGCTCGGGACGCTCCTGGCCCTCCTGTGCTTCGGAAGTCTTCCGGTCCTGGCCGCAGCCCTGCCGCCGCCTGTCGCCGACATCCGCTCCCGGCTGACCGAGACCGAACAGGCCTTCCTGGCCGCCCACCCGGTCCTGCGCGTGGGCGTGGCCGCCGGCCAGAATCCCTTCCAGAACATCGTGCGCGACCCCGACGGCACGCCCCGCTACCAGGGGTTGGCCGCCGATTATCTCACCGACCTCACGGCCATGCTCGGGGTGACCTTTGCCCCGGCCTTCGACATCACCTTCACCCGCGCCCTGGAACTGGCCCAGACCGGCGGCATCGACCTGTTCGCCTGCCTCACCGACACCCCCGGCCGCCGGGCCTTCTTGCACCTGACCAAGCCCTACGCCAGCCATCCCTACGTCATGATTACCCGAACAGGCCCGGATGCGGTCTGGAACCTGTCTGATCTGGCCGGCCGGACCGTGGCCGTGGCCCCGACCTATTTTGCCTACGAACGCCTGCAAAGCGAACATCCCGAATTGGGGGCGCAGTTCGATTTCAAACGCAACGCCATCGAGACCATGGCGGCCGTGGCCGGCGGACAGGCCGATGCCTGCTTTGTCAATCTCGTGGCGGCAACAGGCATCATCCGGGAGCATGGCTTTGACAATCTGCGCATCGTCGCCGCCATGCCCTGGCCCGACAACGCCATCTGCATGGGCTCGCCCGATGCCGTGCTGGCCGGCATCCTGCAAAAGGCCCTGGACGCCATCCCCCAGGAACGCAAAACCGCCCTGGCCGCCCGCTGGTTCGACGCGGCCACCCCGGCCCGGGCCAGCCAGATGCACCCGCCCGGACGCTGGCTCCTGGCCGGCGGCATGGCCGCCATCCTGGCCGGCGCGCTGTGGTGGTGGCGACGCCGCCTGGGTGCCGAGGTCGCCCGCCGCAAAGCCACCGAGCGCGACCTCACCCACCACCGCGAAATGCTTGAGGCCGTCCTGAACGCCACAAACGACGCCATCCTGGTCCTCGACGAGTCCTATCATGTGGTCATGATCAACAAGACCGGGGCCGAGCGTTTCGGGCTGGGCGTCGAATCCATGCTCGGCCGGGGCGTCCTGGAGCTCACCGACGCACCCGTGGCCGCCGCCCGCCGGGAGCGCTACCGCAAGGTGCAGGAAACCGGGATGCCCGAGCGCTTCACCGACAAACGGGCCGGCCATGTCTACGAAAACACCGTCTATCCCATACCGGCCACTCCCGGCGGCAGACTGCACCTGGCCATCTACGCCCGGGACGTGACCGAGCAACTGGCGGCCGATCAGGCCCTGCGCCAGAGCCAGGAACGCCTGGCCAACATCTTCCGCCTCTCCCCGGTGGTGGTCACCATCACCACCTTGCCCGAGGGCCGTTACCTCGACGTCAACGAGGCGTTTTGCGCCATCACCGGGTATGCCCGCAGCGACGTCATCGACCGCAGCTCGGCAGAGCTTGGCCTGTGGCTCAGTTCCACCGACCGGGACCGCATCATGCAGACCATCGAGCGCGACGGGCAGGTGCGCAACAAGGAAGTCCGGCTGCGGATGCGCGACGGCCGGCTGATCACGGTCCTGCTGTCGTGCACGCCCATGGAAGCCTATGGCCAGCCGTGCCTGCTCTCCATCGTGGTGGACATCACCGGCCGCAAAACCATGGAGGAAGCCCTGCGCCTGGCCAAGGACTCGGCCGAAGCGGCCAACCAGGCCAAAAGCCGCTTCCTCTCCACCATGAGCCACGAAATCCGCACCCCCATGAACACCATCCTCGGCATGGTGGATGTGCTGCGCGGCACCCCGCTGACAACCCGGCAGCAGGATTTCCTGCGCACCCTGGAGGTGGCCGGCGAATCCCTCATGGCCCTTTTGACCGACATCCTCGAACTGTCCAAGATCGAATCCGGCGTCCTGGAGCTGGCCCGGGAGCCCTACAATCCGGTCGCCCTGCTCCACCACGCCAGCGCCCTGCTGACCCCCCAGGCCGAGGCCAAGGGCCTGACCATCCGGGTCGAAATCGCCCCCGACGTGCCCACGGAGGCCTGGGGCGATCCGGGCCGCATCAGCCAGATCCTGGTCAATCTGGCCGGCAACGCCGTGAAATTCACGGCCAAGGGCGAGGTGGTCCTCGGCCTGGCCCTGCTGCCGGCCCGGCTGGCCCGGGAGGACCTGCTTTTTCGCGTGGCCGACACCGGCATCGGCATTGATCCGGAAAAACGCGAAACCATCTTCAAACCCTTCACCCAGGCCGACTCCTCCACCACCCGGGCCTACGGCGGCACGGGCCTGGGCCTGGCCATCAGCACCCTGCTGGCCGACGGCATGGACGGCCGGCTCTGGGTGGAATCCACTGCCGGCGCCGGCAGCACCTTTTACTGCGCCCTGCCCCGCGACGCCCGCAGCCGGCAACAGCAGCCGCCCCGCCTGGCCCAGACGGCTCCCGCCCGTGACGCCCGCCCGGAGTTGGCCGGCCGGCGCAGCCTGCTCATCGTCGAGGACAGCGAACCCAACCGCCTGCTCTATGAGGCCTTTCTGGAAGACCTGCCCCTGGCCGTCAGCTACGCCCATACCGGCGCCCAGGCCCTGGAGCGGCTCGATGCCTCCCGGTTTGACGCCGTGATCATGGACATCCAGCTGCCCGACATCGACGGGTTCACCGTGATCGAGGAAATCCGCCGGCGTGAAGCCGCCGCCGGCCGCCCGGCCACCCCCATCATGGTGGTCACGGCTTTTGCCTTTCGCGAGGAAAGCAGCCGGGCCACCGCCGCCGGGGCCGCCATGTTGCTCACCAAGCCCATCCAGAAAGGGCCGTTTCTGGCCAGGCTGGCCAGCCTGTTTGAACCGGCCGGCCACAGCGACCCGGCTGCCGACACGCCTGCATAGACAACCGCCGCCCATTCGCAGTAAGAAGGAACATGGGGCAAGAGCCCACTGCCAAGGAGGCACACGATGGCTTCAAAGACAACACACACCGATGCGATGGCCGCAGAACTGCGCGAACTCATCCGCCATGCCGGCGTCCTGGTCGACGCCACGGCCGAAGAGGCTGACGAACGCGTCCAGAAAGCCCGGGAACTTCTGGGAAAACGGTTGGAGGCCGCCAAGAGCAAATACGCCGACCTCGACGACATCCTCGATGAAAAGCTCCAGGCCGCCGACCGCATCCTTCACGAAAAACCCTACCACGCCGTAGGCGGCTCGTTTCTCCTCGGGCTGCTGCTCGGCTGGTTCATGAGCCGCAAATAGCGTGGCCGATACGTTCGCCGCCCTCTCGGAGCTGATGGCCACGGCCGGGCGCATGGCCGGGCTGGCCCTGGATGTCGCCGTAGACCGCCTGGAACTCCTGGGGCTTGAAGCCCGCGAGGTGAAAATCCGCCTCGTCCAGTTGTTGCTGCTGGCGTTTTTCGGCGCAGCCCTGTTCCTGGCCGGCTTGGCCCTGGCCATCCTGGCCGTGTTCCTGGCCCTGCCGCCCGAGTGGCGTCTCACCCTGGCCGCCGGCGGTGGCGCGACCCTGCTTGTGGCCGGGGCGGCCACGCTTTTCGTCCTGCGCCGCCGGCTGGCCCGGCTGCCGCTGGCCTTTTCCCAATCTGTGGAGGAACTCAAAAAGGATCGGGCATGTTTTTAGACGGACAACTGCGTGCCCTGGCTGACAAGCGCCGGGCCATTGCCCTGCGCGGGGAACTTTCCCGCCGGTTGATGCGCCTGGAAACGGGCCTTGGCCGCGCAGCCGTCTCCCGCAGCCTGGCCAACCTGACCCTGGGCCTGGGCATCGCCCGCTGGTTCGTGGCCCGGATAAGCGGACGCTGACCGGCGTCCCAACCCTGCCCCCGGGCACAGACGGCAAGAGGCGCGGGATGAAGACATTTTCCACAATGTCGATTCGGGGCGGCCTTGTCCTGCTCGCCCTTTTGTGCGTGCTGCCGGCCCTGGCCCTGCAACTCTACGACGGGCACAAACGCCGGGCCCATCTGGTGACCGACGCCATGGCCGAAGCCTCCCGGGCCGCAGCCGCCCTGGCCCAGGTCCAGGAGCGCATCACCGACAGCACCCGGCTGCTCCTGACCGCCCTGGCCGCCATGCCCGAACTCCGGGACAAGAACAGTGCGGCCTGCGGCGGCCTGTTTGCCTCGCTGCTCAACCAGAATCCCATCTACGCCAACATCCTGGCCGCCGACGACCAGGGCGACATCTTTGCCTCGGGCCTGCCCTACGGCCGCATCAATATAAGCGACCGCAAACATTTCCGCGAGGGCATGGCCCTGCGCCAGTTTACAGCCGGCGAATACATCGTCAGCCGCACCTCCGGCGACCCGGCCTTTCCCTTCGTCCTGCCCTTTAAAGACCACTCCGGGGCCGAGGCCGGCCTGATCGTGGCCTCCATCAAGCTCGACTCCTTTGCAGCCGCCTTCAGCCAGCTGCGGATGCCGGCCGGATCGGTCTTCGGCATCAGTGATCGCATGGGCGTCCGCCTTTTCTACCAGCCGGCCACCCCGACCAATCCGCCCGGCAGCCGCATCCGGGCCGAGGTCTGGCAGGTCATCGATGCCGGCGGCACCGAAGGCGTGGCCCTTTTGCCGGGTTCCGACGGCATCATGCGCTATTACGCCTTCCACAAACTGCGCCTGTCGCCGACTTCGCCGGCCTACATGGCCTTTGTGGTGGGTGTGCCGGAAAGCACCGTGCTGGCTTCGGCCCGCAAGGCCCTGCTGGAAAACCTGCTGCTGCTCGGGGCCGCCGGCGCCTTGGCCCTGTGCGTGGCCTGGTTTGTCGGCGGGGCGGTCATCGCCAGACGCCTCGACCGCATCGCCGACACCGCCGCCCGCATCGGCCGGGGCGAGAAGCAGGCCCGCACCGGCCTGTCCCACGGGCCTTCGGGCATCGCCAAGGTGGCCACCAGCCTCGATGCCATGGCCGACCTGCTCGCCGCCAACGACGCCGCCCGGGAACGGGCCCTGGCCGCCCTGCGCCAAAGCCAGGAGCGCATGGGCCACATCACCGCCTCCATGGCCGACTGGATCTGGGAGGCCGACGCCGCCGGCCGCTACACCCATCTCGGCGACAAGATTCGGGATTCCCTGGGCTACGAACCCGGTGCCCTGGTTGGCAAAAGCTTTTTCGATCTCCTGATCCCCGGCGAGGAGCAGACCCTGCGCCCGATCATCGAAGCGGCCTGGAACAAACGCGAGCCGCTGCGCGATCTGGTCAACTGGCGGCTGGCGGCGGATGGTTCCTCCCACTGCCTCATGACCAGCGGCGTGGCCTGGCATGACGAAACCGGCCACTTCCAGGGCTATCGCGGCGTGGACAAGGACGTCACCGAACGGGTGCAGGCCGAACGGGCCATCCGGGCCTCCCTGGCGGAAAAGGAGATCCTGCTCAAGGAAATCCACCACCGGGTCAAAAACAACCTGCAAATCATCTCAAGCCTGCTCTACCTCCAGTCCGAGCAGGTCGAGGATCCGGTGGCTCTGGAGAGTTTCCGGGTCAGCCGCAACCGCATCGCCTCCATGGCCCTGGTCCACGAGGAAATCTACCGCTCGGCCGATCTCTCCCACATCCGCCTGGACACCTATATCCAGGACCTCCTGCCCAAGATCTTCGGCCAGGCGACATCCGGCCCGGGCTTTGACATCCACTGCCGGCTCGACCCGGTGACCGTGCCCATCGAACAGGCCGTGCCGGCCGGGCTGGCGGTCAACGAGCTGTTGACCAACGCCCACAAGCACGCCTTCGCCTCCCGGGAAGGAGCCAGACTGCAGGTGGCCCTGCGCGAGACCGGCCAGGAGGTGGTCATCGTTATCGCCGACAACGGGCCGGGGCTGCCGCCCGATTTCGACCTCAACCAGACCGGAACCCTCGGGATGCAGCTGGTCCTCAATCTGGCCCAGCAGCTCGGCGGCGGCGTCTCTGCCCAAAACGAGGGCGGCGCGGTCTTCACCCTGGCCTTCCCCAAAAGCGCCCCATCTTGACAGGGAGCCGGCCAGCCCCGACACTTGCCCCATGGCACGACCACCCGACGCCCCCCGGCCCGCTGTCTGCGCCGTCATCCTGGCCGGCGGCCTGTCCTCGCGCATGGCCGGCCCGCTCAAACCGCTGCTGCCCCTGGCCGGCCGCACCCCCCTGGCCCGGCTGGCCGACACCTTTCGCCAGGCCGGTGTGGAGCGCATTGCCGTGGCCGGCGGGCACCGGGGCGACGAGGTGGCCGCCGAAGCCGCCCGCCTCGGCCTACACTTCGTCAACAATCCACACTACCAGCGCGGCATGTTCTCCACGGTGACCACTGCCCTGGCCGCCGTGGCCGGGCTGTGGCCGCACTGCCGCCGGCTGCTGCTGACCCCGGCCGATGTGCCGCTTTTCCGGCCGGCAACCGTGGCCCGGCTCCTGGACCGGGCCGAGGAGAGCGACGCCCCGCCCGTCCTCTACCCGGCCTTTGCCGGCCAGCGCGGCCACCCGCCCTGCCTGGACGCCGGCCTCATCCCGGCCATCCTGGACTATGCCGGCGACGGCGGCCTGCGCGCCGCCCTGGACCCCTTTCCCTTTGAGGAACTCCCCGTGCCCGACAGCCTGACCCTGGCCGACATGGACACCCCGGACGACTACGCCGCCCTGGCCGCCCTGGCCAAACGGGCAGACTGCCCAAGCCCGGCCGAGGCCGAGGCCCTGCTGGCCATCCAGGCCGTGCCGCCCCAGGGGTTGGCCCATGCCCGGGGCGTGGCCGCCGTGGCCGTGGCCCTGGCCCGATCGCAAAATGCCGCCGGGGCCGGCCTCGATCTCGAACTGACCGAAGCCGCCGCCCTGCTCCACGACGTGGCCAAGGGCCGGCCCCACCATGAGGCCGAAGGCGGCAGGCTCCTTGAGCGCCTGGGCTTTTCCCGGGCCGCAGCCATTGTCGCCGCCCACCGCGACCTCGAACTGCCGGCCGATGCCCCCATAACCGAACGGGAGATCGTCTATCTGGCCGACAAATTCGTCCACGGCAGCCGGCTGGTGTCCGTGGCCGAACGCTTTGGCCAGAAACTGACCCTTTTTGCCCACGACCCCGAGGCGACAGCCGCCATCACCCGCCGCCGCCAAAACGCCCTGGCCGTGCTGAACCGGGTCACAAAGGCCCTGTCCCGCCCCCTGGCCGAAGTCCTGGCCCAAACCGGCCTGCCCTGGGAGGGCCGCTTATGAGCACGCTTTTTCTCCTGCGCCACGGTGCCATCGTCCAGCAGGAACCGCGCCGGTTTATCGGCCAGACCGACCATCCCCTGACCGAGGCCGGACGCCGGCAGGCCGCCCTGTGGCGCGAGGCGTTTTCCGACGTGCCCTTTGCCTGTGCCGTTGCCTCGGACCTGTGCCGCTGCCGGGAGACGGCCGCCATCATCCTTGCCGGGCGTGATCTGGCCGTGCGCCCGGAGCCGCGCCTGCGCGAGATTGCCCTTGGGGCCTTTGAGGGGCTGACCGTGGACGAGGTCCGGGACCGCTACCCCGGGGCCTACGAACGCCGGGGCTGCGACATTGCCGGGTTTTGCCCCGAGGGCGGCGAGAGCTTTGCCGAGGTCCAGGACCGGGCCGTGGCCGCCCTTAACGAACTGGAATCGGTGTGCGGCAACGTGCTGGTGGTGGCCCATGGCGGGGTCAACCGGACCATCCTTTGCCATGCCCTGGGCATCGATCTGCGCCGGCTGTTTCGCCTGGGCCAGGATTACTGCCGCTTAAACCTGCTCGACCTCGGCCCGGACTGCTGGCGGGTGGACGGCGTCAACCTCGCTCCGGGTGCGCCCTGGCGCTTTCCCGGCCCCTGAACCACCCAATTTCCGATCTTTTCAATGTGAAATTACTTTTGGGGCATTGCACAATCGAGGGCGTAAAAGTCGGTCCCTGCGTTGACAAGCGCGCCTGCCGATGCAATTCCCTGGATCATGCAATACATCCTCCCGGCACTGTGTCTCCTCGCGGCCTGCCTGACCGGCTGTTCCGGCGACAAACCACCAAAGGCCCCGGCAGCGCGTATCGTCGATGTGCCGGTGCGACCGGCTGCGCGCACCGAAGTGGTGGAATGCCGGTCGTTTCCGGCCCAGGTGGAGTCTGAGCAAAGCGTCACCCTGGCCAGCAAGATTTCCGGCACGGTGGAGGCGGTCATGGCCCGTGAGGGTGACCGGCTGACCGCCGGCGCGCCCATCCTGCGCCTGGACGACAAGGATCTGGTCAGCCAGCGCCAGGGCTTTTTGGCCGAGCGCGAGCAGGTCTCCCGGGAACGCCAGGCCCTGGTTGCCCGGGCCGGGCTGGCCAAGACCACCATGGAACGCATCGGCCGGCTGCTCACCCAGCGGGCGGTCAGCCAGGAGGATTTCGACAAGGCCAAGGCCGAGTTCGACGCCGTGTCCCGGCAGATCGACGCTGCCGCCGCCAAGGAACAGACCGTGGTGTCCAAGCTTGGCGAGCTGACCGCCCTTGAGGCCTACACCCGCATCACCGCCCCCTTCGACGGCATCCTGGCCCGGCGCTATGTGGACCAGGGAGCCTACGTCGCGGCCGGAGCGCCCTTGGCCCTTATCGACGCCTCCGCCGGCGGCTTCGAGCTGACCGCCCAGGTGGATGAATCCCTGCTGACCGCCGTGCGCCAGGGCCAGACCATCATCGCCGGGGTGCCCTCCCTGGCCCCGCGCCCCTTTGCCGTGACCGTCTCGGCCATCGTCGGCCGGGTCGATCCGGCAAACCGCACCTTCAAGCTCAAATGCGCCCTGCCGGGAGAGGTGCCCGGCGCCACCGGGCCGCCCCGGGCCGGCATGTTCGGCCGGGTGTTCGTGCCGGCCCGCACTGTGGCAAAGCTCCTCGTGCCGGCAAAATGCCTGAGCCTTCGCGGCGACCTGCCCATGGTGGCCACGGCCGACGCCGCCGGCACCCTGCGCCTTGGCGTGGTCAAGACCGGCGGCAGCTTCCTGGCCGTGGATTTTGGCGGGGCCACCTACGTCACCGACTCCGAAGCCTTTGACGCCGCCGACGACCACGAACGCTTCGTCGAAATCCTCAGCGGCGTGGCCGGCGGCGACAAACTGGCCTGTCCGGGAACCACCGTCCTTCGCGACGGCGACCGTCTCCCCGGAGCGCCCAAGTGACCGCACCCGAACCCCACGGACACCACGGCGACTGGTTAAGCCGCGTAACCGCCCTGTTTGTCGATTCCAAACTCGCCCCGCTCATTATCCTGGCCGCCATCCTCACCGGGATCATGGCCGTCTCGGCCACGCCGAGCGAAGAAGAGCCGCAGATCGTCGTGCCCATGATTGACGTCCACGTCTCCATGCCCGGAGCCACGCCCAAGGAGATCGAAAACCGGGTGATCGCCCCCATGGAGCGCATTCTGTGGGAGATTGCCGGGGTGGAATACCTCTATTCCACGGCCGGCGACGGCGAGGCCATGACCGTGGTGCGCTTTGCCGTGGGAGCGGACATCGAGCGCAGCCTCATTGCCGCCTATGCCAAGCTCTACCAGCACCTCGACTGGATTCCGCCCGGATGCAGCCGGCCGATTCTAAAGCCGCGGTCCATCGATGACGTGCCGATCCTGGCCGTCACCCTGTGGGGCGGCCCCTACGACTCCCGGCAGTTGCGCACCATGGCCGCGGCGGTCAACGACGAGGTGCGCCGCATCCCCGGCATCGGCGAGACGATCCTGACCGGCGGGCGCAAGCGGGCGGTCATGGTGGAACTCGACCCCGACCGCCTGCGCTCCCGGGGCCTGGACGCCGTGGACGTTCTGACCGCCCTTGGCGAACAGAACACGGCCAGCGCCGTGGGCGAGACCTTCCAGGCCGGCACGGCCCTGGCCATTCGCCTGGACAATTTTTTTCGCAGCCAAAAGGAGATCACCCGGGCCGTCATTGCCGTCGAGGCCGGCCGGCCGGTCTATCTTGGCGACGTGGCCACGGTGCGCGACGCCTTTGACGAACCGGACGATTACGTCTTTTTCGTTCCCGGACCGGCCATGGCCGGGGTCGGAGGCGAAGACGCGGCCGTGCGCCCTGGCGAGGCCCATCCGGCCGTCACGTTGTCCATTGCCAAGCGGGCCGGGGAAAATGCCGCCAAACTGGCCGACACGGCCCTTGCGCGCATCGAGGCCCTTCGCGGCTATATCCTGCCGGCCGATGTGCAGTTGACCGTCACCCGCAACCACGGCGAGACCGCCCGGCACAAGGTCGATGAACTGCTCATGCACCTCATCCTGGCGGCCGTCACCGTCGGCGGGGTGGTGGCCATCTTCCTGGGGCTGCGGGCCAGCCTGGTGGTCATGGTGGCCGTGCCGGTCACCCTGGCCGTGACCCTGGCCACCTACTGGCTCATGGGCTACACGCTCAACCGCGTGACCCTTTTCGCGCTGATCTTTTGCATCGGCATCCTGGTCGACGATCCCATCGTGGACGTGGAAAACATCGTGCGCCACCTGGGCCTGCCCGGTGCGCGCCAAAAACCCCTGTCCCAGGTCATCGTCGCCGCGGTCGGCGAGGTGCGCGCCCCCCTGGTCCTGGCCACCTTCACCGTCATCGCCGCCATCGCCCCCATGGCCTACGTCGGCGGACTCATGGGCCCCTACATGCGGCCCATGCCCATCGGCGCGTCGGTGGCCATGCTGCTGTCCATGTTGGTGGCCTTTCTGGTCACGCCCTGGACCGCCAAACGCACCCTTCGGCCGGGCAAGACCGACCACGCCGCCATCCCCGACGACCTGGGCACGCGGCTCTATCTGCGCCTCATGGACCGGCTGCTCAAGCGCCCGGTCTGGCGCTGGGGCTTTCTTTCCCTGGTCGCCGCCCTGTTTGCCGGAGCCTGCGCCCTTTTTCCGGCCAAGGCCGTGCTGGTCAAGATGCTGCCTTTCGACAACAAGAGCGAATTCGCCGTGGTCGTGGACATGCCGCGCGGCACGACCCTGGAGCAGACCACAGCCGTATCCCGGGCCCTCACCGACGCGGCCCTGGCCCGGGCTGACGCGACCAACGCCGTCATCTATGCCGGCACGGCCGCGCCCATGACCTTTAACGGGCTCATCCGCCACTATTACCTGCGAAACGGCCAGAACGAAGCGGAAATCGCCGTCAATCTGCCGCCCAAAAGTGCGCGCAGCCAGCAAAGCCACGCCATTGCCAAGGCCGTGCGCGAAACCCTCGTCCCCATCGCCGCCCATTATGGGGCCCGGATCAAGGTGGTGGAGGCCCCGCCCGGACCGCCGGTGCTGCAAACGCTTGTGGCCGAGATCTACGGCCCGACCGATGCCGGCCGGGAGCGGCTGGCCAGGCAGGTGCGCGACACCATGGTAAATACTCCCGACGTGGTGGATGTGGACTGGTTTGTGGACGACCCCAGGCCGGAAAAGGTCATCCGCATCGAGCGCGACAAGGCCCTGGCCGCCGGCATCGACCCGGACCGGGCCTTGCGTGACGTGGCCGCGTCCTTTTCCGGCACCGTGGCCGGGCTTCTCCATGACGACGACGCCCGTGAGGACGCCCCCATCGTGGTGCGCCTGCCGCCCCGGCTGCGCCCGGACGCCGGGAGCCTGGAGTCGGTGGCCGTGGCCGGCAGCGGCGGCAGGCTCGTGTCCCTGGCCCAGATCGCAGCCGTGTCCACGGTCACCCAGCCCGGCCGCATCTACCACAAAAACCTCCTGCCCGTGGTCTACGTCACCGGCGATGTGGCCGGCAGCGAGGAAAGCCCCATCTACGCCATCGGCCGCATCAACGACGCCCTGGCCGAGCTTGGCAGCCGGGGGCTTGGCGTGTGGCAGGAGGCGGCCAAAACGCCGCTGCCGATTCTCTGGAACGGCACCCCGGAGTCGACCTTTGACTACAGCCTCAAATGGGACGGGGAGTGGCAGATCACCTACGAGGTCTTCCGGGACATGGGGCTGGCCTTTGCCGTGGTCATGGTGCTCATCTACGTGCTGGTGGTCGGCTGGTTCGGCTCCTACACCATTCCCCTGGCCATCATGGCCCCGATCCCGCTGTCCCTCATCGGCATCATCCCGGCCCATGCCGCAGCCGGGGCGTTTTTCACAGCCACGTCCATGATCGGCTTCATTGCCGGGGCCGGCATCGTGGTGCGAAACTCCATCATCTTAGTGGATTTCATCGAGCTGCGCCGGGCCGAGGGCATTCCCCTGGCCCAGGCCGTGGAAGAGGCCGGGGCGGTGCGCTTCCGGCCCATGCTGCTGACCGCGGTGAGCGTTGTGGCCGGGGCCTTTGTCATCCTTTTCGATCCCATCTTCCAGGGGCTGGCCATCTCGCTCATGGCCGGGGAAGTGGCGGCCACCATCTTCTCGCGCATGGTGGTGCCGGTGCTGTATTTTCTGGATGCCAGACGCAGTGAAGCCACTGCCCGATAAAGACAAGGCCGGCGGGACACACTGTCCCGCCGGCCTTCCTGTACCCAGGCAGAGCCGGGCACTCTTGCGGCCCCACAGGCCTTAGTAGCGTTCGAAACGGGCGTCGTCCGGGTCAGCATCATCCAGGGCAATGACCGAACCCGGCATCCTGCGGCCGGCCGGCCGGGCCAGGGCCTTGCCCCGGGCCGACGGCGGCATGCCCTGGCGACGGCCGCCCTGGCCGGTGCCCGGCCGGTAGTCGTCGTCGCGCTGCACCTGGAAAAAAGCGCTGGTCTGCTGCAATTGGGAAGCCTGGGCCGAGAGTTCCTCCGAAGTGGAGGCGATCTGTTCGGCGGCAGCGGCGTTTTGCTGGATGACCTGATCGAGCTGTTGCAGGGCCTGGTTCACCTGCCCGGCCCCCTGGCTCTGCTCCTGGCTGGCGGCATTGATTTCCTGGACCAGTTCGGCGGTGCGCTGAATGTCGGGCACGAGCTTTTGCAGCAGTTGGCCGGCCTTGTCGGCGATCTCCGTGGAGGTCGCGGCCAGTCCGGTGATTTCCGCTGCCGCTGCCTGGCTGCGCTCGGCCAGCTTGCGCACTTCCGAAGCCACCACGGCAAATCCCCGGCCGTGTTCGCCGGCCCGGGCCGCCTCGACTGCGGCATTGAGGGCCAGCAGGTCGGTCTGGCGGGCGATTTCCTCGATTATCGAAATCTTGCTGGTGATGGCCTTCATGGCCGTCATGGTCTGCACCACGGCCTCGCCCGAGGACTGGGCGTCCCGGGCGGCCTTGACGGCGATGGCCTCGGTCTGCTTGGCGTTGTCCGCGGTCTGGCTGATGCTGGCGGCCATTTCCTCCATGGCCGAAGAGGATTCCTCAACGGCCGAGGCCTGCTCGGTGGAGCCTTGGGACAGGGAGGAGGAGGAGGCGGAGAGTTGTTCGCTGCCCGTGGCCACGTTGATCGAACCGTCCTGGACCTCGCGGATGACCGCGCTGACCTTGGCGATCATTTCGCTTAAGCCGTGGAGCAGTTTGTCGGCCGGGTCGCGCGGGGTGACGGTCAGGGCCAGCTCGCCCTGGCTCAGGCGTCCCATGATGGCGGCGATCTCGGTTTCCGCTGCAATAAGCCGTTCGATGGCCATGAGCAGCCGGTCGCTGTCCGACCGTCTGGTCACGGTCACGTTGAGATCGCCCAGGGCCAGCTTGCCGGCCAGGGCGGCGATGTTGTTTTCAGCGGCAATGAGCGCGGCCAGGGAGCGCATGAGGGTGTCCTTGTCCGAACGCGGGGCCACGGTCACGTCGAGGTCGCCCAGGGCCAGCTTGCCCACGGCCTCGGCCACCAGGGTCGAGGAGGCCACCATGGCCCGCATGGCCTCGTAGACGCTCTCCGGATGGGCGCTGTCGTGAAAGGCCAGGGACAGGTCGCCGACGGCCACCTGCCGGGCGATGGCGGCAATCTCGTCCGGTTCGCCGCCAAGCTTGCGCAAAAGCCCCCGGATGATCAGCCAGCCGGTGAGGATGGCAAACAGGATCATGGCCCCGGTCAGTCCCACGATGACCTGGACGGTGCGTTCGTAAAGAGCCTTGGATTCGGTGTTGCGCTCAGCCGAGTAGCCCAACTCCAGTTCCGTCAGCTTGTTGATATACTCCCGCATCGCCTCGAACTGCTGGTCGGCCTCGCCCTGGGACAGGGCCATGGCTTCTGCGGTGCCTTCGTCGGTGTTGCGCAGCCGGGCCTTGACCACCCTGGCCGAGGTCGCCTCCCACTTCTGCAGGGCCTGATCGAACTGTCCGGCCAGACTCTTTTCCTCAGGGGTGGCCATGAGGGACTTAAACGTGCCGAAGCGATCCTTGGTCTGCTTGAGGTTGGTGTCGTAGGCGCTTTGCAGCTTCTTAAACCGCTCGGAATCGACTTCGGTAAACAGCATCGACCGTTCGGCCACCAGCAGCTGGTGCAGGTCGCGGTCCGCTTCAATAAGCGCGTCAACGCTCGGCAGGAACCGGACGAACAGCGTTTCCAGATTGCTGCTGATCACCTTGGCCGCATAAAACCCTGTGAAACCAACCAGCATAAGCGCTATGACAAGGATGGCATAGCTCAGGGACAATCTGACGCTGACCCGATGAGAGAGTTTCGTTGGCTTCGACATGGTTCGCCTCACCGTTAAAAACCGTATTTCGCACCACACAGCCATCTATGGCGCAACCAATCCCGCGAGCGCTGCGGGTTGTAGCCCGTCATCAAAACGCGGCGTGTGTCGCTCCAGGCGACACACCCGAAGAGACACGCAGCGTATTGTGAATTTTACCGGAAATCGTACCGTCTAGAAAGAGAAAAAAGGATGCGATTTCCGTCCGCCAGTCCCGGGCGGGGACGGGGAAGAGACCCGGCAACCGCAACAGCCGGCCCCCACGGGCAACCGGCCCGGCACAACGGAGCACGCCACGTTGTGCCGGGCCGGTATTGGAGATGCGGTTGGCCCGGCGTCCGGCCCGCAGTCCGGGCCAACCGGGGCTATTCAGGCAACATGCGGTGCTGGGTCTCCCGGCCGCCGTAGCTGTGCCAGACCGCCCCGTTTTTGACCACAAAGGCGCTGGGATCGGTGCCGCTTATGAGCCTGTCGCCGTCGATGGTAAACGGCATCCAGCCCTTGTGCTCCTCGCCGGACTTGCCGTCGCGCCAATTGTAATACACGGCATATTTGCCGCCCCGTTCCACCAGGCAATAATGGTAGGTGTTGGGACGGTTGAACTCCGAGGGCCGCGACCGCATGAAGCAGCCGACCAGCAGCGGGTTGGGCGGGCTGAGCACCTCGGCATAAACCGTGGGCGTGCCGGCCAGTTCCGGCCGGGAGGCTGCGCTCTTGCCGGCGCAACCGGCCAGCAGGAGCAGGACAAGGACAAACGGGACCATACGCAGCATGGGCGACTCCTCACAAACGGCTTGGCCCGCCCCAGGGCGGGCTTTCCAGGCAAACAGGGCGCAGCGGCGGCGTCACCGCCAGCCCGGCCGCCCCGGACCCATTGGTCCCGGCCCCATCGGCCCCGGACCAATGGGCCCCGGGCCGGGGCCGGGTCGGGGACCGATCCCCCGGCCGGGAACAGGAACCGGCACCGGGCCGGGCCCCACAGGCCCAAAGCCGGGTCCTGGCCTAAAGCCAGGCCCCGGCCCATAGCCGGGACCGGGCCGGTAACCGGGTCGGTAACCGGGGCCGGGAAGAAGCCCCAGCGCGCCCCAGGGATTGATGACCACGCCCGGTCCCGGCGGGGGATAGACCGGATAGGGATAGGCCGGATAGCCGGGGTACGGCGGATAGGGCGGATACGGTCCGTAGCCGGGCGGCGGATAATACCCCGGGGGGGTAGACCACCACAGGTTGGGCCGCAGCTTCGTGGCCGGCCAAAAGTCCGGCCAGACACAAACTCAAGGCCAGGAGCAGACGTGCGGTGCGCTGACGACGCATGGTTCGCCTCCTTGCCGGAACATTGCCGACCATGCCACTGTGTCTCATTCGCCAAGCGATGACAAGGGTTGCGATCCGTCTTATTTACCCAACCAGGCCAACTAGGCCAGGCCGGCCGAGCCGGCCAGACAGGGAGACCCGGCCATGACCCACCAGCCACCGGAGACAGCCAGCGCGCCCCGGCGTCTCACCGCTTTTTTAGCCGAGCCTGATCCGACGGCCCGGGCGGTGCTGGCCGCGCTCCTGGAACCGCGCTTTGCCGTGGTCGTCCAGGCCGAAACCCTGGCCGAAGCCCGGGACATGGCCCCGGCCTGCCAGCCCGATCTGGCCGTGGTGGCCGCCCGCCTGCCGGATGGCCCGGCCGCCGGCCTGCTGGCGGCCATGCAGGGCGTAAATCCCCACATGGCCGTGTTTCTGGCCGGCACGGCCGAAGACATCGTGGCGGTCCTGTCCACCGTGGCCCTGCCCGGCCTGCGCTGCGTGGTGCGGCCCTTTGCCCTGAAGTCCCTGGAAGAGGCCCTCGACGACGCGGTCGGCGACATCGCCGCCCGCCGTTTCGCCGAGGACGGCTGGCAACTCGTGCGCCACCTGTTGGACGAATCGCCCAATCCCTCGGCCGTGCTCCACGGGCCTGAGGTCGCAAGCCTCAACCGGGCTTTTTTGCGCTTCATGGGCCTTGGCAGCATTGGCGAATTCAAGGCCAGGGGCCTGACCCTGGACCGGTTTCTGGCTGATCCGCCGCCGCCGCAGGGACTGGCCGCCTGGGCCTGTCGCCTGCCTGACGACGCCCTGGACCGCGACCACCGGCTGCGGCTGGTGCGCCCGGACCGGCCCCACAGCCCGCCCCAGGTCTTCCAGGTCGGCGTCACGCGACTCCCCGGGCGAAACCGCTGCCTGCTCACCCTGACCGACATCACGGAACTGGAGCTGGAACGCCGGGAACTGCTTGATCTGGCCAACCGCGACCCCCTGACCAAGGCGCTCAACCGGCGCAAGCTCGGCGACGTCCTGGCCGCCGAGACCGCCCGAAGCCAGCGCTACGCCATGCCGCTGGCCGTGGTGATGCTGGACATCGACCACTTCAAGGCCATAAACGATACCTACGGCCACGACGTGGGCGACAGCGTCCTGATCGAACTGGTGGCCCGTCTTGGGGGCTGCCTGCGCCAGGTGGACCGCCTCACCCGGTTTGGCGGCGAGGAATTCGTGGTGGTGGCCCCGGGCATCGACGCCAAGGGCGGGCTGGAAATGGCCGAACGCCTGCGCCAGGCCGTGGCCGGGACGCCCTTTGCCGCCGCCGGCCCGGTGACGGCCAGCTTCGGGCTGGCTGTTTTCCGGCCAAACGATCAAGGCCAGGACATGCTCAAACGCGCCGACGAGGCCCTGTACCGGGCCAAGACCGGCGGACGCAACCGGGTGGAGCGAGAATCCCCACCCCCAACAGAAGCACGGTAACCATGGACGCCACGGACAAACGCATTCTCGACATCATCCAGACCGGTTTTCCCATTGCCCCGCGCCCGTATGCGGCCATCGGGGAACAGGTGGGCCTGACCGAGGCCGAAGCCCTGGCCCGCATCCGGGCCCTGAAAGCCTCAGGCATCATCCGCCGCATCGGAGCCAACTTCCAGTCGGCCAAGATCGGCTTCAAATCAACCCTGTGCGCCGCCTCGGTGCCGCCGGAAAAGCTTGACGCCTTCACGGCCGCGGTCAACGCCCATCCCGGCGTCACCCACAACTATCTGCGCGCCCACGCGCTCAACATCTGGTTCACCATGATCGGCCCCTCCCGCGAGGCCATCCGGGAAGGACTGGCGGCCATCACGGCCAAGACCGGAATCCCCATCCTGAACCTGCCGGCCGACCGGCTCTTTAAAATCCGCGTTGATTTCTCCATGAGCGACGAATAGCCCCTGCGAGGACGCCATGCCCGATTCCATCCATGCGGTGTGCCCCAAGTGCCAGGCCATAAACCGCGTCCAGACCGGACGCCTGGACAGCGGCCCGGTGTGCGGCAAATGCCGTGCCCCCATTCTGGCTCCCCATCCCATCACCCTGACGGCAGCCAATTTCGACGTGTTTCTGGCCAAAAGCGACCTGCCCGTGCTGGTGGATTTCTGGGCTCCCTGGTGCGGCCCGTGCCGGGGCATGGCCCCGGCCTACGACCAGGCTGCGGCCATGCTCCACCCGCGGGTGATCCTGGCCAAATGCGACACCCAGGAGGAAGCCGCCATCGCCAACCGGATGCGCATCCAGGGCGTGCCGACCTTGGCCCTGTTTCTGGGCGGCAAGGAAAAGGCTCGCATCTCCGGGGCCAGAAGCGCCGCCGACATCGTGGGCTGGGTGCGCCAGAACGTCTGAGCGCGCCCCCAGTCGGCCAGCCCCGCGCCCTGCCGGGCTGGCCGCCGCCCCCTCCCGCCAAAGCACTGCCCCGCCACCGACCATGGACGCGAGGCCAGACCCGGCTCCCGGACTCTCGTGTCGCCTTTCCACCGCCACTCCCGCGGCCACGCCCCTGGTGCACCCCAGGCACGGCAAGGTTCCCGGCGCCTGTTAAAGGCATCCTGCGTCCCTGCGAACCAGCCGTTGCACTCCTGTCAAGGCCCCGGCCCTCGGCCGGCCATGCAGCCAGATCCAGGCCCGACCGCCAGAGGCCGCCCGGCCGCACCATCCGACAGCCGGCAGCCGCAAAACGAGCACAACAGCATCAATGCACCAATGCACCAACCACGTACCCAATAGACAACAACTTGCTTTCTGTTCTAGGAACGAGGGGGGATTCTTTAACGATCTGACTTCGGTCAGACAGGCACCCGACACGTCCTGCCCGGACGGTCGTCTGCGTCACAATGAGGTGTCGGCATGTTTAAGCACATCAAGGTGGGGTACAAGCTCTTTGGCGGGTTCACCCTGGTCATCGCCATCTTCATCGGCCTGGCCGCCTACCAGTTGGTTGCTATGGAGCATCTGGGCACAATTCAGGACGAAGGGGCCAAGCGCGCCCTGGACGCCAAGGCCGTCATGGACGTCTCCCTGCGGGTAAGCGGCCTGTACGCCATTATCGGCGATGCCCAGATCAATCGGGAACTGGCCCAGACCAAGGCCGATTTCGCCAAGGCCAAGGACAAGGCGAAAGAAGACATCCGCCTTGTCCAATCCCTGGCCGACACCGCCGAAGAGCGGGCGCTGGCCGGCCGCTTTGCCGACAGCTACGCCAACTATCTTGAGCATTTTGAAAAAAAGATGCTGCCCAAGCTTGAGACCCTCGTGGCCGCCTCCGGCAAGGAAGGTTCCACCGACGCGCTGGAGGAGGAAATCCGACAGATGGACGGACAGGTGGATACCATCCGCGTGGCCACGCTTGCCCCCCTTGAAGAGATCAGCACGTCCCTGGCCAAGGAAAACCTGGCCGGCGACGAAGCCTTTGACAGCCAGCGCCAGAACGCCAGCCGCGTCACCGCCGCCATGACCCTCCTTGGAGCCTTGCTGGCCTTTTTCATCTCCATCATGACCGCGCGCTCGATTACCCGGCCGCTGGCTGCCGGCGCCGCCTTTGCCCGGAGCCTGGCCCAGGGCGACCTGGGACAGACGCTCCCTGTTTCGCAGCGTGACGAACTGGGCCAGTTGGCCGACGCCCTGCGTCTGGTCGCGGCCTCGGAAAAACAGGTGGCCGAGGTGGCGGCCCATATCGCCAGGGGCGATCTCTCCGTGTCGATAACACCCCGGGGACCGGAGGATTCCCTGCTCATTTCCATCGGTGAACTGGCCCGGTCGGAGCAGGCCGTGGCCGCCGCCGCCCAGCAACTCGCCGACGGCAACCTGGATGTGGCCCTCAAGCCCCGTTGCGACGACGACAAACTGCTCCTGGCCTTCATCAATCTGGCCCAGGCCGAAAAACGGGTGGCTACGCTGGCCAAAACCGTGGCCTCGGGCGATCTGCAGGTCAATGTGACCAAGCGGTCCGATGCCGACGTCATGCTCGAATCCCTGGGGTCCATGGTGGCCGCCCTGCAGCAGGTCGCAACCGTGGCCGAACAGATGGCTCTGGGCAATCTCGATGTCGAGATCACGCCCCGCTCGCCTCAGGACGTCCTGCTCATTTCCATGGGCAAGCTCCTGGCGGCGGAACGGGAAATCGCCGGCGTGGCCAAAAAGCTGTCCCTTGGCGACCTGGACATCGAAGTCGCCAAACGCTCGGAAAAAGACGTCCTCATGCCCTCCATCGCCGCCCTCATTGCGGCCGAAATCCAGGTCGCCCAGACCGCGAAGCAACTCTCTGCCGGCGACCTGCGCGTCCAGGTCGTCAAGCGCTCGGAAAATGACGTCATGCTCGAATCCCTGGCCCGGATGATCGAAACGCTGACCGAAATCGTCATGGATGTGCAGTCCGGCACGGACAATGTGGCCGCCGGCAGCGAAGAGCTTTCCGCCTCGGCCGAGGCCATCTCCCAGGGAGCCACGGAACAGGCTGCGGCCGTGGAAGAGTCCTCCTCCTCCATGGAGGAGATGAGTTCAGGCATCCAGCAAAACGCGGACAACGCCCGGCAAACCGAAAGCCTCGCCGTCAAGGCGGCCAAGGATGCCAAGGAGTCCGGCGAGGCCGTGGTCCAGACCATGGCGGCCATGAAGCAGATCGCCGGCAAAATCTCGATCATCGAAGAAATCGCCCGCCAGACCGACCTGCTGGCCCTCAATGCCGCAGTCGAGGCGGCCCGGGCCGGCGAACACGGCCGGGGTTTTGCCGTGGTGGCTTCGGAAGTGCGCAAGCTGGCCGAGCGCAGCCAGCAGGCGGCCTCGGAAATCACCACCCTGGCCAAGGACAGCACCGACGTGGCGGTCCAGGCCAACGCCCTGCTTACCCAGCTCGTGCCCAACATCCAGCGCACCGCCGAACTGGTGCAGGAAATCAGCGCCGCCAGCCAGGAGCAGAGCGCCGGGGCAAGCCAGGTCAACAAAGCCCTGCAACAGCTCGACCAGACCATCCAGCAAAATGCCGGAGCCTCGGAAGAACTGGCCTCGACTGCCGAGGAACTCTCCGGGCAGTCGGAACAGCTCCGGGCCATCATCGCCTTTTTCCAGGTGGACACCCCCCGGCGCTCCCAGGAACCAGCCGCCCGGCAGCGCCGCCCGGCCGGCCCGGGCAAAGCCCCCAAAGCCCTGCCCCACGGCGGCAGACCCCGGCATGGCGGCGCGCGCATTGTCCTGCAGGGAACCCCCGGGGGCAGCGACGACACCGAATTCGAGAATTTCTAAGCTCTCAAACGGCGCAAGGCCCGACGTCTGCCGGGCCTTGCGCCAAGAAAGGCAGCCGCACCGATGGCCGGGGAGCATTTGTCTCCGGCGGCCCAAAATACCGGCAGGCTGCAGGTGGCCGGATACCCTCGGGAATATGCCGCTACAGGCGCTTGCCCGGCTGGTCGCAACACGACGATGCACCCTTTTGCGGCCCGGACCCGCTGCCGCACGAGCCGCCGCTGCAGCCGCAGCCGCACGAACCGGCCTTTTTGCCGAAAAACTTGTGGTACACATACCAGGCCGCCACCGCCACGATCACAACCACGATCAGCGTATCCATAGACCGGACTCCTTGAAATTGACTCTCAACGTCGAGAGAGACAATAAGCCCTTTCCAACCTGACGCAAGATGTTTTATCCAAGACAAATGACCCTTCTGCAACCAGCCGGGTTCCCGGCGACAGCCCCCGACAGGGCCGGCCACCGTCTTCAATTGCAGGGGGTTGACGCAGCCACGGCCCTTTGGCCGCCGGGGCAACGGTTGTTTGCGACACCTTTGCGCGGCTGTTGCCACGGCCCTTGGCCGACCTGATGCAATGGGAAAGCCATCAACCCGTCTTTGCCCCTTTGCAGGGGTCCGGGGGGATCATCCCCCCGGCCGCCGGAGGCATCCGCTCTCGATTTTTTGCACTGGCCTTCCTATAAAACACCCTTGACCTCGGGCTCCTGCGCCCCAAGGATCAGGCTCATGGAAAAACATCTCCTGGTGACCGTCAGCAACGAGTATCAAACGTCCCAAAGCCTTCGATTCGTCTACAATTTCTTCTCGAACCGAACCGACCTCAAGCTGACCCTGTTCTATGTTGTGCCGCGCAAACCCGATTGGCGGCTCGATCCCATCGATCTGGACGCCAATCCCGAAGCCATCGTGCATATTGAGGAAGACAAAGCCCTGCTCGGTGTGCCGGCCATGGCAAAGGCCAAGGAATGGCTCTATTCCATGGGCTTTTCCAAAGATCAGGTGCTGGTCAAATTTTCCCGGGGCAAGCTCGGCACAGTCAAGGAGATCGTCCGGGAATCCGAGGAAGGCCTTTACGATGCGGCCGTGCTGGGCCGGCGGGGCCTGTCCTGGTTTGAGGAGATGGTGACGGATTCGGTGTCGCACCGCATCCTATGGGAATCGCTGTCGTTTCCCATCTGGATCTGCCGCAACCCGGAGCGCGGCCGCAAAAACGTGCTGGTGTGCGTGGATGGGTCGGACGAATGCATGCGGGTGGCCGACCATGCCGGGTACATGGTGCGCCACGATCCGGAACATTCCATCACCCTGCTCCATGTCTGCACCGATGACCGCTGCATCGACGCGGAACAAATCTTCGGCCGCGCCCTGGCCGAAGTCAAAGCCAACGGCGTGCCCGATGCGCGCATCAGCGTCAAAGTGCTCACCTCGGCCAATCCGGCCCGGACCATCCTGGCCGAAGCCAACGAAGGCAAATATGCTGCCGTGGCCATCGGCCGCACCAGCCACAAGCCCTCCTCGCTGGAACACGTCTTCGCCACCACCAGCCTCAAAATCCTGCGCGGCATCGAACACGCGGCCCTGTGGTTGTGCAAGTAGCTGAAGTGGCGTGAGGACGAGAGAGGATGTGGGGGAGGGAACCCCTTTTTGGGAAAAAGGGGTTCCCTCCCCCACGCCCCCACCCTCCCCAAAAACTTTCTTCTTTTCAAAGGGTGGGTGGAAGCGCGGTCGGAGCGCGGTCGGAATGTGGTTCACGGCGCATCCTTGACCACGCAACCCACCCTGTGCCTGCCGGCTCCATCCCACTTTTCCCTTTGCAGGGGTCCGGGGGGATCATCCCCCGGCCGCCGGAGGCATCTTCCTTCTTCCCCTCCCTTCACTTCCCCTTGCCGCGTCCGCGCAGATCGTCGAACTGGCGGCGCACGGTTTCCAGGCGCGCCCGGTAGCCTTCGGCGTCGCCGTATTCCAGGAAGAACCGGTAGCGGGAGTGGGTGGACTTGGGCGTGCGGGCATGGCGGATGGGGCACCAGTATTGTTCGGTGCGGGCGGCCACCTCGCGCACGAAGGCGAGCAGGCCGTTGAAATAGCCGCAGTAGACGCAGCTGAGTTTTTCGATCCAATTGAGATAGGACAGGGCGTGGCGGTCAATGACGATGTAATCGCAACGCCGCACCTTGGGGATGCCATAGATGGGGAAGCAGACGAACTGATAAAAGGTGATGGAAAGGTCCATGATAAGGGCCGGGATGACGGCTCCCCAGATGATCGGCATGGTAAGCATTCTCAGAAAACCGGATGCAGCGACATACGCCGACCATTTCGTGGCCAGCAGCTTGTGCCGCTGCTGGATCTCTTTGGTGAAATGGACCTTTTTGCGCTCAATGGTGTAGCGGACCTCAGTGCCGACGTGATCGAACTCCGCAGCCAGCTCCTTTTCCAGAGCCTCCATACGGGCGATGATGTCGTCTATTTTGCTCAAAAAGACCTCGTGGAAGAGTAGGAGAAGATGCCTCCGGCGGCCGGGAGGGGGTAACCCCCTCCCGGACCCTCCCTGGCGAGGGAGGGGCGAGAGGGGCAGACGTTTTTCCAAAAAGTTGCCGCGTTCGTGCGCGCTTGCGCCACGCCCCACCCCCTTTTCCATCGAGGGGGTCCGGGGGGGATCATCCCCCCGGCCGCCGGAGGCGTCTTTATTCTCTTCGTATCTTTCTCTTCTCAATCATCATCCACACTTGGTATAGCCGCAGTTTTTGCAGGCGTGGCAGCCTTCTTCGAAGACGAGGTCCGAGCCGCAGTCCGGGCATTGCGGGTGGCCGAGCGTGCCGGTGTCGTCGCGCACGGTCCGGCCTTCCATGTAGCGGTTTTCCAGCACCCAGGACACGGCGTCGGGGATGGAGAGCAGCAGGCCTTTTTTCTGGAACACCGGGTTTTCGCCGCCGATGCCTTTGAGCTGGCCCACGATGTCGTCCACACTGACCCCGGAGCGCAGGGCCAGGGACACGAGGCGTCCGATGGCTTCGGCCTTGGCCGTCACCGAACGGCCGGATTTGCCGATGGTGGCGAAGACCTCGAAGGGTTTGCCGTCGATCTCGTTGACGGTGAGATAGAGTTCGCCCATGCCGGTTTTGACCTTCTGGGTGAAGCCGAAAACGATGTCCGGGCGGGTGCGCACCTTGGTTGGCTTCTTGGCCGGGTCGGCCGGAGCGCCGTCGCCGGTGCACAGCACCTGATTGGCCTTGCAGCCGTCGCGGTAGACGGTCACGCCTTTGCAGCCCAGTTCGTAGGCCATCCAGTAAATACCCCGGATGTCTTCCTGGGTGGCTGTGCCGGGCAGGTTGACGGTCTTGGATACGGCGTTGTCGGTATATTTCTGGAAGGCGGCCTGCATTTTGAGGTGCCAGACCGGCTCGATGTCCATGGCGGTGACGAAGACTTCGCGCAGGTTCTCGGGCAGCATCCCGATGTGGGCGATGGAGCCTTTGCGGGTGACCTCCTCCATGAGCGCGTCGGAGTGGGCTCCGGCGGCCCTGAGGGCGGCCACGAAATGGGGGTTGGCCTCCACGAGCTTTTCGCCGTCCATGACATGGCGGGCAAAGGACAGGGCAAACAGCGGCTCGATGCCGGACGAGCAGCCGGCGATGATGGACAGTGTGCCGGTGGGGGCGATGGTGGTGGTGGTGGCGTTTCTGTAGGGGCCGAGATTGCGTTTGCCGTAGATGGATTCGGGGTAGGCCGGGAAGGGGCCGCGTTCGGCGGCCAGGAGCTTGGAGGCGGACCGGGCCTCGGCCTGGATGGTCTCCATGAGCTTCTCGGCCAGGGACAGGGCTTCGGTGCTGTCGTAGGGCACGCCAAGGAGATAGAGCAGATCGGCAAAGCCCATGACGCCAAGGCCGATCTTGCGGTTGGCGTGGACCATTTCGGTGATCTGTTCAAAGGGATAGCGCGAGGCGTCGATGACGTTGTCGAGGAAGCGCACGGCCAGATGCACGGTTTCGGCCAGGCCCTTCCAGTCGATGCCGTCCTTGGCCTGCGGATCGTAAAATACCGATAAATTTATGGAACCGAGATTGCAGGCTTCAAAGGGAAGGAGTGGCTGTTCGCCGCAGGGATTTGTCGACTCGATGTCGCCCAGGGCCGGGGTGGGGTTGTCGCGGTTGATGCGGTCGAGAAAGACGATGCCCGGATCACCGGATTCCCAGGCCTTGCGCACGAGCAGGGCAAAGACCTCGCTGGCCGAAAGCCGGCTTCGCACCGAGCCGTCCCGGGGGTCGATCAGGTCGTAGTCCTCGCCCTTTTCCACGGCCTGCATGAAGCGTTCGGTCAGCGCCACCGAGATATTGAAATTCTGCAGTTCGTTTTCGCGTTCCTTGCAGGAAATAAATTCCAGGATGTCGGGGTGGTCGACCCGCAGGATGCCCATGTTGGCCCCGCGCCGGGTGCCGCCCTGTTTGACCTGCTCGGTTGCGGTATTGAAAATCCGCATGAACGACACCGGCCCGGAGGCCACGCCGCCGGTTGAGCCGACGCGGCTTTTTTTGGGGCGAAGCCGCGAAAAGGAAAAGCCCGTGCCGCCGCCGGATTTGTGGATAAGCGCGGCGAACTTCACGGCGTCAAAAATCTCGTCCATGGAATCGCCGACCGGCAGCACGAAGCAGGCGGCCAACTGCCCAAGCGGGGTGCCGGCGTTCATGAGGGTGGGGGAGTTGGGGAGAAACCGCATCCCGACCATGAGATCGTAAAATTTCCGGGCCAGGGCCTCCGGGGTGCAGGACGAATCGGGATATTTGGCCTCTTCGGCGGCGATGGCCGCAGCCACGCGCCAGAACAGTCCCCGGACGTCCTCCTCGGGGGAGCCGTCGGGGTTCTTTTTGAGGTAGCGCTTGGACAGGACCACCATGGCGTTGTCGTTGACAGCAGCCTCGGGCAGATCGGCGGGCAGGGGAAGGTTGGTCATGGGGCGTTGTTCCTAAGCGTTGTCAATTGCGGGAAAAAAGTTTGGCCGCCTGATGGCGGCTTACAAAACAACCAACAAAAACAGCGTATTAAAATTCAGGGCAGACGCGAGAACCGGTGTCCCCGCATTCTTGAGACATACACCAGATCAGATCGGATTGCCACACCCACGCCGACATGCCCCGGATCAGGCCGGGACGCCGGCTGTGGCGGATCGGTGCGGGGTGAAGGTATTTTCCCCGGCTTTTTTGGAGCCGTACAGGGCGGCGCAAAGGCGGGGCTGCACCGCAAAAAAGGCCGGAGCGTCTCCGCCCCGGCCTCTTGGTCGCTGTCCATACGGACTCGTTCGTCTAGGCCGTCGCCTCGGGCGTCTGCGCCGTCGCAGCCTCGGCCGCAACCTCGGGCTTGGCGCAGGCCAACGGCCAGACCTCGTCGATGCGTTCCACCGGCATGATCTTGATGCGCCCGCGCAGGTCCTTGGGAATATCCAGGATGTCCTTCATATTCTTGGCCGGAATGATGACCTGCTTCATGCCGGCGGCCACCGCCGCCAGGATCTTTTCCTTGATGCCGCCAACCGGCAGCACCCGGCCGCGAAGCGTGATCTCACCGGTCATGGCCAGATCGTTGCACACCGGCGTGTTGGTCAAAAGCGAAATCAGCGCCGTGACCAGGGTGACGCCGGCCGACGGGCCGTCTTTGGGCGTGGCTCCGGCCGGCACGTGGATGTGGATGTCGTTTTTCTCAAACGCTTCGGGGTTGATGCCGAGTTCCTTGGCCCGGGACTTGGCATAGGTCAGCGCCGCCTGGGCCGACTCCTTCATCACCTCGCCAAGCTTGCCCGTCAGATGCACCGCCCCCTTGCCCGGGGTGGTGGCCGCCTCGATGTGCAAAAGCACCCCGCCAACCGGGGTCCAGGCCAGACCGACGGCCACGCCCGGCGGCAGATCGGCCTCGCGCTCGTCGTCCATGAACCGGGCCGGTCCAAGGAGCTTTTCCAGCGAGGAAACCGTCACCCGGAAGGGCGGCTCCTCTCCCTCGGCCTTGCGCCGGGCCAGCTTGCGGCACACCGAACCGATCTCGCGCTCCAGGTTTCGCAGGCCGGCCTCGCGGGTGTAGTCGCGGATCACCCGGGCCACCACCAGATCGGAGATGGACACGTCCGCAGTGGCCAGGCCGTTTTCCTCGATCTGGCGCGGCAGAATGTAGCGCCGGGCAATCTTGACCTTCTCCTGCTCGGTGTAGCCGGGCAGGCGGATCACTTCCATGCGGTCAAGGAGCGCCGCCGGAATGGTGTCGAGCATGTTGGCCGTACAGATGAACATCACCTTGGACAGGTCAAAGGGCACGTTTAAGTAGTGGTCCGAGAAGGAATTGTTCTGTTCGGGATCAAGCACCTCAAGGAGCGCCGAGGACGGATCGCCCCGGAAGTCCGAGCCGACCTTGTCGATCTCATCGAGCATGATGACCGGGTTGCGGGTGCCGGCCTGCTTGATGCTCTGGATGACCCGGCCGGGCATGGAGCCGATGTAGGTGCGCCTGTGGCCCCGGATTTCCGCCTCGTCGCGCATCCCGCCAAGGGACATGCGCACGAACTTGCGGCCAAGGGCCCGGGCAATGGACCGGCCAAGGGAGGTCTTGCCCACGCCCGGAGGGCCGACAAAGCACAGGATGGGGCCTTTCATGCCCGGATTGAGCTTTCGAACCGACAGGTATTCGAGGATGCGCTCCTTGACCTTTTCCAGATCGAAATGGTCGTCGTCGAGGATGCGCTTGGCTTCCTTGATGTCGAGCCGGTCCTTGGAGAGCTTTTTCCAGGGCAGGTCCACCATCCAGTCGAGATAGGTGCGGATGACGCCGGCCTCGGAGGAATCGGGATGCATGGACACCAGCCTCTTGAGCTGCTTGTCCGTCTCCTTTTTGACCTCCTTGGGCATCCCGACCTTGTCCAGGGCCTCTTTGAGCTCCTCAAGGTCGTCGGACTCCTCGCCGCCCTCGCCAAGCTCCCGGCGAATGGCCTTGAGCTGCTCACGCAGGAAGAAGTCTTTTTGCGCCTTGTCCATGCCCTCTTTGGCCATGTTCTGGATCTTGGCCTGCATGGTGGCCACTTCGGCTTCCTTGACCAGCTGGTCGTTGACCAGCCGCAGCCGCTCCACCGGGTCCTCGCACTCCAGCAGCCGCTGGGCCTCTTCCACCCGCATCCGCAGGTTCGACGCCACCAGATCGGCCAGCCGGCCGGGTTCGTTGACGCTGTTTAAAACAGCCATGATATCGGCCGAGGCCATGCCCCGAAGCGACAGGATCTTCTCGCTCTGCTCCCGGGCGGCCCGCATCATGGCTTCCTGCTCCAGGGTCGCTTCCTTGGGATCGCGCTCGGCCAGCACTTCCACCGAGGCCTGGAGATAGGGCTCAGACGAGCTGAATTCCTTCACCCGGGCCCGGGTGAGGCCCTGGACCAGCACTTTGAGCCGGCCGTCAGGCATTTTGAGCATCCGCATGATCATGCCCACGGTGCCGACCCGGTAGAGGTCGTCGGCCCCGGGGTCGTCGACCTTCTCATCCTTCTGGGTGAGCACCAATATGTAGCGCGAGCCGTTTAAGGCCGCGTCCACGGCCTGGACCGACTTGTCCCGGCCGACAAACAGCGGCAGGATCATATAATTGAAAACCACGATGTCGCGCACGGGCAACACCGGCAATTCGGTTGGAATATCGGGCGGACTCGTCTCGTCGCCTTCGGTCCCGGCAGCCACCGGAGCGGCGTCGGCCTTGGGGGCGTCGGCCTCGGGGGCATCAGCCTCGGGGACCGCCTGCGGGTCGTGTTCTTTGTCCATGGTGCGAAGACTCCTTGTCTGCTTCGAAAGCGGCACAGGGGCCGATCACGCCTCCGAAGAGGCGGCCTCAACGAATGGCGGCCGGCCTAGCCGCGAATGGCAAAGGCCGTATAGGCCTTGTCGTAATCGATCATGGTGGCCGTCACCGAATCCACCCGGGCCAGGGGCGAGCCCTGGGGCAGGCGCTCCTTGAGGGCGGCCAGGGCATCGGGAGCGCCCTGGGCCAGCACTTCCACCTGACCGTCGGCCAGATTGCGCACCCAGCCGTTAAGCCCGAGACTGACGGCCTGATCACAGACCCAGGCCCGGAAATACACGCCCTGCACCGTGCCGGAGATGGTGGCGTGCAGGCTTGGCGTCGCCTTTGCAGTGGCATCCGTCGCCGTCATGGAGCGCCTCCTTGGGTTAGATCATGCCTTCGGCCTGGAAGCTGAAAAACCGGTTTTCCGTCACCACCAGGTGGTCAAGGACCCGGATGTCCATTTCCCGGGCGGCGCTGACAATGCGCCGGGTGAATTCCACATCCTCGACCGAGGGCCGTGGGTCGGCCCCGGGATGGTTGTGGACCAGGATCACCCCGCTGGCCTTGTGGCGCAGGGCTGCGGCAATGACCTCACGCGGATAAACCGCAGCCTGGTCCACCGTGCCCTTGCTCACCTGTTCCCAGCCGATCAGCCGGTTCTTGGTGTCCACCAGGGCCATCCAAAATTCCTCGTGCTCCTTGACCCCGATGCGCGAGCGGCCCATTTCGGCCACGATCTCGGGGCTGTTAAGCACCATGCGGTCCTTGAGCGGCTGCTCGTGGAACCTGGCCCAGACCTCGCGCCACAGGGTCAGGAATTCCTCGGCTCCCGGGCCGAAACCGGCCACGTCCCGCATTTCCTCCAGGCGCGCCGTCAGCACGCCGCGCACATTGCCGAACCGCTGCAGCAGTTCCTTGGCCAGGGGCTTGTTGTCGCGGCGGATGTTGACGTAGCCCAGGACAAGCTCCAACACTTCATAGTCGGCCAGGGCGCGCGGATTTTCCAGCAGCCGGTCTTTGAGGCGGCGGCGATGGCCGAGGTAGTGTGGCGATTCTTTCTTACTAAGCATGGTTTGCGGTCCGGGCAAGGCGTTTGTGGCGGATGGGCAGGAAAAACCGACAATCTGCAGCCGAAAAAAGGGAACATTCCGGCCCTGTCATGGGGAAACCCGGGGGGAAGCCCGCATCTGGCCGCCAAAAAGCCGGAAAAGTTCGGCGGTCAGAAACTCCATGGCCTGATCCGGCTTTCTGGCTCCGGTTTTGATGCCGGCCTCGGCGGCAAAGGCCGCTTCAAAGATCCGGGTCAGGCCGGCCGCCCCCAGCCGCCGGGCCATGGCCTCTTTTTTCTGGCGCACCTGGGGCGGCAGGCGCACGTCGTCGGCCTCGCCCACGGCCAGACGCCACATCATCCGGGCTTCGTAGAGCAGAAGCCCGATAAACGGGAAAATCATCTCCTCGCCGGCCAGTTCCTTGTCGAAAATCTCCCGCCACACCAGGGTCGGGTCGCGCCCGCCGGCCAGGGCGTCGAGAAAGGCAAAGCCGTCCATGCCCTCGTGATGGGACAAGAGGCCCAGATCGGCCAGCTCCAGGCTGGTGCGGTCGCCCAGGGCCAGTTCCAGCTTGGCCAGCTCGTTGTCGGCATGGGCCAGGGAGGGCGGCAGCGCCCCGGCCAGGGCCTCGGCCACGCCCGGCCCCAGGGCCAGCCCCCGGCGGGCGGCCCAGTCCGACAGGCGCGGCCCCATGTCCCGGCGGGTCAGGCCGGGCGAGACGAACACCCATTTGCGCTTTTGGGCCACCTTGAAATAGAGTTGATCGGCCAGGGTTTTGGGCAACTTCGGCCCACCCTTGCGGTCAAGGGGCCCTTCCAGGCAGAAAAACGGCCAGACCGCGTCGTTAAAGCCCTTGAGCGCCGGGGCCAGCTTGGGCCAGAACTCCGCCGGCAAGGCCTCGGCCCGGCGCATCACCACGGCCCGGCGGCCGGCAAAAAGGCTGGCCACGGTCAGGGCGCTCCAAAACGGCGCGCCAATCTCCTCATCGCCCCAGAACACCTCCCGGGCAAACGACTGGCCGCAATCCGCCAGCAGGCGTTCCACCCGCTCCCGGATGATTTCCGGGTCGGGACATATAAGAAAGGAAAAACCGGCTCTTTGCATGGGGCCACCGTAGCCGAGGCCCGGCCCGGGGGCAACGGCTGCGATGCCCGGCGGCAAACCGGCGGCACAGGAGCCGGGCGGCCACGGCCCGGCTCCATGACATTTTGGATACCGTCCGCCTATCGTATTGACTTTCCCGACGTTAGCGGACCACTCTCAAGTTATTGCATCCCATTTGAGGTGGTTGTGGGGAGTGTGTTTGACCGCTTGAGCGTCGTTGTTGCACGCCAATCCCGGAGTATCCCCACCCTTGTCCTTGGCCTTGCAGCCTTTCTGATCTTTTACCGCCTCGGCGCGCCGTCGCTGTGGCTGGACGAGGCGGCCGCACCGCTCAATGCCAGCCTCCCGGTTTCCGCCATCCTGGAGCTGTCGCAAAGCCTGGAAGAACATCCCCCGCTGTTCTATCTGCTGCTCAAGGCCTTTCTCACTCTGGGGAAAAACGATTTTATCGTGCGCCTGCTGCCGGCCCTGGCCGGCCTTGGCTGCGTGGCCCTGGTCATGGCCGTGGGCACGCGCCTTTTCTCCCGGCCTGTGGGCCTGGCCGCTGCCGCACTGTGGCTGGCCATGCCCCAGGACCTGTGGCTGTCCCGCATGGCCCGGCCCTATTCCCTGTGGCTCTTTTTTTACCTGTGCGCCCTGTATTTCCTGGCCGGCTTCCTCAAGGACGGCCGGCTGCGCTCCATCTGGGGCCTGCTGGCCAGCGCCGCGCTCATGGTCGCCACCCATTACCTGTCCTTTCCCCTGCTGGCCGCCATGGGCTGTTGCCTGCTGCTCGTCCCGCCCCTGGCCCGGCCCCGGTCCCGGATGCCGGCTGTGCTCCTCTACGCCGCCGGCTGCGCCGGCATCACCGCTGCCGCCTATTTCGGGCTGATCCGGGCCAGCCAGACCCCGGCCCTCATTGCCGCTTCCGACGAAACCATGGCCGACGCGGCCCGAGCCGTTGGCGAGGCCCTTTTGGGCGTTTTGTACCTCTTCGAAATCCCCCTGGCCCGGCTGCTGGTGGCGCTTGCCGCCGGACTGGGCTTTTGGGCCCTGCTGCGGGCCGACCGCCGGTCCTTTACCCTGCTTGCCATCCTCACCCTGGTGCCGCTCGGCCTCCTTGTGGCCCTGGGCAAGGCCACCGGGCTCTATGCCCGCCACCTGTCGGGCCTTGGCATCCCCATCGCCCTGGCCATGGCATCCGGACTGGGCTGCCTGCCCCGGCTGTCCCCCCGGCTGCCGGCCGTCACCGTGGCCGTGCTGGCCCTGGCTGCCCTGGGTCCGCTCCTGTGGCACCGGGACCGGTTTTACGCCGTCGGCAGCTACCAGGTGCCGATCATCGGCAACAACTACAAGCTGGCCGCCGCCGGGATCGCCGGACTTTTCGGCCCGGCCACGGTGGTTTCCTTTGGCAACGCCTTCTACGGCAATGTCGTGTCCTGGTACCTGGCCCAGTCGCCCCGGCCAAACGCCGTGGACAACCCCGGCCTGACCCCGGACGACCGGACCGCCACCCTGCTCTTTGCTGCCGGCGGCCATTGGGGCTATCTAGCAGAAAGCGCTGACGATTTCGATGCGCGCATTGGCCGGGGGGCCGTGCGCCACCAGATCGAAACCTCAACGGTCCTGGCCCTGTCCGTGCCCCGCGATCCGGTTCGCCGCATTCCCGCCTTGCCGGGCCGGGCCGGCCTGCCCATGGGCTACCGGGATTTTTTCGCCACAGCCAACATTGCCCGGGGGGTGCGCCACCACCAAAACGCCCGAGGGCCGGCCATTATTCCCATCCAAAACGACGCCCAGGGGCAGGTGCGGGCCGTCTTCGCCCTCAACGCCCCGCCAGAACCCCAGGAAATCCGCATCAATGTCCTTTTCGACAACACCGGCCAGGACAACACCCTGGCCGCCCTGGTGCGCTTTGACGACGAGCCGCCAACCAGCCACCCCCTGTCCACCGGCTACGACGCCACCCATCAGCGCCAGATCGCCCTGCGCCGCGACGCCCCCTACACCACCCTGACCGTGGACCTCCTCCTGCGCGCGACCTCCCGCACCCCGACCCTGGCCGGCGGCTCCCAGGAGACCCTGCGCCTCACCGGCCTGGAAGCCTTTTTCTGTCCGGCCCGGGACGCGGCAGCCTGCCTGGACAGCGCCGAACGCCATCTCACCGCCAGCCTGCTGGCAAACTATCTCGAAGAACGCTTCAGCCCGACAACCGACGCCACCCAGGCCGGGCTCCCGGCCGAGCGCGACAACATCGCAACAGTCCCGGACAGCCGCCTGGGGGAATGGTCGGCCCGCACCCCGGCCGATCCTTCCCGGCCGGGCGTCATTCGCCTGACCCTGGCCACCAGCCGGGACCGGCTGTCGTTTTTCCCCCGGGTCGGCCAGGACGGCATGGTCCGGATCTGGGCCACCCACCCAAACGGCGGCCGCCGACTCCTTTTTGCCCTGCAAAACCTCACCGACCGCTGGACCCCGATAAGCGCCCGGTACGAGTTCATCGTCCCGGATTGGCTCAAGGACCAGGAAGCGGTCGTTGACCTGGAACTGACCGGCCGCTGGTCCCAGGTGTGGACCCTGGGCGACGCCCTGCTCTTTTGATGACGCAACCGCTTTTGCCGCCTGCCGCTTTCTCGAAAAAAAGATCGTCCGGCATGGCGCGGCCTTGCCGGATTCGATCTGTCGGCAAGCCGGCCGGCCCCTTGATTTCATCGGTCCCGGGCGTATGACGAAAGCGGCTTGGGGAGTGTTGGGGACGTCCCAGCCTCGGCGCGTTGGGGAGCGGGCCGGGGGTCGAACAATCTTTCTATCATTTCGGCATCGTTTACAAAATGACCTACACATCCGCCTGGAAGCTCGTGCGTGGCATCGAGCCCATGTCCCTTTGCGATTGGCCGGGACGCCTGAGCGCCGTGCTTTTTTTCGGCGGCTGCAACCTGCGCTGTCCCCACTGCCACAACGCCGCCCTGGCCTGGTCGCCCCAGACCGGGCCGCTTGTGGCCGAGAAAGACGTGCGCCGCTTTGTGGCAACCCATAAACGCTGGCTCGACGGACTGGTCATCACCGGCGGCGAACCCACCCTGACTCCGGGGCTGGTCGATCTGGCCACAGCCGTTGCCGCCTCGGGCCTGCCGGTCAAGGTCGATTCCAACGGCCTGCGCCCGGATGTCCTGGCCGAGCTCTTAGCCGGCCACCCCGACGTGCACCTGGCCGTGGACGTCAAAGCCCCCTTTGCCGACTATCCGCTTGCAACCGGCCACAAGGTCGATGCCGCCACAGCCCGCGCCTGCCTGGAGCAGGTCTTTGCCCTGGCCGCGTCCCATGCCGGGCGCATCCAGTTTCGCACCACCCGTGTGCCCGAACTGTCCGAGGCCGACCTGAGGGAGATCGGGTCGCTGCTGCCGGCCGGACACGCGCTCACCTTGCAACCTTTCAGGCCGATTGCCAGCCACGGGGAGGAGAGGAACCATGCCCAAGCAGATTCGCAAACGCGACGGTTGTCTGGAGACGTGGAGCACCCAGCGCATTGCCCAGGCCATCTTGAAAGCCCTCAAGGCCAGCGGCATCAAGGACCCGCTCCTGGCCACCCGGCTGGCCGGGAAGGTTGAAGGGAAGCTGGCTGAGCTTGGCAACGACGTGCCCGAGCAGGAGCATGTCCAGGATGCCGTGGAGTTGGTGCTCATGGAGTCGCGCCTTTATGGCGTTGCCCGGCGCTACATCGTCTACCGGGAAAAACGCCGGGAGCTGCGCGAACAAAAGGCCGCCTTCCTCGACATCGCCGACGTCATCGACAACTACATTGCCAAGACCGACTGGCGGGTGGCGGAAAACGCCAACATGACCCACAGTTTCCAGGGACTGATGCTCCACCTCTCGGGCACGGTGCAGGCCCGCTACGCCCTTGGCAAATATCCCGAAGAGGCCCGGGCCGCCCACGAGCACGGCTATTTCCACATCCACGACCTGTCCTTCGGTCTGGCCGGCTACTGCGCCGGCTGGAGCCTGCGCGATCTGCTGCTGGAAGGCTTCAATCTCCAGGGCCGCTCCAGCGCCGGCCCGGCCCGCCACTTCGACACGGCCCTCGGCCAGATGGTCAATTTCCTGGGGACGCTGCAAAACGAATGGGCCGGCGCCCAGGCGTTTAACAACGTCGATACTTATCTGGCCCCGTTTATCCGCCACGATGGGCTGACCTACCGCGAAGTGCGCCAGGCCATGCAGAAGTTCATCTTCAACCTCAACACCACCTCGCGCTGGGGCGGGCAAAGCCCGTTTACCAACCTCACCTTTGATCTGGCCCCGCCAAAGCACTTGGCCAACGAGGCCGTCATCATCGGCGGCACACTGCAGGACGCGGTCTACGGCGACTTCGGGCCGGAAATGGAGATGATCAACCGGGCCTTTTTGGAGGTCATGGGCGAGGGCGACTTTGACGGCCGCATATTCTCGTTTCCCATCCCCACCTACAACATCACGGCCGAGTTTCCCTGGGACGGCGAGATCGGCCGGCTGCTGCTGGAATTGACCGCCAAGTACGGCGCGCCCTATTTCCAGAACTTCATCAATTCCGACCTCTCGCCGGAAGACGTGCGCTCCATGTGCTGCCGGCTGCAGATGGATTTGCGCCAGTTGCGCAACAAGGTGGGCGGGCTTTTCGGGGCCGGCGACCTGACCGGATCGGTCGGCGTGGTGACGCTCAATCTGCCCAAGCTGGCCTTTCTGGCCCAGGGCGAGGAAGACTTTCTCGATCTCGTCGGCGAATATGCCGAGTTGGCCAAGGATGCCCTGGAATTCAAGCGCAAGATGATCAGCGACAACCTGGAGCGCGGGCTTTTCCCCTGGACCAAGCGCTACCTGACCAACGGCTTCAAGGGCCATTTCTCCACCATCGGGCTGGTCGGCGGCCATGAGGCCTGCTTGAACCTCCTGGGCAAGGGCATCGAGACCGATGCCGGGGTGCGGCTCATGACCCGGATGCTGGAGCATCTGCGCACATTGACCGCCGGCTTTCAGGAGGAGACGGGCAACCTCTACAACCTCGAAGCCACCCCGGCCGAAGGCACGAGCTACCGTCTGGCCAAGATCGACAAATCGCTGTACGCCGACATCAAGGCCTCGGGCAACGGCACGCCGTATTACACCAATTCGACCACCCTGCCGGTCGGGCTGTCGCGTGACGTGTTTGCCGCCCTGGAGCATCAAAACAAGCTCCAGCCGCTCTATACCGGCGGCACGGTGTTCCACACCTATTTAGGCGAAGCCGTGGCTGATGTGGAGGCGCTCAAGTCGTTTATCGTCAAGGCCTTTACCATGACGAAAATCCCCTACCTGTCGATTACGCCGACGTTTTCCATCTGCAAGACCCACGGCTACATCAAAGGCGAGCATTTCGAGTGTCCGGACTGCGGCGCAGCCTCGGAAGTGTTCACCCGCATCGTGGGGTACTATCGTCCGGTGTCGCTGTGGAACAAGGGCAAGCAGGCGGAATATGAGGAGCGGTTGACGTACGGGGAGATTTGTTAGGGGGCGTACAGGCGCGTTGAATCACAAGCGGGCGGGGTCGTCCCCACCCGCTTGTCGTTGTGGGAGCCCGGCCCGGCCTCTTGCCGGATTTCGGGCTTGCGGGTATAGAGCCGCTTGCTTGGCGCGCGACGGCTGTGCCCGGACAGCCGCACCCTGGCGCAGGGCTGGATAGTGCCGCCCGGACCCAAAATAATCCCAACAGGGCCGCAGGAACCTTCCCTCGGCGCAGCCTGCCCACGCCTTGACGATGCCCCAACCGAACACCCCGCATACTCCCGGCTCGACCGCCACAGGCTGGTCGCTTGGCCTTATACTCTGCATAGGCGCGTTGGCCCGGCTGTATCATCTCGATGTACCGTCGCTGTGGGCCGACGAAATCCAGGCCACCTTCGGCGCTTCCTTTCCCCTGCCCTATCTTTTCCGATGGATCATGACCATCGAGGTGCATCCGCCAACCTACCACCTGCTCCTCAAGCTGTTCCTGCTGTTCGGCGATGCCGACGCCATTGTGCGGCTCCCCTCGGCCATGGCCGGCATTGCCTCGATCTATCTGGTCTACAAGATCGTACGCGAATCGTTTAGCGCCAACGAAGGCCTGTTCGCGGCCGCGCTCCTGGCCTCAAACCCCCTGCATATCTGGATTTCCAGACAGGTTCGGCCCTATGCCGTGCTCGTTGCCCTGCTTTGCCTGAGCTATCTCTACCTCCGGCGCTACTTCGCCAATCCCACCAGACGGACCCTGGCCCATTTTTGCCTGGCCAACGCGCCCCTGGTGCTGCTCCACCTCGTCAGCATCCTTATCCTCGGCGCGCAGACCGCCGTATTTGCCAGCGCCGCCGTAAGCCGGCGCATCTCCTGGAAGCAGGTGGCCCTGTTCCTCGGGGCCAGCGGCCTGACCTTCGTCCCCCTGGTTCCGGTCTTTGTCAAAACCCTGCTGGACCGGCCGGATGTGTCAGACCCGCTGCCCTATGGCGAGGTCCTGGCCAAGACCCTGGAAAACCTGGCCGGGCTGTTTGATTTCTTTCACACCGGCTGGCTGCTGGCCCTCCTGGCCGGCCTGCTTGGCCTCGGACTCTTCCGGCTGGCCCGGACCCGTCCGCGGGAACTCGTCTATCCCCTGGCCTTTGTCCTCGTCCCCCTGGCCGCCATCATGGCCAAGCGATACGCTTCGTACTACTTCCCGACCCACGTAAGCTTCATGCTGCCGGTGCTGCTGCTGCCGGCCAGCCTGGGCGCAACCTTCCTGTGCCTGGGGAAACGCGGCCTGTGTCTGGCAGCCGCGCCGGCCCTGGCCGCAGCCCTGGCCCTGGCCACCTGTGTCCAGCAGGCCGACAAGCTCTATCGCACCGAGTCCAACATCATCACCTGGTGGGACTTCGGCACGTTTAAAACCATGGGCAGGGAATTTGCCAGCCGCTTCCACGCAAAGGATCTCATTGTCGTGGAGGACCCGTTCATCGCCGATGCAACCAACTGGTACTACCGGCGCTTTGTCGCGGACAACATCCTGGAGAACCAGACGGTCGGGCCGCAGGATGCCACTGCCGACGTCACGTTTTTGTCCCTGCGTCCGGGCTTTGGCGACCTGTGGCCGGCCGTGGCCCGACTGCGCGACCAGGGCAGCGCCGCAACGCCGTTTCGCCTGGACGCCCTGCACGGCCTGACCTTTTCCCTGGCGCGAACACCGGGCGCGAGCCTGCGCGCCCTGCCCTTCGAGGCCACCTTCACCGCCGCCCCGGATGACGTGTATGTGCGCGCCCGGTCCCTGTCGCATCTGGCCATCCAATCCTCCGGCGGCTTCGCCCTCTCCCCCACCGGCTACGACACGCCCGGAATCGTGGAATACGAAGTCCGAAACGACGCCGGCCTCCTTCCCGGCAATCTGGCAATCGGTCTGGCCTATGACAATCCGGGCGAGGGCAACACCATTGTGCTGGAGTACGCCTACGACGACGGCCCCTACCAGCGCGCCACCGTCAGCGAAACGGCCAATGCCGCCAAGTTCTCCCTCCTCCAGCTGGAGGTGCCCCAGCCCTTTTTGCGCCTGCGGCTGCGCGCCCAGCTCGTCTGCCGCCAGCGCACGCCCTACGCCGTCAGCGGCAACCGGCACGGCCTGCGCCTAAGCGAACTCTTTGTCTCCCTCTACGACGAACACACCAAAGGCCCTGCCGCAAACGCCATCACCGCCTGGCTCAAAGGCCGGCTCCTGGAATCCTACCAGGGCACCGGGTTTCTGCGCTCCGGTCCAAAGCAATCCTACGTGGTGGACCAGCCCGAAAACGTCCGACTCCTGCGCGAACATGACGAGGCCGTCACCCTCGCCCAGGCCTCCCCGGATCGGCCGGTCACCGTGACGGCCACCCTCCCGGCTCCGGGCGGCCGGCTGGTCTTTTATCCCCGCGTTGCCGACGACGGCAGGGTGACCGTCACCCAACTCGATGCCCAGGGGAACGGCCGCGAGATCTTTTCCCTCCAGGGGCTGGCCGGAAAGTGGTCGCCGGTGGCGGCCCGGTACGCCATAAACGTCGGCCAGGACCCCGCCACCCTCCAAATCCGGCTCACCGGCGGGGCGCAACTGTGGCAGGTCGGAGACAAGCTCCTGTTCACACCCTGAACCGGTCCGGCCCCCGCGCCCCCTTGCCGGAAGGTCCGTTCCCGCGATATATGGCTCCATCGCGGTTTCTTCACGACAGACGGGCCCCCGCCTGACGGAAAAACCGCTCCCCCACCCCCTCCAACAAAAAGGATTCGCCATCGCTGCCAAGGTCATCGGCAATGTGATCGGGCTCAAGCCCAGTCAGCTCAAAGCATTGGAACGGCTGGGAACACGGCGGTATCCCTCCGTTGGCGGCTACACCATCGATCAGGCCCGGGAACTGGCCGCCATCGCCTACGGCATCGGCCGGCAGGTGGGCTTGCTCATCGACCGCAAAGGCCGCCCGGCCCACATCATCGTCGGCAGCCAGAAGGGCATCCTCATCCCGGAACTCGACCGGGCGCGCTTAAGCGCCGGCCGGTTGCGCGGACTGCGCCTGCTGCACGTCCACCTCTCCGGCGAGCCGCTCAACGAAGAAGACCTGACCGACATGCTCTTTTTGCGCCTGGACTCGGTCGCGGCGCTGACCATCGACGGCCTGGCCGCGCCGGTCGCCCTGCATGTGGCCCACCTGCTGCCGCCGGGAGCCGGGGATGCGCCCTATGACGTGCTGCCGCCGCGCCCCTTTGACCGGGTGGATGAGGACTTCACCGCCCTGGCCGAGGCGCTGGAAGCCGAGCTTTCCCGCGAGGGCGAGCGCATCGACACGCCGGGCAAATCCGCCTCGGGCCGGGACCGCGCCGTGCTGGTCAGCGTGGCCAGTTCCCCCAAGGCGACCCAGGAAGCCTCCCTCGATGAGCTGGCCGCTTTGGCCGACACGGCCGGCCTGGACATTGCCGAGCGGGTGGTGCAGCGGGTGGCGACCGTCAATCCGAAATTTCTCCTGGGCAAGGGCAAGCTGGCCGAAATCGAGATCGCGGCCCTGCGGGCCGGGGCGTCGCTCCTCGTCTTTGACGGCGAACTGTCCCCGTCCCAGATCAGAAACCTGGCCGAGGTGACGCAGCTGCGGGTCATCGACCGCACCCAGCTTATTCTGGACATCTTTGCCCAGCACGCCGCCACCCGCTCGGGCAAGCTCCAAGTGGAGATGGCCCAGCTCAAATACCTCCAGCCCAGACTCGTGCGCCAGGATCGGGCCATGTCCCGGCTCATGGGCGGCATCGGCGGCCGGGGACCGGGCGAGACCAAGCTTGAGGTGGACCGCCGGCGCATCCGCGAACGGATCGGCCGCATCAAGGACGAGCTGAAGGAATTGCGCAAGCGCCGGGCCGCGGCCAGGGCCGGCCGGGCCAGGGCCGGACTGCCGGTGGTGTCGCTGGTCGGCTATACCAACGCCGGCAAATCCACGCTGTTAAATACCCTGACCGGCAGTGCCGTGCTGGCCGAAAACCGGCTTTTCGCCACGCTTGACCCGACCAGCCGCCGGCTGCGTTTCCCCAGCGACCAGGAGATCATCCTGACCGACACCGTCGGGTTTATCCGCGAGCTGCCCAAGGAACTCAAGGAAGCCTTCCGGGCCACGCTGGAAGAACTGGAAGCGGCCGACCTGCTCATTGCCGTGGCCGACGCCTCCCATCCCGAGGTGGAAGCGCAAGCCGCTGCCGTGGCCGACATTTTACAAGAGATGGAGCTGGGGGATGTGCCGCGCCTGTTTGTGCTCAACAAATGGGACGCCGTGCCCGAGGATCTGCGCGCGCCGCTGCGCAATGTCTTTCCCGAGGCCATAACCCTCTCGGCCAAAACCCGCGACGGCCTGGGCGAGCTGACCACGGCCATCCTTGGCCGGGTGCGCAGCGGGCCGGGCGTGCGGGTGACGCGGCACGAAGGCGGTGCCCCGGACGCGAGCGCCCCGGACGATGCGCTCCGGGACGACTTGGCCGACACGGACCCATCCCTTTATCAGGACGACTTGGCCGGCCCGACCGGGCCGATCAGGACGCCGCGCCGGACGCAGCTTCAGGGGCCGCCGCCGGAAGGGACGAACCCAGACACCCTTTGAGAAATTCCCGGATGATTTGCCAGTAGCGGGGGCTGTCGAGGATGTTGTTGTGGGTGGCGGCGGCAATGACCTCGTAGGTCTTGGGGCCGGGCCACAGCCCGGCCAGGGCCTCGGCCCGGGCCGGCGGGATGAGATGGTCGTCGCCGGCCACCAGGAACAGGGCCGGAGCCGTGATCCGGGCCGCGTCCGGGGCCACGTCAAAGGGATGTTTCATCAAGAGCCGCACCGGGGCAAACCGGTGGGCAGCCTGCCCCACGGCAGCCAGGGAATCGTAGGGCGTAATCAGGATGATGCCGGCCACCGGCCGATTGGCGGCGACATAGGCGGCCACGCCCGAACCGAGGCTTCGACCCATGACCACAATGCGCCCGTCCGGGCCGAGCTTTGCCAGCAGCGCGTCATAGACGGCCAGAGCATCGGCCTTGACCGCCGCTTCGGACGGCTTGCCGTCAGACCCGCCGTAGCCCCGATAATCCACCCCGGCCACGGTATAGGCCCGCAGTTCGTTGGGCGACCACAGGAAAAAGCCGGTCTGCTCCTCGGCGTTGCCGGAAAAATACAGCACGGCAGGCTGCAGCCGGCCATCGCGTTCCCGCGGCAGATAGTAGCCGCGAAGGGTTGCCCCGTCGGCCGCGGTGACGGCAAACGGCTCCAGGCGCGGATAATAATGCCTGATCTCCTCCACCCGGGCCGGATTGGCCACCCGTCCGGGGAAGACCATGCCGTCCTGGCCGACATAGAGCAGCGTCAGATAGCCGCAGTAGGCCAGCATCGCGGCGATACAGGCAATGGCAACGTATTTCATGGCGCTCCCGGATAAAGGGCATCTTGAATTCTAAGAGTGCCTCCGGCGGCCAAAGGGGTGACCCCTTTGGAATCCCTCCTGGAAGGCAAGGGTTTACTGCGCCCTGCCATATCCCCTTAAAAACTTCCCCCTTTGCAGGGGTCCGGGGGGATCATCCCCCCGGCCGCCGGAGGCATCTTCGCCTTCGCCCTCGCCTTCACCTTCGCCTTCGTCTTCTACCGGCCCCGGGCCTGGTAACGGTTGATGCGGCGTTCCAGGTAGCGGGAGAATTCCGTCAGGCAGTAGCAGATGACGAAATAGAGCAGGGCGATGGTGATGAAAATTTCCGTTGGCGCGGTCAGGGTGCGGTTGTTGACCTGGGTTGCGGCCTTGGTCAGTTCGTTGACCCCGATGATAAAGGCCAGCGAGGTGTCTTTGGTCAAGGAAACGAACTGGTTGACGAAAGACGGGATCATGTTGAACAGCGCCTGGGGCAAAATGATGAAGACCATGGCCTGGACATGCGACAGGCCCGAGCCTCGGGCCGCCTCCATCTGGCCCTTGGGCAGGGCCTCGACCCCGGCCCGGACGATCTCGGCGATGTAGGCGCTGGTGAAGACGATGAGTGCAATCAGGGCGCTTTCGGCCTCGGGCAGGCTGTGGCCGAAAACCACCGGAGCCAGGAAATAGAACCAGAACACCACCATAAGAAGCGGCGTGCCTCGGATGATCTCGATAAAGGCCATGGCCGGCCAGCGCAGCCGGCGTTTTTTGGAGATGCGCATGAGGCCGCAACCCAGGCCCAGCCAGAACGCGCCGAAGATGCCGGCGACGGCCAGGATGACGGTCATGGCCAGACCGCCGAGCGGTCCTTGCGGATAGGCCCCGATAAGCAGGTAGTCGAAATTTTTGTAAACGGTGTCCCAATGCATCGTCAGCCTCCTACCGTGAACGGACGTGCAGCACGTACCGATTGTAGAGGTTGACGGAGAACGACACGATCAACGAAATGGTCAGGTACATAAGGGTCGAGACGGTAAAGGCCTCAAAGCCGTGAAAGGTGTGGGCCTCGATCTGCCGGGCCATGTAGGTCAGATCCATAACGCCGATGGTCATGACCAGGGACGAGTTTTTGATCAGGTTCAGGAACTGGGAAATAAGCGGCGGTATGATGACCCGGAAGGCTTGGGGCAAAATGACGTAGGCCATGGCCTGGAGAAAAGACAGGCCGCAGGCCCGGGAGGCTTCGAGCTGGTTTTTGGGGATGGAAAAAATGCCGGACCGGATTTCCTCGGCGATAAAGGCGGCGGTGTAGACGGTCAGGGCAATGACGCCGCAGGCGAACTCGAAGTCGCGGGCGTAGAGCCACTCGTTGACGGCGTCGGGAAGCACACTGTACGAGCCGAAATACCAGAAGAAAATCTGTACCAGAAGCGGCGTGTTGCGGAAAAATTCCGTAAAGGAGGCTGCCAGCCAGACCAGCGGGCGCACCTTGGACAGCCGCAAAACGGCCACCATGGTGCCAAGCCCGAGGGAGAGCACGATGGATATGCCGGAGATGTGCAGGGTGGTGCCCAGGCCCGAAAGGAGCCACTGGCCGTATTCCCCGCTGACCACCTGCCCGAAATCGAATTGATACGCCAAGAGTCATCCCCAAAGGGTGGCCGGAGCAAGCCCCGGCGCAAGGGCGGCCGGAGGGATTTCCCCCCGGCCGCGTGGCAAACGTCGTTTCCCCGCCTCGGCTACGGCCAAAGCTCCATCTTCCAGGTCAGGGGGATATAATCCTTGGTGTCCTTGCCGAACCACTTCTCGTAGATCTTCTGGTATTCGCCCTTTTCCCACATGTCCATGAGGGCCAGGTTGACGAAGTCGCGCAGATCGGAATCGTTCTCCGGCAGGCCCAGGCCGTAGGGCTCGGGCGAAATGTATTCGCCGACGATGTCCCAGGCTTCGGGCTTGTCGTCGCTGTTCTTGATGCCGACCAGGATGGACTCGTCCGTGGTCATGGCCTGGACCTTGCCCTGCTTGAGGGCCAGGAAGGCCTCGGGGTAGGTCTCAAAGGAGATGACGGTGCAGTCGGGCTGGGCCTTTTTCACGTTCTGCTCGGAGGTGGAACCCTTGACGGAACCGACCTTTTTGCCGGCCAGATCGGCCACGGACTTGATGCCGCCGTCTTTTTTGACAAGCAGTTTCTGCCCGGTCATGAAATAGGTGATGGAGAAGTCGACCTGATCCTCACGCTCTTTTTTGTGGGTCATGGTGGCGGCCACGATGTCCACGGCGCCCTGGGTGAGCATGGGGATGCGGGTGGAGGAGGTCACGGGCTTGAGTTCCAGCTTCACGCCCAGGCGCTGGGCCAGGGCGGCCATGAGGTCGATTTCAAAGCCCACGATCTGGTTGGACTTCTCATCCACGAAACCGAAGGGACGCTGGGAGTCCTTGACGCCGGCGACAAGCGTGCCGCGCGATTTGATGTCGTCGAGCTTGCCGGCCAGGGCGGGCATGGCCGCAACGAGGGTCAGCAGGCAGGCAAGGACGGTAATCCGGGCTGCAATGCGCATGGGAGCCTCCTTTAGGCGTTTTGAGGGTTCGCGGGCCAACGCCCGCTTCTGGCGCTAGAGAATTTCCTTGAGGAAAAGCCGGGTGCGGTCGTGCCGGGGATTGCGGAAGAATTCCAGCGGCGCGGCACTTTCGACTATCTCGCCAAAGTCCATGAAGACCACCCGGTCGGCCACTTCCCGGGCAAAGCCCATTTCGTGGGTGACGCACAGCATGGTCATGCCGTCGCGGGCCAGATCCTTCATGACATTTAAGACTTCGTTGATCATTTCCGGGTCCAGCGCCGAGGTCGGCTCGTCAAAGAGCATGACCTTGGGCTGCATGGCCAGGGCTCGGGCGATGGCCACACGCTGCTGCTGGCCGCCGGAGAGTTCGGCCGGAAATTTCTTGGCCTGTTCGTGGATGCCGACGCGCTCGAGGAGAGCCAGCCCCAGTTCGTCGGCTTCCTTGCGCGGCATCTTCTTGACCTTGACCGGAGCCAGGGTGATGTTTTTGAGCACCGACAGGTGGGGATAGAGATTGAACTGCTGAAACACGATGCCGATGTCGCAGCGCAGCCGGTTGACGTCCACGTCGTCGCCGTGGATATCGTGGCCGTCAAAGAGGATATGCCCCTTTTGGTATTCTTCCAGGCGGTTGACGCAGCGGATCAGGGTGGATTTGCCCGACCCTGACGGGCCGCAAATGACAAGCACTTCGCCCTGGTCCACGGAATCCGTGATGCCCTTGAGCACGTGGAAATCGCCGTACCACTTCTGGACGTTGTGAAATTCAATCATGGGCATGGGCATACCGGTCCTTTAGGCAAAAGCGAATTCGATCGCCTTGCGGCGGCCGCAGGCGGCAAAACGGCAAGGCGCTTCTGAATGCCCAAAAGTGCGCGAAACAACCCGTTTTGTCAATCCGTGGCCGGGCGTTGCGGGACCCTGCCGGAGACCACAAAAAAGGCCGGGGTTTCCCCCGGCCTCGGTGCGGCGACGTCCGGCAGGCCGCAAACCGCCGCAACCCTGATAAAGCTCTAGTTGGTGGTGGCGGGCTTGGCCTTTTTCTTGGCCTTGAGCACCTCGGAGTAGCTGCTGGTGTCGCCCTTGGTGGTCTTTTTGGTCTTTTTCTTGGTGCCGGCGAAAGCCATGGAGGTGGCGAGCAGGCAGGACACGACGGTGAAAATGATGACCTTCTTCATGATATAGTCTCCTTCAACGGTAAACGTTTTGACTGAAAGCTCCCCCAACCGGCCACAGGGGGTTCCCGGCAGCGGGAACCATCCTCATGCATCGACCGGGGTACCGGGTCGACGCTTCGACAGGCATCGGTCTAGGCCCCCCTCCCTTGCCGGCCGCTTACGGTCCCATTACAGCCTTGACATGTATTTTCATGAATATTTCAATACGTTACATTACTCTTACCAGCCAATTACAGAAATGAAAAAAGGCTGAAAACCATGGCCTAACCCTCCGCTGGTCATTATGTGCCCGGCTATGTATAACGATAGCCAGCACACACGGCAGCCGGCGCCCGACAGCCCGGCCGCCCACTCAAGCCCAAAGGACGACCGCCCCATGCGCATCCTCCTCGTCGAGGACGATGAAAAAATTGCCTCCTTCATTCTGGGGGGCCTGCGGCAAAGCGGCTTTGCCGCCGACCATGCCGCCAACGGTCCGGACGGCCTGCATCTGGCCGCCACGGAACCCTATTCCGTGGCCATCATCGACGTGATGCTGCCGGGAATGGACGGGCTCAAGGTGATCGAGGAACTGCGCCGGCGCAAGGTCATGACCCCGATCATCATCCTGTCGGCCAAACGGTCGGTGGAGGACCGGGTGCGGGGCCTGGAGACCGGCGGCGACGACTACCTGTCCAAGCCTTTCTCCTTTGCCGAACTGCTGGCCCGTGTCCAGGCGCTCATCCGCCGGGCCACCAGCGCCGCCGAACCCACCCGCCTGACCGTCGGCGAACTGTCCATGAATCTGCTGACCCGGGACGTGACCCGGGGCGAAACCTCGGTGCAGCTCCAGCCCCGCGAATTCGCCCTGCTCGAATACTTCATGCGAAACCCGGGCAAGGTGCTCTCCAAAACCATGATCATGGAGCATGTCTGGGACTACCACTTCGATCCCCAGACCAATCTGGTCGACGTGCTGGTATGCCGGCTGCGCAACAAGATCGACCGGGACTACGAGAAAAAGATGCTCCATACCCTGCGCGGAGTCGGGTATGTTCTCAAGGAGTAGGCGGCCGCTGTTCCGGTCCACCACCCTTCGTCTCACCGGCCTGTATTCCCTCATTTTCATCGCCAGTTCGGTCACGCTTTTCCTGCTGGCCTATTCCCTGCTTTCCCGGGCCGTGCGCGAAGGCGACCGGGTGGCCATGACCCAGAAGCTGCGGGAATATGTTTCGGTGAGCCAGAAAAAGGGCCTTTCCGGCCTGCTCGATTTTTTGCACCTGGAGCGGGAAAACATCGACACCGAGCAGTATCTGCTGCGCGTGGACGCCCCGGACGGCACACCCCTGATCGACCTCGCCCCGGACGAGACCCCGCATCTGCCAGGCACCCTGCCCATTGCCCCGGGACAGTCCGTCCAATGGTTTTTCTTGCCCGACCCGGCCGAAGAGGGGAGCCTGAACGAGGTGGCCTGCCGCACCCTGCCCGGCGGCGGGGCGGTCTATCTCGGCAAGGATGCCAGTGAACGCGAGGAACTCCTCGCCCGCTTCCGGGTCATCTTTGCCGGCATCATGGTCCCGGTGGCTCTGATCGGCCTGGCCGCCGGCTTTGTCCTGGCCAGGCGGGTGCTCACCCCGATAAAGGACCTGATCGACACCGTCCGGGCCATCGACACCGGCCGCATGGACGCCCGGGTGCCGGAAGTGGGGGTGGATGACGAATTGAGCGAACTGGCAAGGCTTTTTAACGCCATGCTGGACAAGATCCGCACGCTTATCACCGGGATGCGCGAGGCGCTCGACAACGTGGCCCACGACCTGCGCACTCCGGCCACCCGCACCCTGGCCGCCGTGGAAGTGGCGGCGGCCACCAAAAACGATCCCGAGGAACTGCGCGAAGCCCTGCTCGACTGCGCCGAGGAAACCCGGCGCATGGTGTCCATGCTCGGCATCCTGATGGACATCTCCGAGGCCGAGACCGGGGCCATGCGCCTGCACCTGGGGCCTGTGGACATGGCCGTCCTGGTGGCCGACGCCGTGGAACTCTACGAATACGCCGCCGAGGCCAAGCAGGTGTCCCTGCTCGGCCAGGCCAACGGCCCTTTGCCGGTGGTGGCCGACGCCGACCGGATGCGGCAAGTGCTGGCCAACCTGCTGGACAACGCCGTCAAGTACACGCCCCAGGGCGGTCAGGTGACCATCGCCGCCACCCAGGTGCCCGGCGGGGTGGCGGTCCGGGTGGCCGACACCGGCGAAGGGATGCTCGCCGACGAGATTCCCCGCATCTTCGACCGCCTCTACCGGGCCGACAAAAGCCGCTCCAAACGCGGCCTGGGCCTGGGCCTGTCGCTGGTGCGGGCCGTGCTCTTCGCCCACGGCGTGACCATCGAGGTGCAAAGCACCCTGGGCCGGGGCAGCGCCTTCACCTTCACCCTGCCTGCGCCGGCCCCGTCCGGCCAGCCGGGCCCGGACGGCCGGGCCTGAGGCGGCGACGCGGCCAACAATCAGGAAAAACCATTGTCAACGCCACGCGCCTGGGGCATGTTTGAGACAAACCAGCCTGGTTTTGCCGCACCCAAACGTCAACCGAGACCGGGGTCGATCATGAGCGATAGCGGCCAGCAGGGCGCCAGTCCGTTTTTTTTCACCAAACAGGCGCTCTTCGACGTCAAGCGCAAGCTATGGGGCTACGAAATCCAGGGCGGGGCCGAAGCCTGCGCCGCCCTGGCCTGCTTTGCCGACCAGGAACAGTTGGCCGGCTCCCTGGCCTCCACGTCCTACATGGGGGTGCAACATGCCGTGGAGCGCGGCAAGAAGGTGGTGGCCCCGTTTGACGAGGCCGGCTTCCTGGCCCAGGCCCCCTATGCCCTGCCCCCGGCCCACGGCGTGGTCAAATTCATCGGCCGGGTGACCCAGACCAAGGCCGTCCTGGACGCCGCCAACCGGCTGCGCAGCGACGGCTATTCCCTGGCCGTGGACGTCGGCCCGGCCCACCCGGACCTGCCGGAGCTGGCCGAACTGGCCGATGTCTGGTGCTTCGACGCCGGCCAGGAAGGCGATCCGGCCGCCATTGCCGCCATCGCCCGCAAGGGGGGCGGCAAGGCCACCCTGTGGGCCTCGCGGGTGGCCAACCTGGACCATTTCGAAAGCCTCAAGGCCGCCGGCTTTGCCCTGTTCCAGGGCCGGTTCTTCAAGGAACCCGAGATCATTGCCGAACGCAAGCTCACCTCCCACCAGATGAGCCGGTTCCAACTGCTCACCCTGATCGAGTCCGAGGACCCGGACGTGGACGCCCTGGCCGAAGCCATTTCCGCCGACGTGTCCGTGAGCTTTCGGCTCTTGTCCTATTTAAACAGCGCCGCTTTCGGATTCCCGCAAAAAATCCAGTCCATCCGCCAGGCCATCATGGTCCTTGGCAGCATCAAGATCCGCAACTGGCTGCGGGCGGTGCTTCTGGCCGACATGTCCCAGGGCGGCGACATGCCCCGTGAACTGGCCGAACTGTCGCTGCAGCGCGCCCGGCTCATGGAACTTGTGACCATGCGCTACGATTTCTGGGATTTCAATCCCAGCACGCTCTTTTTGCTCGGACTTTTTTCCCTGCTCGACGCCATCCTGGGCCTGCCCATGAGCAAGGTGGCCGAGCATCTGCCCCTGGATGAAAAGCTCAAGTCCGCCCTGCGCCGGGATTCGCAAAACGAATACCAGCCTCTGCTCGATCTGGCCGAGTGCATTGAGGATTCCGACTGGGCCAGGTTATCCGAACTGACCCGCCGGCTGGGCCTGGAGCTTGACGCCGTCAAGGTCTGCGCCAGCGAGGCCATGGCCTACAGCAGCGGCTTTTTCGTCAGCCAGGCCGATGTCCCGCCGCCCCCGGGCAAACGGGTCCACCAGTAGCCCCGGCCACGTCGCCTACAGCCCGTCAAAAAGCCGGCCCGTCCTCCCCACCAGGGAAGACGGGCCGGCTTTTTCCGTTATGGCCGCGCGTACGCCCAGGACGACGGCTCACCCGCCAGCGCAAACCACCCGTCCCCAAACTTTTCTCTTTGCAGGGTCCGGGGGGATCATGCCCCGGCCGCCGGAGCAACGGTGTTGCACATCAAGCGTATGCTTCGGCTCTCCCGTTCAAAAACCGCCCGGACGAGCAGCCCACGCGAAGAACTCCTCGAAGAACTTCTTCCGTTGGGGGGTCCGGGGGCCTCAGGCCCCCGGCCGCCGGAGGCATCTTTCTCCTGCCTCCTGCCTCCCCGTCTCCGGCCTCCCCTTTACACCGACGGCAGCGCGCCGATGGCGGCGGTATCGACAGCCAAACGCACGATGCCGTCTTCGTAGGCCGCGACCAGCCCGGCCGGGATGGCCACTTCGCGCGCGCCCCACAGATGGCCCTGGCGCAGCAGCAGTTCGATCACCCGGCCGGTGTGGGCCTCGACGTGCACGCCGTCGAGCCGCCCCACCTTGCCGTCGGTGGCCCAGACCGCCTCGTGGCCGGCCAGGGCGACCGAACCGGCCGGCGTGGCCGGGCGTTCGATGGTCCAGCCTGACGGGGCTAGCGGCAGTTTGCACTTCTCGTCAGCCGCCAGATGCAGGAAAAACGCAGGCGGATAGTATTCGGTCAGCACGTATTCGCGCATGGCGGCCAGCTTGGCGGCGTCGCAGGACAGGTGCACGCCGTCTGCGCCCGTTTCGGCCACGAACTTCTCGGCAACCAGGCGCAGGGTGTTGGGCAGGGCGTTTTCGCGCACCACAAGCCAGGTGGCCCGGCCATGGGAAGGATCGACAATGACGTGTTCGACCCGCCCGACCAGGGTTTTGCCGGCATACACCGGGGCGGCCAGGGGCAAATTGAGCATATGTTCGGACATGGGTGTCTCCGGTTGGGGTGCGTGGGATCGCGGCGTTTCTTGCCGGGACTGCCCTGTGCGTATAGAAGGATGCAAAGGCCGGTCAAGAACAATGCGCGTTTGTGCGTCGCTCCAGTGCCGGCCGGGGAGGCCTCGTGCTGTTCGTCATACTCGGCCTGTGCCACCTCATCGGCATTGCCTCGGCTTCCCGGGCCCTTTTCACTGCCCGCTCGTCCCAGGGGGCCATGGCCTGGGTCATGGCCATGATCACCTTCCCGTATGTGGCCGTGCCGCTGTACTGGATTTTCGGGCGCAACCGCTTCCAGGGCTATGTGGCCTCGCGCCGGGCCGGGGACCGCATCGTCAATGCCATGGCCCCGGAACTCAATGCCGGCCGGGCCTTCCCGGACAGCCACGCTCCGGGCCTGCCAAGCCTTTTTCCGGTCCTGGAACGGCTGGCCGAACTGCCCTTTACCGCCGGCAACGACGTGCGCCTGCTGATCGACGGCGAGGCCACCTTCGAGGCCATCTTCGCGGCCATCGACGCGGCCAAGTCCTACGTCCTGGTCCAATTTTTCATCATCCGCGACGACACCATCGGCCGCCGGCTCCAGGAACGGCTCATCGCCCGGGCCAGGGCCGGGGTGGCCGTGCGCGTGCTCTACGACGAGATCGGCTGCCACAAACTCGATGCCAGCTACATTGCCGAACTGGTCCGGGCCGGGGTGAAAATCTCGCCGTTTAACACCACGCTCGGCTGGCGAAACCGCCTGCAGCTCAACTTCCGCAACCACCGCAAGATCGTGGTGGTCGACGGCACCACCGCCTTTCTCGGCGGCCACAATGTCGGGGATGAATATCTCGGCCAAAATCCCCGCCTGGGACACTGGCGCGACACCCACGTGCGCATCGCGGGACCGGCCGCCGCCCTGGTCCAGCTCACCTTCCTGGAGGACTGGTACTGGGCCACCCGGGAGACGCCGACCCTGGCCTGGGACCTGCGTCCGGCTCCGGGCGGCGAGATGTCGGCCCTGGTCCTGCCCACCGGCCCGGCCGACGACATCGAATCCTGCGACCTGTTTTTCTTCCAGGCCATCTCGGCGGCCAAAGACCGGCTGTGGATCGTCTCGCCGTATTTCGTGCCGGACCGGGAAATCGTCTCGGCCCTGCAACTGGCCGTGCTTCGCGGGGTGGACGTGCGGGTGATGCTGCCGCAAAAGGCCGACCACCACATGGTCTATCTGGCCTCGTTTTCCTATCTCACCGACCTGGAGACCCTGGGAGCCAAGTTCTACCGCTACCAGGACGGTTTTTTGCACCAGAAGGTCATCCTGGTCGACGACACCATGGCCAGCGTGGGCACGGCCAACTGCGACAATCGTTCGTTTCGCTTAAACTTCGAAATCACCCTGGCCGTGGCCGATCCGGGTTTCATTGCCGCAGTCGAGACCATGTTGCTGGCCGATTTCACCCAGTGCGTCCGGGCCACGGCCGAGGACTACTCGGACCGGTCCTTTGTGTTTAAAATCGGCGTCATGATGAGCCGCCTGTTTTCGCCGATCCTGTAGGGCCGCGCCCAGGCCCCCAAGGTTTCGGACGGCCCAGCCGGCCGACGCGCGCCGTTGGGGGGTCCGGGGGCCTCAGGCCCCCGGCCGCCGGAGGCTCTTCTCCCTCTTCCCGCACACTCCCTTGTCCTAAAAAAACCGCCGGACCAGCCGGTCCGGCGGTGGGCAGGGCGGACCGCAACCCGGCTAATGGGTTGTGTACAGGATGCGCCGCAGATGTCGGTCGGACAGTCCGTACAGGTCGCGCAGGGCGAACAGGTCCACGCCGTCGCGGTGGCGTCGCCTGATCTCGGCATCACGCCGACGTTTGCGGGACGAGGTCCCGTTTGGAATATCCAGCCGGCAACCGCCCCAGGCGGCGATCAGGGCGTCCAGGGCAGCCCGGGCGGCTTCTTCTCCCAGGCTCTGCGCCAATGTGGCCTCCAATTCGGCTTCACGCATTGCAACCGTCTCCGTGGTCTTTGAGTGGAACAGCGGCCTTGCCTGCGTGACGAAATATTCCTAATTGGAATATTTGTCAAGAATATTATTCCAAAAAAGGAATGGACATTCTCTCCCCGCCTGGGGCACAATCCGAACATGATACGTCCGGCTACGCCCCCGCCCGGCCCGGAAGACGGCCCGTTTCGCACCGAGGAGGACCAGTATTTCTGGAAGGCCCTGGTGGAACTGACCGCCGTGGAAGAGGCCAACCAGGGTGATCTGGCCGCCTTTGTCGGGGTGAGCCAAGGCTATGTGAGCAAGATCCTGGCCGGCAAGCAGGTGCCCAAGGCCCGGCTGCGCCGCCGGTTCGCGGAATTTTTCGAGCTGCCCTATGAGGACATGATGACCCTTGGCCGCCAGCGACTGGAAGCCATGCCCTACCCGGCCGAGGGGCCGCTGACACGGCGCTGCCAGGTGCGCGAGCCGGCCTACGGCGGCAGCGAGGCCGGCGGCGGCGGCCGGGGCGGGGGCGGGGAACACGCCGCCCTGCGCTCCATGCTGCGCGACCTGCGTTCGCGGGAGACGCGGGAATCGGGCTACACCGAGGTGCCGCTGCGCGAGGCCACGGCCTCCATGGGCGGCGGCTCCACCGAGACCGGCGACCGCACGCTGACCTACCTGAGCTTTCGCACCGATTGGATCCGCTCCAAGGGCAATCCCGAATACATGACCGCCATCCGGGCCTTTGGCGACAGCATGGAACCGACCATCACCGACGGTTCGGTGGTGCTCATCGACGAAGGCCGCCGCCAGTTCGTCAAAAACAAGGTCTACTACCTGCGCCACAACGGCCAGATGTACATCAAGCGGCTGGTGGACGTCGCCGGCCAGCTCGGCATTGTTTCCGACAACGACGCCAACATCCAGCTCGTGTCCGATGCCGACGATTTCGAGATCATCGGCCGGTGCATCTGGACCGCCCGGGAATTGGATTGATTCCATTTTTCCAGGCATATTTGGAATACTATTCCAAACAAAAGGCCCCGCTGCAGCGGGGCCTTTTGTTTGGCGTCCGGTGCCGGCCTCGGCTAACGGCGCTTGCCGTCGCCCCGGTCGCGGAAGGTGGCCACCAAATCCTCCAGGGCGTCCACCTGCCGGGCCATGGACTCCACCACCCCGGCCGATTCCCGCATTCCCTGGGCTATTTCCGAGGACAGCCGGCTGACCTGCTCCTCGGCCCGGTTGATCTCCTCGCTGGTGGCCGACTGCTCCTCGGCCGCCGTGGCAATGCCCTGGACCTGGGAGGAGGTGTCGTCCACCAGGGCCACGATCTCGCGCAGGGCCGCCTCGGACTCCTCGGCCAAGGCCGTGGCATTGGCCACGGCCTGGGTGGCTTCGTCCACCTTGGCCATGCTGTCCCTGGCCCCGGTCTGGATGGCCCCGATGGAGGCCCCGACTTCCTTGGTGGCGGTCATGGTCTTTTCGGCCAGCTTTCGGACCTCGTCGGCCACGACGGCAAAGCCGCGCCCGGCCTCGCCGGCCCGGGCCGCCTCGATGGCGGCGTTTAGGGCCAGCAGGTTGGTCTGGTCGGCAATGTCGGAAATGACGTTCATGATGGTCCCGATGGCCTGGGCCTTGGCCCCGAGCTCGTCCATGCCGGCCTTGACCTCGCGGGACACGGTATCCACCCGGCTGATGGCGGCCATGGACCGCTCGACCACGGTGCGGCCCTCCATGGCCTGGCCCCGGGCGGCGTCGGCCTTGGACGAGGCCTCGGCGGCATTCCTGGCCACCTCAAGGACCGTGGCGTTCATCTCTTCCATGGCGGTGGCGGTTTCCGTGGTGCGGCGTTCCTGTTCCTCCACCGAGGCCGTGACCGTGCGTATTTCCCGCGACAATTGCTCGGCCACGTCGGTGAGCGCCTCCATGACCCCCTGCAACCGGTCGGCAGCCAGGGCCATGCCCTGGCTCTTGGCGGCTTCGGCCGCCTCCTGGGCGGCGTGGGCCTCTTCCAGGGCCTTGGCGGCCCGGTCGGCCTGGGCCATGGCTTCCCCGCCCTTGGCGTGGGCCTCGGCCAGATTGGCCTTGATGCTGGCGGTCATGGCCGAGAGAGCCTCGCCCAGGGTCTGCAATTCGTCGCCGGAATTGATGTCCAGGCGGCGGTTCAGGTCGCCCTTGGCCACAGCCGCGGCAAACTCCACGCAGACCCGCAACTTGCCAAGGACAGCCACCCCGAGCAACACGATGATGGCCACCAGGATGGCCACGGCCAGGCCCAGGGCGATGCCGGCGTTTTGCCGGGTGGCGGCGTCGGCAAAGGCATTGAATTCGGCCAGCGGCGCTTCGACCACCACCAGCCAGCCCGTCCTGGCGTCGCGGGTGACGGCGGCCAGATGCTCGCCGGCGGCGTCGCGGTACTCCAGGACGGCGGTGCCGGTGCTTCCCAGGAGGCGCTTGCCGAAATCCGTGGCCGCAAGGTCGGTCTTCATGAGCTGGGACTTGTCGGGATGGGCCAGGACCATGCCCTGGCCGTCCAGAATGAAGGCGTAGCCGGTCTGGCCGATCTTGGTGGAGGCCAGGTCCGCCGTCAGGGACTCGAGATCCATGCCGGTATTGACCACGCCGACGGTCTTGCCGGCAGCGTCCTTGACGGGCTGGGCCAGGACCACGGCCGCCTTGCCGGTGGTGCGGCTGATGATGGCCTTGGAGACCACATTGCTCTTTCCTTCCCGCATGACCAGTTTGAAGTAATCCCGGTCGTCGACCTGGACCTTGCCGATGGCGGCCGGGGTGGACGAAGCCGTGGCCAGGCCGGTGGCGTTAAAGACGTTGGCGTAATCCGCGCCGGTCATGCCCTTGCCCATGGTGGCCAGCAGGGCGCTGGCCGCGGCCACATCCTGGCCCTGGGCGGCGGCCATGAGCAGCGGCGCGGTGGCGAAGCTGCCAAGCAGCTTGGTATTGGCGCTGACCGAATCGTTGATGTCCTTGGACAGGGCCTGGCTCAAAAGGGCCATGGACTCGCTCTCGACGTTTTTAAAGGCCGCTTTGACGGTTCGGTCATTGAAATACACCAGGGTTGCCATGCCGAGGATGACGATGCCAAGGATCGGGCCGAAAAACTTCGCGCGAAGTGACAGGCGCATCTCGTTCCCTCCTGACTGGTTTATCAACCGCGGGAACGCAACGGCTGGCTAGGCTATCTGTATGCCACAGCCTGCACTATCTGTCCACTTGCAGCGCGGCAGGTTGTTGCCCTGGCAACGGCCCGCCAACGCTGCGGCGATGATGGCCGGTTTGCCTGCACACCAGCCCTGTTGCGCAGGCGTGTGTCGGCCACAGGCAGGTTTTACTACCACAAAGACTGTACGCGTTAAACGTTACGCCGGACGCAAAGAAAAAGCCTGTCCCAAGGGGCAGGCAACGCGTTGAAAACGATGTCCGAAAAGAGGACCAAAGAGGCCTTGCCCGCAGCACTGCGGCCCGGGGCAGGGCGCAGCCGGCCGGGGCCGGCAACAAACCGGCCCGGCCGGAAGACGCCAGGGAGATGCGGGGGGTGACGAGCCGTTCGCCCTGGCGATAACGCCGCCCCCCCTTACCCATTTGGGGGGTCCGGGGGCCTCAGGCCCCCGGCCGCCGAAGCAACGGTGCTTCCCATCAAGCGCCAACGGCCAGGGCCTCCTCGCCTCTTTTCCATACGCAAACTGCCGCTCTCCGGCTCAGCAACGCCCACAGTCAAATCAAACTCCTCCAGGAGGGATTCCAAAGGGGTCACCCCTTTGGCCGCCGGAGGCATCTTCTCTTTCTTCTCTGTCTCGCTGCGCTAGGCATTCGCCAGGTAGGCGGCGATGGCGTCGTCATAGGTGCTGGTCTGGCGGAAGGTGGCGGCGGCGGTTTTCTGGCGCAGGGGAAGCGGCGCTTTCATGCCGTTTTGGGCCAGGGTGTCCATGACTTCGGCATAGAAGGCCGGGTCCGGCACCACCAGGATGGAGGCGAAATTTTTCGCCGAGGCGCGAAGCAGGGTCGGGCCGCCGATGTCGATCTGTTCGACCATCTCGGGCAGGGGCAGTTTTTTCTCCAGGGCCTTGCCGAAGGCGTAGAGATTGACCACCACCATGTCAAAGGCGGCAATGCCGTGCGTGTCCAGAGTGGCCAGATGTTCGGGGTTGTCCTTGTCGGCCAGGATGCCGCCGTGGACGCTTGGGTGCAAGGTTTTGACGCGGCCGCCGAGGATCTCGGGGAAACCTGTCACGTCGCTGACGGAGGTCACGGGCAGTCCCGCTTCCGTGAGCAGTTTCCGGGTGCCGCCGGTGGAGACGAGTTCGACCCCGGCCGCACTGAGAAACCGGGCCAGTTCGGGCAGGCCGGTCTTGTCCGTGACGCTTAAAAGCGCCCGTTTGATGGGCAGAAAATCCATGCTGGACCTCACTTTTTCAAGCGAGGTGGCATAAAGCGGCCGGCTTGGCAAGGGCGCGGGCCATACCGTCCCGGGGCGTCCGGCCGGGGCAGACCCCGGGCCGGACGTCCTGGAGGGGATATCCGCGTAAAGGGCGGGAAACTAGGCGGCGACGCGCTTGAGTTCCTCGGCCAGTTCCCTGGCAGCGGCATTGGCCGGGTCCTGGAGCAGGATCTGATCCAGTTCGTTGCCGGCCTCGGCGTGGCGGCCGAGGTTCACCAGGCAGCCGGCCAGGGTGAAGCGGACCTCGTGCTTGATGGGGTCAACGGCCAGATAATCCTGGAGATAGGGCACGACTTCTTCCAGGCGTTCGTCGGCATGGGCCAGACGCACGAGGCCGAAAAGAGCCACGAGATTTTCAGGATTCTTCGTCAGGGCGCCCTTGAAATGGGTGAAGGCCTCGGCCGCTTCGCCGCGCTCCATCTCAATGAGGGCCATGCCGGACAGGGAGCGGTCGTCGGCCTCGATGGAGGAGGCCTTGCGGTACAGCACCATGGCCTCGTCGAGCTTGCCGCGCTGGACGGCAATGGTGGCCAGGCCCAGATAGGGGTCGGGGTGCACGCCGTTATTGGTCATGGCCTTGCCGTAATACTCCTCGGCCTTGTCCAGGTCGCCCATGAACAAATAGCATTCGCCGAGTTCCTTGTTGATTTCGTAGTCCAGTTGCCCACTCATGACATCCCCTCCGTTGGCAGCGGCCCGTTTCGTTGTTTTTGGGCCTCGCCGTTTCGCGCCGCCTGGCAGCGGCGCCAACAATGGTGCGTGTCGGCTTGCGCCGGCTCCGGCGGTTGCGGCCTGCCGGGCAAGGCATGTCAAGCAAAGCCTGTGCCAACCGTCCGGCCCCGCCCCGGCCCTTGCTCCATCGTCCTGACAGCACTGGGCGTTTCGGGAAATCCGCTCCGCTTTATTAGAAAGTGAAACGAATATCCGGAAAAAAATGCCCTGTTCCGGGCCCCGA
>NZ_MLBG01000004.1 GCF_001936595.1 Desulfovibrio sp. DV
CCACGACTGTGCGGAAACGACCCTGCCCCGGGAACGGGCCGGGGCAAGCGGCAAGGCCGCCGGCACACCGTCCGCCGCCGGGGCAGGACAGGGATTTCTCCCGGGACAGACAGGGGCCGGCCCCTGGAATGGGTCTAGCGATTCATGAGGTCGAGGAATTCGCGGTTGCTCTTGGTGCCGCGCATTTTGTCGAGCATGAATTCCATGGAATCGATCGGATTCATGGGGGCAAGCAGTTTTCGCAGAATCCAGACGCGGTTGAGCACGTCGGTATCCAGGAGCAACTCTTCCTTGCGGGTGCCGGAGCGATTGATGTCGATGGCCGGGAAGATCCGCTTTTCCGACAGATGGCGGTCCAGATAGATCTCCATGTTGCCGGTGCCCTTGAACTCTTCGAAGATGACTTCGTCCATGCGGGAGCCGGTGTCGATCAGGGCCGTGGCGATGATGGTGAGCGATCCGCCGCCTTCGATGTTGCGGGCCGCGCCGAAAAAGCGCTTGGGCCGCTGCAGGGCGTTGGCGTCGAGACCGCCGGAGAGCACGCGTCCCGAGGACGGGGTGACGGCGTTGTAGGCGCGTCCCAGACGGGTGATGCTGTCGAGCAGGATGACCACGTCGATCTTGCGTTCGACCAGCCGCTTGGCCTTTTCGATAACCATCTCGGCCACCTGGACATGGCGCTGGGGCGGTTCGTCAAAGGTGGAGGAAACGACCTCGGCATTGACCGTGCGTTCCATGTCCGTGACTTCTTCGGGGCGCTCGTCAATAAGGAGTACGATGAGGAAGACGTCGGGGCGGTTGGCGCTGATGGAGTTGGCGATGGTCTGGAGCAGCATGGTCTTGCCGGTGCGGGGCGGGGCGACGATGATGCCGCGCTGGCCGTGACCGATGGGGGCAAGCAGGTCGATGACGCGGGAGGAGAAGTTCTCGGCCCCGTTTTCGACGACGAAACGCTTGTCGGGATACAGCGGCGTCAGGTTGTCGAAAAGGACCAGATTGCGCGAGGCCTCGGGCGGGGCAAAGCCGATCTCGCCGACCCGAAGCAGGGCGAAATAGCGTTCCCCTTCCTTGGGCGGCCGGATCTGGCCGGAGATGACGTCGCCTTTGCGCAGGCCGAAGCGGCGGATCTGGGAGGGGGAGATGTAGATGTCGTCCGGGCCGGGCATGTAGCTGTACATGGGCGAGCGCAAAAATCCAAAGCCGTCGGGCAGGATTTCCAGCACCCCCTCGCCAAAGATGGCCCCGTTTTGGGAGGCGCAACTTTGCAGCAGGGCAAAGATAAGCTCCTGCTTGCGCATGCCGTTGGGGTTTTCGACATTGTACTGGACAGCCAGGTCCATAAGCTCAGGCATGCTTTTCAGCTTGAGCTCGGAGAGGTTCATGGAGTTGCCCTCCATGAGACTGGACTTGACGGTCGAGGGTTGTAGGATGTCGTCGCTTTCGATGGGATCTGAAAGCACTGGGGCAGGGGTCGGCTGCGGAGTACGCCCACGGCGTTTAGGTGCGTTGCTCACAAGAATAGCCCGGCGCAGAAATGCGCAGAATTGATAGTGTGTAAAAGCCCGATTGCGTGAGTTCGTTACAGCCGTACTCTTTTGGAGCGGGGAGTAACTCGCTAATTTACGGGGACCAGGGTAGTGGAGGATAGACCGGCATCGGCCTGAAACGATCCATATACTTTTTCACGGGACTGTCAAGCGCGCCGTGAGTGTTCCTGGGACAATAGCCTGGGATCGCGACGCTATTCTTCAGGTTTGGGTTGGAGAACGTCGGCAAAGATCTCGTTGATGATGTCTTTGATGTCTTGCTGCTCTTTGCCCAGCGCCAGGGCCAGTTCAAGAGTCAGCAGGCTGGTGGCCTGTTCGAGCAGCCGCCGTTCGCCAAAGGAAAGTTCCTTGTTCTGGCCGATAAGCAGCAGCTCCTTGAGCACGTAGGCCACGTCGCCCAGATCACCGCTTTTGAGTTTTTCGGAATACTCGCGATACCGCCGGTTCCAGTTCTGGCCGGTATACCCGGTAAAATCGGAGCGGTCCTTGAGTGATTCGATGATGGCCTGGCCTGCATCGGCGGAGCACAGGGCCCGAAGGCCCACGTTGGCGGCATTTTTCACCGGCACCATGAGGGTGACGTTATTGCTGAGGATACGCACGATGAAAAAGTCAGCCGAGGCGCCACCGATGACCTGGGTCTCGATGCGTTCGACCCTGCCCACGCCCTGGGCGGGATAAACGACTAGTTGATCCTCGGAAAACACCGGGCGACTCCTTTGGGATAACGCGTGCAGGAAATCTTGGCACGCCTGCCGTCTTGAATTTAAAATAGCGCACTTGTCCCGCTGTGTCCATGTATTCCGGCAACTGCCGGCAAGGGAACGTCGGGACCGGTTCCGGGGGTGGGCTCAAACCGGGCTGCAGGCTAGCCGGTGGCTGCGTCGAAGCCGCCAACCCGGAGTTTTGCCGCCTCCAGGCCGTCTTCAAAAAAAGTCATGACCCCGTCCACGGCGGCCGGCACAACGCGGCGGACCGTGGCGGTTTCCTCGCTGCGAAACGGTTCCAGCACATAGCCGGCCACGTCGCGTCCTGGCTCGGGCCGCCCGATGCCCAGGCGGAGGCGCACGAAATCCGGGCTGCCAAGCTCCTGGGTGATGGATTTAAGCCCGTTGTGCCCGGCGTTGCCGCCGCCGCGCTTCAGCCGCATCCGCCCCAGCGGCAAATCGAGTTCGTCGTGGATGACCAGCACGTCTTCAGGGGCGAGCTTGTAGAAATCCAGGGCGGCGCGCACGGCCCGTCCGCTCAAATTCATGAAGGTCAGGGGGCGCAGGCAGGCGAACTGGGCATAGGCCCCGCCGGGCAGCACCGGCAGGGATACGGCCACGGCTTCCAGATCCTTGCGTCCGGTCAGGGCGGCCTTGGGCGCGCCGCCAAGCTCCCGGGCGCGCAGAATCAGCGCATCCAGGGCCATGAAACCGAAATTGTGGCGGGTGGCAGCGTAGCGCGGGCCGGGGTTGCCCAGGCCGACGATGAGGGCGGAAACAGCCATGGAAGTGGGGGGGCAGCGGCGGCGCTATCGCGGGAAAAATGGGCGGAGTGCGCCGGAAACGCACTCCGCCCGCAACACGCGAAAACGGTTCGTCGGGCCGGCTAGGCGCCTTCGACCGGGGTTTCGGCCACGGCGGTAAGGATGCCGACCACGGCGTAGTTCTTGTCGTAGACGGCCTTGACGCCTTCGGGCAGGGTCACGTCGGCGATATGGACGTTTTCATTGATATCGATGTCGGTGATATCGATGACGACCTTGTCGGGAATGGCCATGGGCAGGCAGACGATCTCGATGGTCTCGCGGTAGATCTCGAGCAGACCGCCCTTGACCTGGCCCTTGGCCTTGCCCACGACTTCCACGGGCACGAAGACCTCGATTTCCTTGGTCAGGTCCACGCCGTAGAAATCGACGTGGGTGATCCGGGGCTTGGTGGGGTGGTGGACGACCTTCCAGACCAACGAGGGCTTGGTCTCCTGGCCGCCGTCGGACTCGATGAGCAGATCGAAGACGTGCGCGGAAGCCGTCTTGGAATAAAGCTTTTGCAGGGGCAGGTGCTCGACCATGACCGGGATGTTGGCACCCTTGGTGTCGTAATACACGCCGGGAACCAGGTCTTGGGCACGCAGCTTGCGGCAGGCGCCTTTGCCGAGGCCCGCGCGGGTCTTGACGGCGAGGGACTGGGTCTGACTCATATCGGGTATCTCCTTTGCGCCCTGGGGCGAAACATGTTTTTCAATCTGGCCGTGCGTCGCCCGTGGTCAGGTAAACAGCACGCTCACCGACGATTCGGTGTGGATATTGTGGATGGCCTTGGCCAGCAGGCCCGCGATGGACAGGACCTTGATCTTGGAGCAGGCCTTGGCCTTGTCGTTTAAGGGAATCGTATTGGTGGTCACGATCTGGGTGAAAGGCGAACTTTCCAGGCGTTCGATGGCCGGACCGGACAGCACCGGGTGGGTGGCCGTGGCCATGACTTCGCGTGCGCCGTTGTCCAGGAGCACCACGCCGGCCTGGCACATGGTGCCGGCCGTGTCCATCATGTCGTCGAGCACCACGCACAGCTTGCCCTTGACGTCGCCGATGACGTGCATGGCCTGGGCCTGGTTGGGGGCGTCGCGGCGTTTGTCGATGATGGCCAGGCTCGCTCCCAGGCGCTTGGCAAAGGCCCGGGCCCGTTCCACGCCGCCGGCGTCCGGGGACACCACGCACAGGTCGGGACCGGAAAATTCCTTGAAGTACTCGGCCATGATGGGCGCGGCAAAGAGGTTGTCCACGGGCAGGTTGAAAAAGCCCTGGATCTGGCCGGCGTGCAGGTCGATGGTGAGCAGGCGGTTCATGCCGGCCACGGTGAGGAAGTCGGCCACGAGCTTGGCGCTGATCGGCGCGCGCGGGGCCACCTTGCGGTCCTGGCGGGCGTAGCCGTAGTAGGGCACCACCGCCGTGACGCGCCGGGCGCTGGCGCGTTTGAGCGCGTCAAGCATCAGGCACAGTTCCATGAGATTGTAGTTGACCGGATAGGACGTGGACTGGACCACGAAGATGTCCGAGCCGCGTACATTGGCCCCGACCTCGATGCGGATTTCCCCGTCGCTAAACGTGCCGACCTTGGCCGGCAGCAGGGTGCAGCCGAGATGGTCGCAAATGGCCTCGGCCAGTCCGGGATTGGACGTGCCGGTCAGGATTTTCAGATCGCCTTGCGCCATGCCAACCCTCGGGTATTGTGGTGGTCTGCCGGTGGCGGCAAACCGTTTGTGACGGAAAAATCTGGCTGGGGCGGAAGGACTCGAACCCTCGAATGCGGGGACCAAAACCCCGTGCCTTACCAACTTGGCGACGCCCCAACATGAACATCAAAAAAAACGAGTGCCCCGGCCCGCGCCCTCACAGCGGCGCAAGATAGGCGCGCGGACCGCTTCCCGACAGGACCGCCAGAGCCAGGGTGGCTGTCTGGCGTTGCCGGAAAAGCCCGAACACAGCCGAGCCCGTTCCCGAAAGAAGCGCGCCCGCCGCCCCCAGGGCCAGCAGGCGCTCCTTGACCCGTCCCAGTTCGGGATGGGCGGCGAAGACGACAGATTCAAAGTCGTTTCGCATGGGCGCACCGGTCACGCAAAACGCCCTTTTAGAGGCGTCAAATACAGTTGTCAAGAGGTCTGCCCCGTGTTTTTGCGGCAAAGTCCTGGAGGCGTCCAGGGCGGCGTAGGCCCAGGGCGTCTTGACGCGGCTTGACGGGCACACCACCACGGCGCACCAGCCGGCCAATCCGGGGTCGGCCGGGAGGAGGGTTTCGCCCACGCCGGTGGCCGTGGCCGGGCCGCCCAGCAGAAAAAAAGGCACGTCCGCGCCCAGGGTCAGGGCCACGGCGGCCAGATCGGCAGGGCCCAGGGAGGCCTCCCCGGCCCGGTCGTTGAGGTAGCGCAACAGTCCGGCTGCATCCGAAGACCCGCCGCCAAGCCCGGCCCCGTGGGGGATGTGTTTGGTCAGGTCGACTTCCAGGCGCGGCGAAAAGCCCGTGGCCGTGCGGTAGGCCCGGTAGGCCCGCACCACCAGGTTGTCGTCGGTTTCCAGTTCCGGAGCGGAGCAGGTGAAATCAATGTCCCCGGCCTCGTCGTAGCGGCGCACCCGCATGGTGTCGGCGGGTTCGGGCAGGGGCAGGAAAAACGTGTCGATGTCGTGGTAGCCGCTTGGCCGTCTGGCCCCCACGGCAAGGCGGATGTTCACCTTGCAGGGGACGGGAAAAACGGTTTCCTCGGCTGGGATGGGGGGAGACGCCATGGTGTGGGCCTGTGCGTTCCCCGGTCCCGGGGGACCGGGGAACGCTGTGTTGTCGCGTGGTTACTTCGAATCCGTAATGGGCACGGTGCGGAAAACGGTCTGGCTCTGGCGCTTGATCAGTAGCATGACCACGCCCTTTTTCTTGCCGTCCTCGCCCACGATCTTCTTGAAGTCCTCGGGAGAGGCCACCGGGCGCTGGTTGATTTCCAGGATCACGTCACCCGGGCGGACATCAGCCTGCTCGGCTTCAGAGCCGTCAGCCACTTCCGTTATCAGCAGCCCCTGGGCCTTGTCCATGCCCAGGGCCTTGGCTTCCTTGGCCGACAGGCCGCGCACCGACAGGCCAAGGGCGGAAGCGCTCTGATCGCCTTCGGCGTCGGCGTTGTCGTCGCCCTGTCCCGGAGCGTTCTGGGCCAGCTTTTTGGCGTCGCGCTCACCCAGGGTGACGCTGACGGTGACCGGGGAACCCTTGCGGGTGACCGACAGTTCCACGGAATCGCCGGGGCGGATGGCAGCGACGCGGCGCAGCAGGTCATTGGAGTTCTCGATCTTCTGGCCGGCCACGGCAGTGATGACGTCGCCGGTCTTGATGCCGCCCTTGGCCGCAGGCTGCCCTTCAATGACCGAGCTTATAAGCGCGCCGTTGGTGTTTTCCAGGCCCAGGGCCTTGGCGGTGTTCTCGTCGATATCCTGGATGGTGACGCCAAGCCAGCCGCGCTGAACCTTCTTGCCGTCGCGCAACTGGGCAATGACGTCCTTGGCCATGTTGGACGGAATGGCGAACCCGATGCCCTGGCCCGAGGCCACGATGGCGGTGTTGATGCCGACGACCTTGCCGTCGAGGTCAATGAGCGGCCCGCCGGAGTTGCCCGGGTTGATCGAGGCATCGGTCTGGATGAAGTTGTCAAAGGGGCCGGCCCCGATGATGCGGCCCTTGGCGCTGACAATGCCGAGCGTCACGGTATTTTCCAGGCCAAAGGGGTTGCCGATGGCCAGGACCCATTCGCCGACCTTCATCTTGCCCGAGTCGCCGAACTCCAGGAAGGGCAGGTTGGACTTGCCGTCGATCTTGAGCAGGGCCAGATCGGTTTCCGGGTCGCGGCCAATGATCTTGGCGGCCAGGGCCTTTTCGTTGTGCCGGAACTGAACCTTGACCTCGTCGGCGCCCTCAACCACATGGTTGTTGGTGACGATGAAGCCGTCGGCGGAGATGACAAAGCCGGAACCCATGGAGCGCTGCTTCTGGCCCTTGCCGTTGCCGCGGCCCTGGGGTCCGAAGTGCTTTTCGAACTGGTCGAAAAAGTCGTCCATGGGGCCGCCGCGCTTGCGGAACTGTTCCAGAAGGTCACGTCCGCCTTCCTGGGCCTTGATGGTTTTGGTGGTGGAGATGTTGACGACGGCAGGGCCGTCCTTGTCGACGAGTTCCGTGATGTCGGGCAAAGGGATTCGAGCCTGGGCCATGGTTGTCCAGGCCAGGAAGAGGAAGGCGCTTACAAGCGGGGTGAGGAAGCGTTTGGCCATGAGGAACTCCTGTGTTCGGGGACCGCGAGCCGTGTCGGCCGGGTGCCCCCTGGTCGCTGTATCCGTTTGTGTCGACGAAGCGGCGAATGCGGGATTATTCGTCCTGTTATACGCCGGTTGAAGCTGTTGTAAACCGTGGCCTGGACACTGCGCCTGTGCCCGGGATGTGGCGCAGGGACCGAGGCCGGCGGCTTGGTCTTGTCCTTTTCTTGACAAGAAGCTGTGGGGGAAATAGTAAAGTTTGTTTGGCGCGCGTCAATTGCCTGTTTTCGCGGACAAAGCCGGAAAATCCAGCTTTGGTCATGAAAAAAAGTCGTGTAAAGTTGGCGTGTTGCGTTTATTCTTCCGATGATTGGCCGATGCTAACTGAAGGAAGCATGAACATCGTTTCATGCATATACCGTGCTCCCGTAGCTCAGTAGGATAGAGCGATCGCCTCCTAAGCGATAGGCCGTGCGTTCGAATCGCGCCGGGAGCACCATAAAAATCAAGGGGTTAAGCCAGGGTGGCTTAGCCCTTTTTACGTTGAAAAGTGATATGGCCCCGCTCTGGCCCCGCTTTTGAAGGTTATGGTGAGTGAAGTTGAGTGGAGATTGCCCGAGTCCGGGAGATTGGGAAGCGGCCCATGGGGGGCAGTCCTTCTTGCCGAGGTCCGCAAGGCGTCGGATCACCAGTGCGGCTTAAGCCCGAAGTGAGGGCGTGATAGAAGTCTGAGTAATTGTGGGTCCCCTGGCCGGCAACGCAAGGACGTCCCTTGCCATGAATACCCTTGCCGCTGCCGAAGCCCGGCCCCGCCTGCTATGGCAAGGATTATTCCCGACCGGCGAAAAACCTTGAATGCCTCAAGGCCTATAGGCTACAGGTTTTCGCACATCGTACAGGGGGGGCTATGGAACAGGTCGTTATCGAGAATCCCGTCATCAATTCGCCCTTTACCGAGCCTGCCCGCCATTTTCGGTTCACAGACGAAGGCATCACAAACGAAATTGTCGAAGAACGGCGCATAAGCTCTTATTTCGTCCCTATCCCCAAGCCCAAGAAAAAGGGCCGCCAGCTTTCGCTTCTCGCCGATACGGAGTGGACACAGGACCGTATCGAGGAAAACAAGCTCGTCAATGAAATCCGGCGCAAGGTCGGCCTTTGGCGCAGGGGCGGTTATGCCGGCGTCACGCCGGTTACGGCCCGGCTCCTTGCCTATTGGACTGCCCCGGAGCGCGAAAAGAAGCTCTTTTTCTGTCAGATTGAAGCCCTTGAAACAGCCATTTACATCACCGAAGTGGCCCCGCGCTTTGGCGACCAATGGATTGGCAACGGTCTTCGCGAGGCCAACGACATGTCCAATCCGGGTTTGCCCCGCATGGCGCTTAAAATGGCCACGGGTACGGGCAAGACCGTCGTTATGGCCATGCTCATCGCTTGGCAGGCGCTGAACAAGTTCGCCGCTTCGCGTGACGTCCGCTTTTCCGACACCTTTTTGCTCATCGCCCCGGGCATCACCATCCGCGACCGGTTGCGCGTCCTTATGCCCAATGATCCGCAGAACTATTACCGACAGCGCGACATCATCCCGAGCCAGTCTATAGAGGAATTGGGGCAGGCTAAGTTTATCATCACCAATTTTCACGCCTTTCGGCTTCGGGAAAAGGCGTCTGTCGGGAAGGTGACCAAGTCCATTCTGCCCGATGGTGCTACGGCCTTTCTGGAAACACCTGACCAGATGGTCCGCCGTGTCTGCCGCGATCTTGGCAATAAGAGGAACATCATCGTCCTTAACGACGAGGCCCACCACTGCTACCGCCGCAAGCCGGACGGTGAGGATGAAAAACTCACGGGCGATGAGCGCAAGGAAGCCCAGAAGCGGGAAGAAGAGGCCCGCATCTGGATTTCCGGCATTGAGGCCGTCAAGGCCAAGATCGGCGTGAAGGCTATTTTTGATCTTTCCGCCACGCCGTTTTTCCTTCGCGGGTCCGGGTTTTCGGAAGGAACGCTCTTTCCCTGGGTGGTCTCTGATTTCTCGCTCATTGACGCCATCGAGTCCGGCGTCGTCAAAGTGCCGCGCGTGCCTGTGGCCGACAACTCCGTCACGGGCGATCAGCCAACCTACCGCGATTTGTGGCTTCGCATCCGGGAAAACCTCCCCAGGAAAGGCCGCAAGACCGAAGCCGTGGCCGGCGAGCCAAAGCTTCCGGCCGAGTTGCAGGGAGCTTTGCACAGCCTGTATGGCAACTATGAGAAGTATTACCGCCAGTGGGAACAAAACGAGGATGCCAGGGCCAAGGGGCTGACGCCGCCGGTTTTCATCGTCGTGTGCAACAACACGAACGTCTCAAAGCTGGTGTTCGACTATATCGCCGGCTGGGAAAAGCCTGTGGGTGAGCAAGTCCTTGCCCAGGCCGGGCAGCTTCCCATCTTTCGCAACGACGATGGGCAGGGCGGCTGGCTGCATCGGCCCAACACGATCCTTGTGGACAGCGAGCAGCTCGAATCCGGCGAGTCCATGAGCGCGGATTTCAAAAAGATTGCCGCCAGGGAAATCGACGAATTCAAGGCTGAATACTGTTTGCGGTTTCCCGGGCGCGATGCGGACAGCCTTACCGATGAAGACCTTTTGCGCGAGGTCATGAATACCGTCGGCAAGGCCGGCAAACTGGGTGAGAACGTCCGGTGCGTGGTCAGCGTGTCCATGCTCACGGAAGGCTGGGACGCCAATACCGTGACCCATGTTCTCGGCGTCCGGGCTTTCGGCACACAGCTTTTGTGCGAACAGGTCGTCGGGCGGGCGCTGCGGCGCATGAGCTACGCGGCCGATGCCAACGGCTTTTTCGGGGTGGAATACGCCGAAGTGTACGGCGTCCCCTTTTCCTTCATCCCGTGCAGCGGCATCCCCAAAGACCCCAAGCCCGGCCCGCCTCCGACCCGGGTTCGCGCCCTGGATAGCCGCATAGCCAGCGAAATCCATTTTCCCCGGCTCCTTGGCTACCGCTATGACCTTCCCGGCGAAAAGCTCACGGCCACCTTCTCCGACGCTTCCGGTCTTTCGTTGTCTACTGCCGATGTTCCCACCAGGGTTGAGAACGCACCCATTGTCGGCGAATCCAGCTTTCATACGTTAAATGCGCTTAAGCGCCGTCGGGAAAATGAGGTTGCCTTCCGTTTGGCCAAGCTGACCCTTGAAAAGTATTTCCGCGACGACGAGGGCCACGACCGGCCCTGGCTGTTTCCGCAATTGCTGGCCATTTCCAAGCGTTGGCTGGAAACGTGCGTGACATGCAAGGACGGGACGTTTCCGCAGTTGTTGCTGCTGATCGAATTCGCTCATGACGCGGCCGACCGCATCTATAAGGCCATTGTCCAGTCCAGCGAGGGAACCCCGGCCCTCAAGCCGATGTTGCGCCCGTATGATTCCCTCGGGTCAACGCGGTACGTTGATTTTGACACCACGCGGCCGGTCTACGCCACCCGCGCGGACAAGTGTCATATCTCCCATGTGGTGGCCGACACCGGTTCCTGGGAGCAGAAAGTCGCCCAAACCCTTGAGGACATGCCGGAAGTGGTGCGCTACGTGAAAAACCACGGCCTGGGTTTTACCATCCCCTACACCCTGGCTGGGGAAGAGCATCAATACACGCCGGATTTCATCGCCTGCCTGGAAGACGGCCTCGGACCGGATGATCTTCTCAACCTCATCGTCGAGGTGACGGGCGAGAAGAAAAAGGACAAGGCCGCCAAGGTGGCTACCGCGCGGACGTTGTGGATTCCGGCCGTGAACAACCACGGCGGGTTTGGCCGTTGGGAATTTATTGAAATCGTTGATCCGTGGAATGCGGAACATTGCATCAGGACGTATCTCGAAACGAAGACGCAGCCCACGGAGGGGAATTAGGATGGCCAGGAGCAGCAAGACCGGAGACAAGGCGGCCGTGGGCGTGTCCAGCATCCGCCACAAGGACAGCCGCACCAACATCCCCACCGAAGAGTTGCGCGATTTCGTTGCCGACGAGGAAAAGGCTCCCAAGACCATGCTGTACCCGCGTGATCCGTCCCTTGACCCGCAGCTTGTCTGGAAGGGCAAGGACGAGCAGGACCGGGAAGATTTGGCTGTGCCGGTTGTGCCTGTCTACATCCAGGAAAAGATACATCCGCAAGCGATCATTGACGCCATGCCGCGCAAGGACAAGCCCGGCGGAGCACAGTGTACCCTTTTCGCCGACTTCAACGGCATCGGCGACGATTTCGAGAAGAAGGTGGATTTCTACCACCACAACCAGCACTGGTCGAACCGCATGATCCTGGGCGATTCGCTGCTTGTCATGACCAGCCTTGCCGAAAAGGAAGGCCTCAAGGGCAAGGTGCAGACCATCTATTTCGATCCGCCGTACGGCATCAAGTTCGGGTCAAACTGGCAGGTCAGTACCCGCAAGCGCGACGTCAAAGACGGCAAGGTCGAGGACGCCACGCGCCAACCGGAGCAGATTCGGGCGTTTCGAGATACCTGGAAGCTGGGGATACATTCGTATTTGGCGTATATGCGGGATCGGCTTGTGACGGCGCGGGAGTTGCTTACAGAGACGGGGAGCATTTTTGTTCAGATAGGGGATGAGAATGTACATCTAGTGCGGTGTTTGATGGATGAAGTTTTTGGAAGTGAAAACTTCATTCTGACAATTGTTGTAAAGAAAAAAGGTGCTACAACTCCAACAGATCCAGTTAATGATTATCTGTTATGGTTTGGCAAGAGTCGGAGTCAAGTTAAAGTACGTCAGTTGTTTGTTGCACGAAATGATCCTGAAGATGATCCGAAATTCAATACGCTTATTTCAAAGACTGGCGAGCACAAGAGGGTGAAGAGTTTAGCGAAGGATAAAATTGATAGCCTTGTCGCATTGGGATGGCGTTGGGCTCGCGTAAATTATCCGATTGTAAGCCAGCATCCTGATGTAAAACGTAGTCGTGACTTCGAGTGGGACATGAAAAAATTTTCATGTGGGTATAATTCTCAATGGAGATTTGATGTAGACACTGGAATGCCACGACTTGCTCTTGCAGATAGGTTGTTTGATGGGGGAGGGAGTTCTTTAGGAGGGGTCCTGTATTGGCAGGATTGGCCATATATCGCCTATTCAAATCTATGGGATAGTTTTCACGGCGAGCAAGAAATTATCTATGTCGTGCAAACAAATAGAAAAATAGTTGAGCGCTGCATCCTCATGACCACAGACCCCGGCGACCTCGTCCTGGACCCCACTTGTGGCAGCGGAACGACCGCCTACGTGGCCGAGCAATGGGGCCGGCGCTGGATCACCACCGACACCAGTCGCGTGGCCCTGGCCCTGGCCCGCACGCGCCTGATGGCCGCCAAATTTCCCTATTACCTGCTGGCCGATTCCCCCGAAGGCATAAAGCAGGAAGCCAAGCTCGCCAACCTTTCGCCGTCGCACCACCAGACCGAACACGATATGCGCAAAGGGTTTGTCTACAAGCGCGTGCCCCACGTGACGCTCAAATCCATAGCCAACAACCCGGACATCCACGAAGGCATGACCCGCGAGGCCATCGACGAAGCCATCGCCCGCCACGCCGATACCGAAATCCTTTATGACCAGCCCTACGAAGACAAAAAGACCGTGCGCGTGGCCGGTCCCTTCACCGTGGAAAGCCTGTCGCCGCATCGCATCCTTTCCCCGGCCGACGCGGACCTCGACGGCACAGTCACCGAGGAAGAGGGCAGGCGGCAGCAGGATTTCGCCACCATGATCCTGGACAACCTCCGCAAGGCCGGCGTCCAGAACACCAAGAAAAATGAACGCCTCGTTTTCGACCGCCTTGACCCCTTCGCCGGAACCTGGATTCAAGGCGCGGGCGAATATACCGACGCCGACGGGCAGGTGCGCCGCGTGGCAGTCTCCCTCGGGCCGGAACATGGCACTGTCAGTCCGCAGCACGTCAAGGAAGCGGCCAAAGAGGCCGTGCAGGGCATTGGCTTTGACCTGCTTATCGTGTGTGGCTTTGCCTTCGATCCCCACGTCTCCGAGGAAGCCAAACGCTACGGCTCCATAACCGTGTTGCCCACGCGCATGAACCCCGATTTGGCCATGGGCGATGAACTGCTCAAAAAGACCGGTGCGGGCAACCTGTTCATGATCTTCGGCGAACCGGACCTGGACATAGAGCAGAGCAAGGACGGGCAAATCGTGGTCCGCATCAAAGGCCTGGACGTCTACGATCCGACCACGGGCGACATACGCCCGTCATCTGTGGACGACATAGCCTGTTGGTTCATCGACACCGAATACAATGGCGAAAGTTTCTTCGTGCGCCACGCCTACTTTACCGGCGCGGACCAGCCCTATGAAAAGCTCAAGAAGGCGCTGCGCGCGGAAATCGACGAAACCGCCTGGGCCGACCTCTACAAGACCGAAAGCCGCCCGTTCCCAAAACCGGAATCAGGCAAGATAGCCGTGAAGGTCATCAACCATTATGGGGATGAGGTGTTGAAGGTGTACGCGATTTAACGATATAGTTTGTGATTTGGTAATTTTTTTCTAAGAGCTGAACAAAGGAAGATATATGAACAATTCAGCGCTTTATTATCCATACATGGTTTTTAATAGTGCGTCTTGGCTGAAATCAATGGCGATGTTCTATGAAAATATTTATAGAATAGTGCCTAATGGAATTATTCCTGAAGATCATGAAGAGCTTCAACCTCTTTTGGAAGATGGAGCTATTGGCCGCATGATTGATCCGTCTCAATATTCTCATGGTGCTGCTGATAAATTCCTTAACAAAATTTCAAATTGGCATGCTGCAGCACTATCGCATAATGAAAATGATAAGCAAAAAATAACAAGGATACATAGGGACAAGACAGATGAAAGAATTAGAATGCTTTTCGATTCGTTAGGTTATGGAGAAAGTCAGGAGTGGATCGATGTCCCAACAGATTTGGCATCTAATTATATGCTTTATCTGGCAAACGAGATTGGGTATGCGAATAGGCTTGATTTGATTACGAACGAACTAGCTCCATGGACAGCCACTAATTACTTTAATATGAATGGTGGCCTTGATGATTTTATAGCCCCTTATGGGAAAGGCGCGGAAAACCCTTTTGGGCTTTTTTGCTTAACAGTAAGCGAAATATGTCCCATTAATATTAATGAAATTCCGGCTGAAGATATTGTTAATTTTAGATATAAAAGGAGGGATGAGATTGATGCTTTCAAGAAATCTCTTAATGACTTGTGTTTGTCGCTGAATGGCGTTGAAGACGATGTTGTTTATTATGATGAATTAGAAAAACTTGTTGGCTTGGTTAAGAAGGCACATGCGGATTATAAACAATCGGCAGACATAATAAGGGCTGGAGGATTCTGTGGTTTTTTACTCCAAGGATTCCCCGGAGCGCTTGCTCTCGCGAATGTTTTAAAATTAGAACCAGAGGTGATGACAATCTTGTTTGGGACTGCGCTTGCGGTTGGTGGATTGTATAACTACAGTAAAAGTAAAAATGATTTAAAATTACTAAGACATAACAATTCATTTTCTGTCTTGGCAGATATTGAAGAGGACTTCTCAAATTACACATCGCGCAGAGGGGGTGGGGATGTGAATTTTGCAGCTTATAACAGCATGGAGGAATATGTTAATGATTGAAGTGGTGGCAGACAAATAGGTTTTCTTTTTTCTGCGCATCCTTTTTCACAACGCAACAACCTTCCCTCCCCTTTTTACGAAACAAACTCCCCCTTGGGCGTCACGTCGATGGTTCCGTCCCCGGCTTTCCCGCGCGCTTGCTGCATGGCGCGAAGTTCCCCGAGCGTCCGGTACAGGCTGCGTTCGATGGCGGTTTCGTAGCGGGTGAGCAGCACCAGCTTGTCGGCCACGTTGAAGCGGGCAACAAATTCGCCGTAGGGATCATGGCGGGCCTCGGCGCTCAAGCCGTTGCCCATAAAGCCGGCCTCGAAGCGCATCACCCGCCGCAGCCGCCACAGGCAAAGTGCTGCCCGTTCCACCAGCAGCGTTTCCAAGCTCCCGACCGGGTTTAAATCAGCTAGAAGCGATTGCCGCAAGGCGGTCAGGTCGGCCTTGCGCTCGCCAGGGAGCACCAGTTCCTTGGACGTCAGCCCGTGCGTGACCGCGTTGGTGGCCACAATTGCCTTCCCCTCGGCGGTCTTGGGGCCGCCAGTCCTCATGCCGTCATTCATAGGAAACGCTCCTTGCGTAATGTTTGCCGCACTTCCCTGGTGGTCATTCCGAGTTCCGCCCCGATCAGGGCGCAAAACAGGTTGGTTTGCCGGCGGTTTTCCTGGCGCGACTCGTAGGTCAGGCCGCCGCACTCCCGGCAGACGAAGAGCTTGCCGACAAGATAGAGCTTCGCGGCCCGGCGACCGCAGCAAGGACAGCAAAACCACCACCGCCAGCCGAAGGTCAGCCGGGTTCGGTCCAAATGTACCCGGTAGTCCAGGGGATCGGTCGCGTTCCAGGTGTAATGCAGCCGGATATAGGCCGGTTGCACGTCGCACCGCGTTTTATAGCCGATGCTGGCCAGGGGTTCCCCATGGAATGGATCATCGGCGGCATTGTCGCGCTCCTCATCTTGGCCCTATTTTGCATGCCCATCTGGAAAGCCAAGCATCGCCCTGGCAGTGTCCGCGGCGACTTCCGCTTTGACAGCCATAAGACCGGCGAGTTGTCCAAGCGCGGGTTGTTCGACAAGACCAAATGGTGAGGCCCCTGGCGCGGCGTTTCTGCCGAGTGGCCGAGTACAAATTCTTACCCCGCTTTCGCGCCCTTGCCCGGAGAGGTAAAGGAATCTGTACGATCTTCGGAAGACCACCATGTATAAATGACCTCACAAGATAGTCGTAACTTGTTAGAATTACGTTAAAAATCATGTCGCCAGTAGCCAGCCCTCTCTTTGGCACGACTTCTGCTTTATAGAATTAACCTTCCTCTGAATGAACATTTTCGAAAAAGGCTTTTTGGGTGGCTCCCAGAAGGCCTTTTTCATTTCGACCTTGCCAGCGGCACCGCAGACCGAGTGTTTCCGCCCTCTTCTAAAATATTCGTCTGCCCCGGCTCCCCGTGGATGGCCGCCATGTTCTTTCCATCTGCGGGTACAAGCCCCTCAGGTTGGTATAAAATCCTGCACTCGGTTAGTACCCACGGGGGACAGGCCGGCAAAAAGAAAGCGGTCGCGCCGTTACGGGCGAGGACGGTAGTGCGTGGTTTGTGGCGAAGGACGTTTGCGATGTCTTGGAGCTTACCAACCCGACCGAGGCCCTTCGCGCCCTGGACGACGACGAGAAGAATACCCTCAGAGTTTCTGAGGGAAATTGTGGCAACCCCAATATCAATATCATCTCCGAGTCTGGCCTCTACAAGCTGACCTTCCGCAGCAACAAGCCCGAGGCCAAACGCTTGACGAAGTGGGTCACGTCCGAAGTCCTCCCCCTTATCCGCAAGACCGGCTCCTACTCCGTGCCCTCGGCCACGGCCTCAGACGCGAAATTTCGGCCATTTTCGAGGCCGAAGAAGGCCAAGACGAGACTCCCGGCAAACCCGTCAAATCGACGGGATTAAGCAATGCCGGCGCGTTACGCCTCTGACCTGACCTCAGTAATCCTGATGCCGGCAACGATTCCAGCATGTTACTACCCTGCCGGGGGACAGATGGGGGACAGGCGAGAGGAAGACGACCAAAGAACGAACGGGCTACGTTAAACTTAAGTCGTCAGGGCAAAGAGGAGGTCTATCGCCGGTTTCTTGGCCTGCTTCTCGGACTTATCCGTAGACTTGCGGAGGCCGTCCAAGGACTCCTTGGCCGACTCGGCAATCTCGGAAAGCTCCCGGAACGCGCCCCAAACCGGCCCACCGGCAGCAAGCTGGCCCGCCGCGTCGGTGATGTCGCTGCCGCCCTTGCCCTTGCCGGCGACGGTCTTTGCCTGGTTAAAAAGCGTTTTGACCTACCCGAAACGGGCCGCGTTTTCCTTCGAGGTCGCAGCAAAACGGCCCTTTTCCCTGTAACGGTTCAGGGCCTCGGCAGACTTCGGGCCGGTCGCCAGCTTCTTTTGCTGGCGTACCAAGTCGGTGTTGGCTTTCTTCTGCGCCTCGGCCGTGGTCTTCGCCGCGCCCTGCACCGCTTCGGACAACTGCGCCGCCGTGTTTTCTAAAGCCGCCTGGAAGCCTTTTGTGACGCCACGCGCTACGGCATCGGCCGTCGTTCTGGCCGACGCAGCGACGTTGCCAGACGCCCGGCTTTTTGCGGTCGCTTTGGCTTCTCGGTGCGCCTTTGCGGTAGAGGAGGGGGGGGAGGAAAGCGCACCGGCTTGGTCGCCGCCCCGGCTTGGTTTGGCGGCGGAAAGGAGGCGGGTATTTCGTTCGATTTGTTTGAGGACGGGAACCACGTCCTTGTGGTCCCCGCCAGAAGCAAACGGAAAGCCGAAATCGTCGTCTATCGGCATTTCTTTTACTCACCGTTGTGCAATTTGTGTGGAATCAAGACACAGATCAATTTCTGCCAACGTACTGGCCTGCAGCTTATGATATTTATTTCGATGCTTAAACGCTTCACGTTCATTTACTTTGGAGAGTTTTTTCAGAGCATTCAAGAACTTTCTCTGTTCTTTTCCAACGTATTGAGAGCGGTAAACGATGTTATTGCACTTTCTGCAGGCTAAATTGTTTCGATAATACAAAATGCCCACTCGCTTATCGCACAAAGGACAAATAAACCAACGCCTAAAGCCTCCAAAGTGGAGGCTTTGTGCTGTTGTTGCCATTTTAAAAACAGTGTCGCCAAATCGTATTGCGACTAATTTCTTGGCGTTTCTGATCTCCAAAATAGAGATGCGGACAACGTCATCGGAGAATTGAAATTTTTTGTTCATGTCGAAATTAATTCGAAAGTTAATTATTCACGAAATTTTTCGATGCCCGGCATTGCGTCACTCCGGGTTCGCGTCGAAGGCTTTGTTCGTCGTGCCGAGGTCAGACTTCAGTTCTCGGACTTCTGCTTGCCGGGCCGGGAGGAAACTCTCTTTTTCGTCTTCCACCTCTTCCAGGAGCTTCCGTCTTCTCGCTGCAATTTCCTCGGGCGTCGGAATGTCGATTGCTACTTCCTGCTTCACGGCCACGGCGATTTCAGGCCGCGCCAGAAGCATTTTGATCGTCTCCGGGAGGGGAATCCCCTCGGCATCCAGGTCTAAGGCGGCCTCGGCCGGCGACTTGACGCCGTTGCGAACGTCGAGGAGGGCCTGTCTTTGCTGCGGATGGGGTTTCGTGGGGAGCGTAGAGTTTTTGTTCAATATTCCGGCGACATCTACCAATAGTCGAGCGTAGTTGTGTCGGTCGTGCAACGTAACAATCGTTTTTCCGCCGATTGTTGAAATAGATTTTATCATACTTCTTGATCCACGTGACATTGTTTCTAAGTCATTTACAACAACTTCCCCATCTTTTACTTTGTACACTTCAGAGGGATCGAATGTTGCAAGGTCGTGTATCATCGAAATTAATGGCCATATTCGGCTGTTTAGCTCGTCGCGCCAATTGTTGTTGTAATCTTTGATTGCTTCTTTGACCGATGTTTTGTTGAGAAGTCGCTTGCATATTTTCTCGGCCTCCTTCTCGTTTTGGGGATTGAAGCCCGCTTTAGCAACGAGCGCGATCGGTGATTGTTTTGGGTCGCGGCAGTATTCCAAAACAAACGCTTCTTCTTTCTTTTTTGTAGCCATTGTATTCTTTGTTGTGCGGCTCATAATTCGACTCCGTATTAGGTGTGAAGGTTACGAAACAACCAGAGACGACGGGGGGTGGGCTTTCGTCAGAGCGACGGCCGCGTACCGGCGCTCGACCGTCCGCAGAAAATGGCGCAAGAAGCTGTAGGTGAAACGCTCTGCCCCGCGTCGATCTTGAGCAAAGTAGAAGGTCAGGCGATACCGGCACATGAAGGCCACCACGCTTTCGTAAGCAGCCTTCGGATTGAGGGCGGACCGGTACTGTCCAAGCGCCAAGTCGGCCATGGGCGATTCAACCACCACGGCGGCGGACTCGAAACCGCGCAGACGCTCAAGTTCGCGCTCGAAGCGCTCCCGTTCCCTGCCGAGGCAAGCCACCAAGTCGGACAAGCTTTTGCGCTCCACGGCCACCAGGGATTCAAGGCCGTAAAGGCTGTAGTCTCCAGCCTGCAAGGTTCCCGGGGCGACCTCCGCGTCGTAGCCATGAAAATGGAATGGTGCTTGCTCCCGGGAATCAATCACGATCCGCATGACGCCCCCCCCCTGGCGCTTGGTCTTGCTGCGCTTGTTGTCCAGCTTACGAGATATTTTGTTGCACCACGCAAGAGCCTCACGTTCCTTTCTGGCCTCGGCGTCAGTGTCCAGGGCCACGGTCTGGTTGGCTACCTGTGCGCCATGCCGGATCATGCTTGAATCATTCATATTTACCTCAAAAGGTGATGGCATCACCGTTTCATCACCCTAAAATAACCGTCAAAACGCTGAAATAACTAACTATCACCTTCATCACCGTTTTGGGAGACACCCCCCCACTATAAGAGGGGTCGCGAGAGAGGGCAGTGCGGGAGGCAGGGAGTCTCTTACGTATAGTGTATCTTTCAAAAGGGTGATAAAGGTGATAGTTCATAGTTTACAATATGTTGAGGGTGATGAAAGGGGTGATGTAGGGGTGATGAGGGGTGATGCCCATAGTTTTCAGTTGGTTAACGACTGATTTGCCCACTCTTCGGGGACATCCAGCCCTTTTTCCAGCATCGCGGACACGTTTAGGGTGATTCCCTTCCGCGACCGCGTGCCCATCCAGATGGACCCGACACCAAGGCAGTAGCCTTCTCCCTGTACCTGCTTTCGGAATGTCGCCTCCGGGATCACGTCGCCATCGAAGCCGTGGACTCGTGCCCATTTAGCAAAGACCGGATATGACCCGGCCACATGCAACCGGAGGTGCTGCCCATCAGTGTAGTAATGTACGTCAGATTCCAGATGATCCTGGAAAGCGAACTCCCGCCCCTGGCTGCGCTCAGTGAAAGCCGACATGCGCCCCATAGCCTCCAGGATGCGGTCCACCGCTGACTTCCTGGGACCGCCATCGTCCGACGTGCCGGCCAAAATCGCGGCGTCAACAGGAGCGGCGTCGAAGGTCATGCCAAGCACCTCCCCCAGGACACCCAGGCCGAAACGAACCACGGCGGCGTTGTTCCTGGGCCGGTCTTCCAGCGAGGCGTCAACGTCGCGCCAGCAGTCACGCAGCAGGCCCGCAACGGTTTCCTTGTCCATCCGCAACGCGAACTCCAGGACAGTGCGACCCAGGCGATCCAGGGGCAGGCGTTGCATCTTTTGGAACCCGGCCCGATATGGGGCACTGGCCCGGCGAGTCATTGATACGTTGACCATCCGATCAAGAATGGCGGTCTCGGTGAAGCCGGTCTCCCCGAGGATGCAGACCGGGGCTTGATAGCGGTAGGAGCGCATGGACTGGTCTGCCATGCCACGCTGGCCCTCAAAGGCGTTGTAGCTGTCACGAATGAGGTTTGAGACAAGGTTTTGCTGCTTCTCCGACATTCGAGAAGCCTTGTTCTCTTCAAAGACCAATGGAATGGAATTGCTGCCGTCCACGGCCCGCATGAGTGTAAAGCGGGTTTGCTCACCAAGCGCCCTCGCTGCACCATAAAGTGCCCAAATGCCCGCCACCACTGCATTGACCGTGGACGTTTTACCGGCCCCGGCCTCGCCTTCGACGCAGATTAATGGAAAGGCGTCAAGAATTGCCCGGATGACCGGCGCAAAGAAGCAGGCGACACTCCATCCCAGGATGAGAAGCACCACTTCGGGAGCATTGAATCCGGTGATGTTCTCGCGGATGGCGGCCAGATCGTCGGAGGACGCGGCCTCAGTGCTCAACAGGCGGCAGGGCGTCTGAATCTCGTTGATGTAAACCAGATCGTCGGCCGGGCCTTCCGGGGTCAAGCCGCCCTCGCTGGTGACGAAGGTGTTGTCCTGAAATCCGGCAGTACGCACGCCGCGCCGTTGGGCCATTGCCTTGCCGGCCAGGAAGCCGCGCACGAGTTGTACGTCTACGGCGGCACCGGTAAAGATGAACTCCCGGCCGGGCAGCACACGCAGGAATTTTTGCGTCGAGGTCCAACAGTCGGGCGGGAGCATGACTTCCCGATTAACTGCACCAGCAACCAGATCGGCTCTGATGTATTCGCCTTCCCCGTCCACGCTGATGGCCTCTATGGGACGAAACAAGAAGCTGGTGACGGGCTTGAATTCGGCCTCGCCTTTGTCGGTGAACTTCACCCGGCACAGGCGGCCGTCGTGCTCCACCAGTGGGCTGGCGTGGCCTGGGGTGTCACTGCGGGTATGGTCTGCAATCGTGATGGGTTCGGCCTTGCCGTATTCCAGCCCGTCCCGAATCGTCTGCATTGCCGCCGCAATGTCCTGAGCACCGCTGTCAACGACTGCCTGTCGCAATGCTGCCATGGCCGCGCCTTCATCTATGTAGTGTAAATACCCACCAACGGTTCGGGCCGTTTTTAGGCGCATGTCGTGTTGGTCGCCGGGTTTGCTCCTGCGGATTTTCTCGCAGGAGGTTTGCAAGACTTTCTCGGCGTATTTCCGCTTGCCCGGCGAGGCGTCCACGGTTGGCTGGCCTCCGCATGAAGCGCCCGACTGGCCCTTGGCTCCAGGTTCAGGCCGTTTCAGATTCCATTCGGTAATGATCCGGTCGAGATCGGCTTCGGTCAGACGCTTGATACCCTTGAGAGCCGCCACCTGATCCGTGAACGGTTCCATGGTCGAAGGGTCCAACAGAAGCGTGAAACCCCTTTTTACGGCCGCGCCCTGGTACGGCATCGCTACCAAGTTCCCAAGGTCGGCCCCGCCGCGCAACTGATCTTGCATCGGGATTAAACGGTCGAAACTACCCAGTTCCGCGTCATCGGCCAGAACTTGAGCCTCTTCAAGCAGAGCGAAGTACACCGGTCGGGTCTTCCAGGCGGGCACAGGCGCATCAAAAAAAAGAACCCCGTGGAACCCCGCGCCCGACCTTGATGTAAAGATGTAGAACGCTAACTCTTGGACTTCGGCCACTTCGCTGACGGCCAGCACGTCTTTCTTTGGGTCACGGTCGCCCCCGTGATTATCGAAGTCGCCCACGATAAAGTTGCACATGCCACCGGCCAGGAGCGGGTAGCAGCCGAGAACCTCCCGGCCGTCCAGATGCTTTTGAACCAGATCGTCAGTGAGTGGCTGGTATTGTTTGATGCCGCAGTGCTTGCAAAGGCCCCTGGTCTCGCCGCCTGTCTTCCTAGCCCTGGTTATGGGGCACTCGACAGTCTGGCGCACACTGCACATGGGGCTATAGCCGGCCCGACCACCGTTGAACTCCCATCGGCGCGGCACAACATCCTGCCGGCCATTGTAGAGGGACCGCAGGAGGGGAATCAGTTCGGCCCGCACTGACAAAGCTCCTTTCTTGCGTCCAAGAGCCATGCAGTGACGGCCGTTGCTTTGGGGCTATTGTTGTGTTTGTCGGGATGGGCCAAGAAGATAAGGTCTTTGATATGTTCGCCAAGGCCAGGGAAAGCGGCCTTTTCGGATAGCTCCATCTCTAATTGACGACAGCGACTGATGTAGTAGCTGAGCTTTGCGCGTGCTTCGTCCAACTCCATCTTGAGTTCAGCGACGTGCGACTGGTTGCCAGACTTGCTTTTTCCCTTCGATTCAAGCCAACAGTCAACGCAGATTTTCTTCCAGGGTTCATCCTTGCAAAACTCGGACCCGCAGCGGGGGCAGCGAACATATCGGTTCATATCCGCGCCTCCATCAAGGCCCGCAGCATCCGAGCCGCCTGATCCAGGGCCGGGAGCCACAGGGTCAAACGCTCAGCCCAGAAGCCACTGACGAGCAAGCCGGCAAGGGAACGGATTCGGAAATAGATGCCTGAGAGGTTGACGCAACGGGTCAAGGATGTAAGGAAGGGGGTGTCTGTGCCCCAAGCATTCCCAGTTTTTACGCCGTTGCCCGGGCCAGGATGACGGCGTTTCTCGTTGAAGTGCATACCCACCCCCGCTTACGCAGCCCGCAAGGTTGTCTTCCACCAAGCTAAAAAAGGGTCGCGGACTATAAGAACCTTGCGCCCGGCGTAAACGAAGCATTCTTCCGGGATTTCCCGCCGCGACCGAGCATTTTGGACCGTTGGCCAATGCATTGCATTCCCGGTCAACTCGGCCAGGGATTGACCAGCCAGCACAGGGGGCAGCGCGGCCCGCAACTCTTCAATGACTCTTTCGATGGTGTCCATGTGGCTCCTTTTGGTGACGTTGTTTGTTCACCTGGGGCCACAATGGCGTCGGTCAGAAAAAATAAAAGAGCCTACAAAAACACGGAAACCCACCAACAACGCGATGGCGGGTTTCTAGTGCAGTAGGCGAGCGGCTTTCAGGGGCGGGAAATATAAACCTGGAAATTTCGTTCTGGCGGGTTACTGGTTTTTCCGTGGTCGTCCGGTTCGAGGAGCGGGGCAAAGGTTTTTTATCCACTTCTGCACAGTGGAGGCGCTTTTCCGCCCATTCAGCCACGCGCAAGGCTTGCCAACGACATGGGTGTCCGCGGCGATTTCCTGTGCGACCGTGCTGATAGGCGTCTCAGGAGCGCTACTCCAAATGAGCTGGGCAATCTCGCGGCATTCTTTTTTGTCTGCTTCGAGTTCCTTGTTTGAAGAGGTGCGCGTGGGTGCTGCCTCGTCCACAAATACGTCCTGCACCACGGCAACAGGCGCTGCCGGGGACTCAGTGACCGTAGAAACCGTATTGCGAAATTTTTTCATTACAGATCGAATTAATTTAAGCGTAGGGTGGATTGTCATAACATCTAAATTGAAGTCTTTAGTTATTTCTTTAAAGACTGTTTCTGTGTTTACTGGATCATTCTTGAATAATTCACATGGCAGTGGAATGTTGTTTCTTGTAAAAAAATCTTTTTACTTCCCGCAGATTGAGATGTGTCCTTGATGTTTCCTTGGCGAATCTTAGCTGTTCTTGTTTGTTTTCGTACCACCATTCAGAAAGATCAGGGCCAACTGCAAAATAATCAAGCGGAAATAATAACGCCAGACGCCGCAAATGGAATTTAATTAATGGATTTAAAATAAACAGAACATTTAATATAACTTGAGTAGAAAAATCATTGAAAAACATCTTGCCCGCTACATGAGCACCTTCAGGCCAATTTTCATCGCAAATCTCGTAAATCAAGTTACTGTTTGAGTAGAGCGAGTCTTTTGCGAGAAGTTTAGAAAAGTCACCAATCGAAATAGTTGAGGAGCACGGTCTCATTTTTCAAGCCCTCCATAGCTTGCTCTCCATAAAGAAACCCCGGCAGAGTGGTAGGAGTGCCACCTTTTCGGCCACGATGATCAGTCGAAGCCTATCCGGGGAAATTTCCGTCAATCCTTCTTCCGCTTCCCGCTCTTAAACAGCCGCCAATCAAACTTCCGATGATTCAGCCCCGGCCACCAGCGCAAGGCGATAATGACCGCCAGAAGCAAAGCCAGATAGACGACGCGCAGGATGTCGGATTGGTCCATGGTTTTGGTTCTGCCGGGCTACACAGCCAGTAAGCGTCCCTTGTCTGTCGCCCGGGCCTCGACAAGGCGGCGTATCGTCTCCAGAAGGCCTGCGGTTCGTGGGTCACTCATGGCTTCTGTCGGGAAGATATCGCTACCGTCTTTCTCGTCGAAACCCGCATTGATTGCAAAATGCCTTGTCCCCTGCTGTCCAGGAAGGTTTCCCGCAGGCTGGGCAACGCGGTCCATGTACGGCTCCGCAGTCCGGGCACTTCAGGACGTAGGCATCTTGCGGTATGGTCAACCGTTGTCGCTTATCCGGTTCATGTCCGCAGGGGGGATGAGGCCAGCTTTCTTTGTGTTGTGCCGCATCAAGCCAAACTTGGAACCATTCAGCTTCGAGCATCAAGTACGGCTCTTCCGCGCCGCATTGGCGGCACACGGCCACGCTCTGGCGGATGACATTCTCCGAGCCGCAGATGCCACAGCAGCCCTTGTCTCGCCGTTTGTCCTTGCAAGCCGTTTCGTGACGATCACGGCGAACCTTGCGGGTGTCGGGGCTATCTGTTTCACAGGCTTCCCGCATGAGGTCGTGTTTTAGCTTGGAGTCCATAAGGCCCTCGTTGAAGGCTTTGGGGCCACATTCATCCCCAAACACGTTCCTTGCCCCTGCCGCCAAAGAAGCCGGGGTAGGTCGGGGATGGCTCGACGCGCACCTGGACGCGGTAGCCGAGGGCTTCAAGCGCCATTTCCAGATGGTCCCACTTGCTGCGGTGGTAGAGGTCCAGCAAACGGCGCACGGACTTGGCGTCGGTGTGCAGCCGGGCGGCCATCTTGAGTTGTGAGACGCCTTGATCTTTCATGCCCTGGTAGACGGCCAGCTTGACCACGGCCATGGGCGGTAGTTCGATCCAGCTTTGTCCTGCCGTGGGTTCGCTCGGGCTGGGGATGTCCTCGCCGTCGTCCATCATGGCGGAAAGCATGGTCAGGGCTGCGTCAAGCGCCATGTCCATGGCCTCGGCTTCGTCCTGCCCGAAAGTGATGGTCCCGGGAATGTCGGGCACTTCGGCAATGATGGTTCCGTTCTCATCCGGGGTCAGCACCACGGGGAAGCGCAGCATATTAAAGCTCCTTGGGGTCAATGCCCAACTGCTTGCACAGCATCTTGATGAAGACGGGGCTAATGTCCGCGTCACCGTGGACAGGCAGCGGGGCCTTGTTGCCGCCATGGCGAAGCAGGCAATGGCCGCCCTTACCTCTGGCCGGTTCGACCACCACGCCGAGGGCGACCAGCCGCCGCGACAGTTCGCGCCCCTTCATGGCAAACAGGTAGGGCAGAAATGCCCGATGGTCAATGACATGAGCTATTCCTTTCGCCGTTCCGGCAGGATCATGTTGCCTATTTCTCACCGATCTTAACGACCTTGCCCCGGGCCTTGGCCGCGTCCATGCCGGCTTCCAAGGTCTTGACCGCCCGGCGCAGCTTGTCCGGGGAAAGGTGGCTATAACGCTCAGTCATCGCCAGCGTGCCATGGCCCATGAGTTCCTTGACCGAATACAGGTCCACGCTTTGCTCTACCAGCCAGGACGCGAAGGTGTGGCGCAGTGTATGGAAAACGACTTTCTGACGCGGATCGGTGACGCCGTTGTTAAAGCCGAGAGCCGCGACCACGCGGTTGAATGTCTCGGTAATCTGGACGATGCGCCCGCCATTGGCAGACAGGAAAACAAGATCGTTGTGCCCTCGGCGTTCCATGGCCCCGAGCATCGCCGTCACGGCCTCGGTCATGTAGGCCGCCCGGGTCTTGCCGCTTTTGGTGTCGCGCAGGATGAGGACGCCGCGCTCCATGTCCACGTCGCCCCAGGTGAGGGAAAAGATTTCGCCGGCCCGCAGGCCGCAGTGCAAAGCGAGTAGGGCCATGTCATGGACGTTGGATTCCCGTTCGGCTAGGGCGGCAAGCAGGCGGTCGGCTTCGTCATGGGTCAGGAAGCGCAATCGGCGGGCATCGGCAGAGGGCTTTTTGACCAGGGAAACCGGATTGTCGCCGGCATAAAGACCGTGGCGCTTGGCGAAGTTGAAAACTTGCCGCAAGGCGGCCAGGACGTGCCGAATCGTTTGGGCGGATCGGCCGGCCTCAGCCATGGTCTTTTTGATGCGCTCCAGGTGGATCGGCTTGATGTCGCGCAAGGGCTTTCCGGCCAGGGTAGGGGAAAGCCAGAGGCGATAGGCGGCTTCCTCAGCATAGGCGGTATGGGCGGCCTTGTTGGCCTGGGCTACGGGCAGATACTTTTCCCAGGCCTGGGCAAGGGTTGTGTTCTCGCGTTCCTCGACGGCCCGGGCCTCAGCTTCGGCTTGGCGGACAGCGGTAGCTTGTTGGCGCTTTTCGGCAAGCGTTATGGCTCCTTCGCCAGTGCGTTGCGCTTCCTTGAGCTTCGCCAGTTTCTCGGCGGCCTTTTGTGCGGTCATGCCCTCTGACCCCCAGCCGACACCTTCTTCCTTGTCCTTGCCGTTCAGCTTGTATCGGACAAAAAAATAGCGGTCAGGGCGGACGCCGTGCTTCCGAGTCTCGTGCTCCCGATAGCGCACACCAACAAAGGCCGTCTTGATGTAGTGCCGTGCCATGTCTTGCCCCCCTCCCCAAATCTGGCCCCGCTCTGGCCCCGCTTTTTTTGATGAAGGTGGGGTGCTTTGGGTGATGGCCAGTGAAGGAAGAATAGACATTAACACATTGAATAGCAATGCTTTTATGCGTCTCTGTGAAGTCTGGTGAAAGTCCCAAAAATCGCCTCCTAAGCGATAGGCCGTGCGTTCGAATCGCGCCGGGAGCACCCTTTTCAAGGGGTTGGACTGAAGAGGTCCGACCCCTTTTTGCGCTGGGGGTGATTTGGGTCCGCTTTTTCGTGTTCTCAATTGTTGTCTGTCACAGCCACGGCAGCCATGCCGTTCAGGGACGGATAGTTGGTGAGCGCGTGGTCGATCCAGGCGACGCGCGCGGAAAGCCCTTGGCCGGGCACGTAGCACGGCACCGCGGTCCAATCTGCTGCTACGGCTTGTGGCCCCTGGTCCTTGGCGGTCAGGGGGCGTGTTCGTCAGGCGATGCACGGTACGTTTCCCAGGCGTTGGCCCGGATGATACGTGCGGCGGCAATGACGGCGTCGAGCTGCCAGGACGCAGCCGTGGCGTGCTTTATCAGGGAATGGGTCGCGTTGCGCATGCCCGCCACGCTGGTGGCGGAATGGGACGGCCGCGTCGGGCGCTGCCATACTGACCGTTCTTCGCTCCGAACAGGTGGGTGGGGGCTTTGATGTCGGAGGTGGACACCCGGGCAAAGTCCGGGCCAAGTTCACTATGGCTGGGGCTGGCCAGGATGCCACTTCGCGAAGCTTTGGGGCCGGATCTAAATGCTGTACTGCGGAATTTGTGCGCCCAGCCGGGCTTCTTCCCGGTCGACCAGTTCCTTGAGACTCTTGGTGTCATAGACTCGCTCCAGAGCTTCGCGCGCTTCCTCCCAAAGCCCCATGAACGCGCAATTACCCTTGAGAGTGCAGGTGAAATGGGGTTTGTCCAGCTGGCAGTCCACGGGGGTGAGCGGGCCGTCAATGAAGCGGATGATTTCGCCTACAGTAATGCTTTGGGCCGGGCGGCTCAGGTAAAAGCCCCCTTCCTTGCCCCGCTGGGAATCCACGAAACCACCTTGTCGCAACTGGTGGAGGATGACTTCCAGGAAGCGTTTGGGAATGGCCTGGTTCGTGGCGATATCGATGGACCGGACAGGCCCCTCGCCCTGGCGTTTGGCCAGTTCAAAAAGCGCGCGCAAGGCATACTGGCATTTTTGCGTGACCCACATCCAGGTTGATGCTCCCTTTACCCTTGGCTTGGCGGGAATGGACCCGCCAGGGCCTGTTTTGAGTCCTGAAGAAAACCATATCATACTGGTTGCCGCAGGCTCGCGTCAACACACTGCGGTTGTTTGCGCCGTGAAGCGCCGGCGGCCCTCTTCCGGCCTCCTGGGCGGCAAGCCTCAGGCCATGGCAACGGTGTCGCCCGGCCGCACGATGCCGCCGGTCAGCACCCGGGCAAATATGCCCTCTTTGGGCATGACGCAGGTGCCCACAGCCCGCATGATGGCACAGCCATGGCCGTGGCATTCCTTGCCGATCTGGGTGACTTCAAGCAACACGGCATCCCCCACCCGCACCCGGCTGCCCGGCAAAAGGCCCAGTTCGTTCAAGCCGGCCACGGTCAGGTTCTCGGCGAAATCGCCGGGAACGATGGTGGCGAGCTTTTCGCGCATCCGCTCCACGCCTTCCAGAGCCAGCAGACTCACCTGCCGACCTGAGCCGGCATGGGCATCGTTTTCGATGCCGAAATCCACGCACAGGGTCACGGCGTCGACCGGATGTTTCTTTTCGCCCTTGCGCTCACTGATGCACACGGAATGAACAGTTGCCATGGCTTTCTCCTGCGGGTCCGCCTGAAGCTCCGGGAAACAGGCAACGTCGGGAGACGTCGGCGGCAGCCCTTACGGTATTAATAAAAACGATCAACATGGTGATGATTAGTGTTCCGGTCCGCGAGTGTCAAGTCGCCGCGGCCGGGCCTCAGATCCCGGCCGCGGCCTTGACCAGGGCCTGGCCGAGGTCCTCCATAAGGTCGGGAACCGATTCCAGGCCCACGGACAAGCGCATCAGGGCGTCGGATATGCCACGCTCGGCGCGGACGGCCGGCGGCATGGCGGCGTGGGACATGGTGGCCGGGTAGGACAGGATGGACTCGACCCCGCCCAGGCTGACCGCCAGCCTGGGCAGGGTGAGGGCCCGCATGAAGATGTCGGCTGCCGCCGCATCCTGAAGTTCGAAACTGACCACCGCCCCGGGGCCATCGGCCTGGCGTCGGTGGACGGCGTAGCCTGGATGGCCGGGCAGGCCCGGGTAATGGACGCGCGCCACTTCCGGCCGGCCGGCCAGCCACGGGGCCAGGGTCTGGGCGGTCGCCTGCTCGGCGGCCAGACGCACGGCCAGGGTGCGCATGCCGCGCAGGGTCAGCCAGCTGTCCTGGGGGCCGAGCACGGCCCCAAAGGTGTTTTGGATGGCTTGCAGGCGTTGGCCGGTGGCCGCGTCGGCAGTGACGGCCAGGCCGGCCACCACGTCGCTGTGCCCGCCGAGGAACTTGGTGGCGCTGTGCACCACAATGTCAAAGCCCAGGGCAATGGGGCGTTGCAGAAAAGGCGTCATGAACGTGTTGTCGATGATGGCCACGAGGCCGTGTTCCTTGGCCAGGGCGGCCACAGCGGCCAGATCCGTCACGGTGAGCAGTGGATTGGAAGGGCTTTCCACGTAGATGGCCCGGGTGCGGGGGGTCACAGCCCGGGACAGCGCGACAACGTCGGTTGCGTCAACGAACGTGGTATCCAGGCCCCATCGAGAGAACAGGGTGGTCAGCGCCCGGTAGGCCCCGCCGTAAAGGTCGCGGCTGGCGACGATGTGGTCGCCCGGGGAAAAAAGCAGCAGCACACTGGAGATGGCGGCCATGCCCGAGGCAAAGGCCAGGCCACGTTCTCCGCCTTCAAGACGGGCAATGGCCGCTTCCACGGCCTGGCGCGTCGGGTTGCCGCTGCGGGAATAATCAAAGGGACCCAGGCAGTGCGGGTCGGCCTGGGCAAAGGTCGAGGTCTGGTGGATGGGCGGGGCCAGATCGCCGAAGCCGTCTTGGCGGTCCGTTCCGGAAGGGCCGGGATGCATGAGCAGGGTGGTCAGGTCCATGGCAACCGCCTTTCTTGTTAGTTGCGCCTGGGGAGCGTTACAGGACACGCGCCAGGTCGGCCACGAGGTCGGCCGGGTCTTCCAGGCCGATGGACAGGCGCAGCAGGCCGTCGGTCACGCCAAGCCGGGCGCGTTTGTCCGGTTCGATGTCGGCATGGGTCTGCACCGCCGGCAGGGTGATGAGCGACTCCACGCCGCCAAGGCTCTCGGCGAAGAGAAACAGCTCCACCCCGGCCAGGATGTCGGGCGCTTTGGCCGGGTCGGCCAGCGCAAAGGAAATCATGGCCCCGAAGCCGGCGGCCTGCCCGCGCTGCCGGGCATGACCGGGATGGTCCGGCAGGCCCGGATAATGGACGCGGGCCACGGCCGGATGGCCGGCCAGGAAGGCGGCCACGGTCTGGGCGTTGGCCTGCTGGCGGGCCAGACGCACGGCAAGGGTTTTAAGGCCTCGCAAGACCAGCCAGGAGTCTTGCGGCCCGAGCACTGCTCCGGCGGCGTTCTGGAAAAAAGCCAGCCGCTCGGCCACCCCCGGCTCCCGGGCCACGAGCAGGCCGGCCACCACGTCATCGTGGCCGCCCAGGTATTTCGTGGCGCTGTAGGCGACCACATCGGCCCCAAAATCCAGCGGCCGCTGGAGCAAGGGCGTCATGAAGGTGTTGTCCACGACAAACAGCGCCCCATGCTCCCGGGCCAAGCGCCCAAGCGCTCGCAAGTCGGCGATTTTGAGCAGGGGGTTGGTCGGGCTCTCGACCAGCAGGGCCTTGGCTCCCGGGGCCAGGGCTGCGGCCACCGCCCCGGTATCGGACGTGTCGACATAGATGGGCTCGATGCCAAGTGGCCGGTAGAAGCGCTCGAAAAGCCGGTACGTGCCGCCGTAGAGGTCCTCGGTGACGACGATGCGGTCCCCCGGGGCAAACAGCCGGGCCAGACAGTCCAGGGCGGCCATGCCCGAAGCGAAGGCCAATCCCCGGCAGCCGCCGTCGAGCCAGGCCATGGTTTCCTCCAGTACGGCCCGGGTGGGGTTGCCGCTGCGGGAGTAGTCATATCCGGTGGACTGGCCCAGGCCCGGGTGTTTGAAGGTGGCGGTTTGATAGATCGGCATGGACACGGCCCCGGTCCGGCTGTCCCACCGGGAACCGCATTGGGCCAGGTAGCTTTCGGGGTGCATGGCCTCTTTCTCCTTGCTAAATCCCTTCGCCAAAGCCGAAAAATTCCCGGGCGGCCAGGCGCTGTCGCCGCTCCTGGCGGTAGCTGTCGTTGATGTGGCGGCGAAGGGCCTGGAACTGGGGCGCGTCATACAGGGCGTTTCGTTCTCTGGGCCGGGGAACGGGAACGCCCACATCGACAAGAGCCGGCCCGGCAGCCGGACCCAGTCCGATGATGCGGTCAGCCAGGGCCAAGGCCTCGTCAATATCCTGGGTGGCCAGGATGATGGTCCTTCGGGGCTGGACGGCATCAAGAAGCGTTGCCAGCAGCTCCTGAAGTTCGCTCCGCTCGGACGCTTCGAAAACGCACAACGGGTCATCCAGCAGCAGGACCGGCGAATCCAGGGCCAGGGCCCGGGCCAGGGTTCCCCGAAACCGCAGGTCCTGGGAGAGTTCCAGGGGATGTTTGTCCCCGACCGCGTGGAGTCCGGCCAGGGCCAGATAGTCTGTTGCGCGCTTACGGGAATGGGCCGCCGGCAGATCGGGATGGGCCGCGTCGATGGCCATGACCAGATTGTCCGTGAGGCTCAGCCACGGGAAAAGCCCGCTGTCGTGCACAATGAGGCCGCGCTCGATGTCCTGGCCGGCCACCGGCCGGCCGGCGAAGGAGACGCTGCCAAACGAGGGAATCTCCAATCCGGCCAGGAGGCGCAGCAGGACAGACTTGCCGCAGCCGGCCGGCCCGTACAGGCAGACGAATTCCCCCGGTGCCACCCGAAGGTGCAGGTCTGCAAGCACGGTGCGTCCTTGCCGGGCGAAGCGGAGGTTGTCCACGGCAAATCCTGCATTCCCGGCGGCGGGAGGTCTGGCGGCGGTGGTCATGGCAGGCTCCTCGGATCTGGCGGTTGCGGTGGGTGGCTTGGATGTGTTTCAAATATCATCAACTTGGTCGATTTGGTGATAGAATTTGCATCTTCCCTGGTCAAGAGGGCAAGGTCGTGCTTTGGTGCTAAAAATAAAAATTCCAGCGTGTTAGCTTGAATTATTTTTTTTATCGAATTGATGAAGAAATGGGTGTAGGCTTGTTTTGCAGAAGGCTTCTTGCGTCCGTTCCGGCGGATGGAGCCGCAACAGGGGACAATTCCATACTCAATTTGTATAGAAACCAAGGGGAAGGGATGGTCATGCAGGCACAGAACCGATGGGACAGGAAAGCCGTTCTGGAACTGCTTGGGGTCAGGGCGACCCGGGAGAAACAGGCCCTGTTTGACCGGGCCGACGCCGTGCGCCGGGAACGGATGGGCGATGCGGTCTATTTGCGCGGGATCGTGGAATTTTCCAACATTTGCGCCAACGATTGCCTCTACTGCGGCATCCGGGCCGGAAACGACCGGGTGGCCCGCTACCGCCTGGACGACGCCGAAATTCTGGACCTTGCCCGGCGCATGGAGAGTGTGGGCCAGACGACCATCGTGCTGCAATCGGGCGAAGCCCCAAGCCGGGAAGGCGACGCGGCCCTGGGCCGGTTGATTGCCCGCATCAAGGCCGGGACGGGTCTGGCCGTCACCCTGTCCGTGGGCAATCGCCCCCGCGACGTCTACGCCCTGTGGCGGGACTGCGGCCTGGACCGGTATCTGCTGCGCTTTGAAACGAGTGATGCCAAGCTTTTCGCCAGTCTGCACCCGGATTGCGATCTGTCCGAACGCCTGCGCTGTCTGCGCGACCTGCGCTCCCTTGGCCTGCAGACCGGCGGCGGATTCATGATCGGCCTGCCCGGGGAAACCCTGGAGATTCTCGCCGACAACATCCTGCTGTGCCGCGACCTCGATCTGGACATGATCGGGCTTGGGCCGTTTCTGCCCCATCCCGACACGCCCCTTGGCCGGTCGCAAAACGCCTACGCCCTGGACCCGGACCGGCATTTCGTGGCCCTGGCCGCGACCCGTCTGGTCAATCCCGATGCCCATATTCCGGCCACCACGGCCTTTGACGCCTTGTTCCCGGGCACCGGCCGCAATCTGGCCCTGACGCGCGGGGCCAATGTCTTTATGCCCAGCGCCACCCCGGTGGCCCGGCGCGGGGACTATCTGCTCTATCCGGGCAAGCCCTGTCTGGACGAAACCGGCGAGGCCTGCGCCCGGTGCGTTCTTCGCCGGCTATCGGCCCTGGGGCGGACCGTCGGACAGGGACCCGGCCATGCGCGCCGTCCGGGTCGGCGATGGCCGGAGCAGCCGGCAACACTGTGTCCCGAAAGCTGCGGCCGCACCCCGTTGCCGGCAACGTAAAAGCCGGTTTTGCCTTCCCGGGGCGCAACACGGTTTTTGCGGTGCGGGCCGGCGAAAAAGACTCGACAAACGGAAAACGGCATTTTATTACATCATTAACATGATCAAGATAGTGATTAAAATGAATGTTCCACGACCAGTCGCCGGGGAGCCCCGTCCGGGAGTCGGGCTGTGGCTGCCGCCGGCAACGGCGAAACAGGGAGGGTAAGGCTATGTCGCAGGTATTCACGGATGCTTCGGTGTCGGTTGGCGGCACGCCGCTGGTGCGCCTTAATCGTCTGGCCGCCGGAACCGGGGCCACGGTCCTGGTCAAGATCGAGGGGCGTAATCCGGCCTCTTCGGTCAAGGACCGCATCGGCGCGGCCATGATCGAGGACGCCGAACGGCGCGGGGTCCTGGGGCCGGGCATGGAAATCATCGAGCCGACCAGCGGCAACACCGGCATTGCCCTGGCGTTTGTGGCGGCGGCCAAGGGGTATGCCATTTCCCTGACCATGCCCGAGACCATGAGCCTGGAACGCCGCCGGGTGTTGGCCTTTTTGGGGGCGAAGCTGGTGCTGACTCCGGGGGCTGAAGGCATGGCCGGGGCCGTGCGCCGGGCCGAGGCCATCGCCGCTTCGGACACCGGCCGCTATTATCTGCCCCAGCAGTTTAAAAATCCGGCCAATCCGGCCATCCACGAACAGACCACCGGTCCCGAAATCTGGAGCGCCACGGACGGGGCCGTGGACGTGGTCGTTTGCGGCGTGGGCACAGGCGGCACCATCACCGGCATCTCCCGGTACATCAAAAAGAACCGGGGAAAAAACATCGAGAGCGTGGCTGTGGAGCCGGCGGCAAGCCCGATCATCACCCAGGCCCTGGAGGGGGCGCCGCTTGTTCCCGGGCCGCACAAGATCCAGGGCATCGGGGCCGGTTTTATCCCGGAAACGCTGGACTTGTCCGTCATCGACCGGGTGGAGTTGGTGGAAAACGACGAGGCCGTGGCCGCCTCCCGGCGGCTGGCCCGGGAAGAGGGCATTCTGGCCGGCATTTCCTCGGGCGCGGCCGTGGCTGCGGCCGTACGGCTGGCCGGCCGGGAGACCTACGCCGGCAAGACCATCGTGGTGGTCCTGCCCGACGCGGCCGAGCGGTATCTGTCCACCATTCTTTTCGAGGGTGTCGGTGAGGCTTAGGGCCGGGAGGTCTGTTGCCACGACGCGTCCCGGCTGTCCGTTGTCATGGCGGACGGCCGGGACGCATTGGCCGGAGGGTGTATGGAAGTGGAACGCGAGGATGCCTATTGGGAGCGCTACAGCCGCAATATCCTGCTGCCGGAAATCGGCGTGGACGGGCAACTCAAGATCAGCCGGGCCCGGGTGCTCATTATCGGGGCCGGCGGACTGGGGTCGCCGGCAGCGTACTACCTGGCGGCGGCGGGTGTCGGCGTTCTCGGTCTGGCCGACGCCGACGATGTGGACCTGTCCAACCTGCAACGCCAGATTCTGCATGCAACGGCCGACGTCGGCTCGGCCAAGGTCCTTTCGGCGGCGGCCAAAATCCGGGCCATAAATCCTGACGTCGAAGTCGTGGCCTACCGGCAGTACCTGGACGCCGCAACTATCGGCCCCATTGTGGCGGACTATGATTTCGTCATCGAAGGGGTCGACAACTTCCCATCCAAGTTTCTCATAAACGACGCCTGCGTGCTGGCTGGCGTCCCCTTCTCCCAGGGCGGCATTCTCCAGTTCGTCGGTATGACCATGACCGTCAAGCCCGGGGACACGGCCTGCTACCGCTGCGTCATGGGGGAGCCGCCAACCGGCACGGTTCCCACCTGCTCCAGCGCCGGGGTTTTCGGGGCCATTGCCGGGATGCTCGGGTCCATCCAGGCGGCCGAGGCCCTCAAATACATCACCGGCGCAGGCCGGCCGCTCTATGATTCCCTGCTGTGCTTTGACGCCAAGGCCATGGATTTCATGAAAAGCCCGGTGCAAAGAAATCCGCGTTGCCGCGTTTGCGGCGAACAGCCCGACATCACTGCGCTGGCCGGCGACAACACGCGTTCGTGCGTTCCGGGAGGGGACCGGGCCTGTCGGCGCGCAGCCGGAGCGAACCGGTCCGCTCAGGACTGAAATGATACGGCGCACAAGAGCCTGGGGCGGGCAATGCGGCATTTTGCGGCTTGCCCGCTGCAAAGGGATGGAGGAGGAAGCACCATGGCAACCCGGCAGCTCGACATCACGCGCTATAATTGTCCCATCACCTTTGTGAAGGTCAAAGTGCAGCTGTACGAATTGAAAAAGGGCGACGTGCTCGAAGTGCTTTTGACGGGCGGCGAACCGCTCGAAAATGTCCCGGCCGCCGTGACCCGAGACGGCCATGTTGTCCTTGGCACGCAGCATGTGGCCGGCAACACATATTGCCTGCGCATCCGGAAATAGGCGGCAGCGTATTTCATATGTTTGAGCTATGAAATTGTTGACGTCTGAGGCCTGCGAAGTTATCAACCTGATCAAGTTTGTGATGTTGGCGATTGGGCGGGCGGTTGCCCGACCCGGAGCAGGGGGGTCTCTATGGAACCCAAGGCGCAGGCAGCGTCCGATCCCCGGGACTGGACCGATGACGCGGTGGCGGCGCGCATCCGCCAACTGAAAAACCGCCTCGGCCGCGATGTCCTGATCCTGGCCCATCACTACCAACGCGACGCCGTGGTCGCCGTGGCCGACGCCGTGGGCGACTCCCTGAAGCTGGCCCAGGCGGCGGCTGCGACCTCGGCCCGGCACATCGTTTTTTGCGGCGTGCACTTCATGGCCGAGACGGCCGACATCCTGACCGGCCCGGATCAGGCCGTCTATCTGCCCGAACAGCGGGCCGGCTGCTCCATGGCCGATATGGCCACTCCCGAGGCCCTGGAGTGGGCCTGGGAAAGCCTGACTCGCGCCGAGGCGGGCCCGGTCATACCCATCACCTACGTCAACTCCGCTGCCAGCTTAAAGGCTTTCGTCGGTCGCCATGGCGGCGCGGTCTGCACCTCGTCAAATGCCCGAAATATCCTGATCTGGGCCTTGTCCCAGGAGGCCAAGGTCTTTTTCTTTCCCGACGAGCACCTCGGCCGGATTACCGCCCATGACCTCGGCGTGCCGCTGCCGGACATGCTGGTCTGGGACCGAGGGCTGCCCCTTGGCGGCCTGGACCCCGAGGCCGTGCGCGCGGCCCGGGTCTATCTCTGGAACGGCTTTTGCGTGGTGCACCAGATGTTTTTCCCCGAGGACGCGGCCGCCTGGCGGCAAAAGGAGCCGGGCATCCGGGTCATTGTCCATCCCGAGTGCCCCATCGAGGTCATCCGGGAGGCCGACGCCTACGGCTCCACGGAAATGATCGCGCGCACCATCGATGCCGCGCCGGCCGGGAGCAAGTGGGCCGTTGGCACGGAGATAAATCTCGTGGCCCGGCTGGCCGACCGCAACCCCGACAAGCTGGTGGTCTCCCTGTCGCCGCATCAGGCCATTTGCGCCAACATGTACCGGACGCGCCCGCTGTCCGTCTTGCGCGTGCTGGAGGGGGTGGCGGCGGGGGAGCCGCCGCCGGTGGTCCGGGTGCCTGTGTCCGTGGCCGGAGAGGCCCGACTGGCCCTGGACCGTATGCTCACCCTGTCCTGACCGGGAGGTATGCCATGGCAGCCGTCTACTTCGACAACAACGCCACCACTCCCCTTGATCCCCAGGTTTTCGAAGCCATGTTGCCCTATCTGCGCGAATGCTACGGCAATCCGTCAAGCCCCCACCAGTTCGGCCACCGGGCCAAAGTGGCCGTCGAGACGGCCAGGGAGCAGGTCGCGGCCTTGCTCGACTGTCCGGCCGACCGGCTGGTGTTCACCAGTTGCGGCACCGAGGGCAACAACACGGCCATCCTCTCGGCCGTGCTGGCTGATCCGGCCAGGAAAAGGGTGGTCACTTCGGCTGTGGAGCACCATTGCGTGCTGCGCCGGCTGGAGTATCTGCGCGATCACCAAGGCGTGGAAGTGGTCTTTCTCCCCGTGGACGGGCAGGGGCAGCTCGATTTGACGGCCCTGGCCGAGGCGGTCACGGCGGACACGGCCCTGGTCAGCCTCATGGGGGCCAACAACGAGACCGGGGTGCTCTGGCCGATAGCGGAAATCGCCCGGCTTGTGCGGTCCCGGGGGGCCCTTTTCCACTGCGATGCGGTCCAGGTGGTCGGCAAGGAGCCGTTGTCGCTCAAAAACCTGCCTGTGGACTACCTGACTCTCTCGGCCCACAAGTTTCATGGCCCCAAGGGGGTCGGGGCGCTTTTTGTCGGCCGGGGAGCGCCGCTGACGCCGCTTCTCCTGGGCGGAATGCAGGAGTCCGGCCGCCGGGCCGGCACCCACAACGTGGCCGGCATCGTGGGCTGCGGCCAGGCAGCCGAACTGGCCCGATCCTTCCTGGCCGTCGGCGGCCAGGGGCATCTTGCCCAACTGCGCGACCACCTGGAGGAGGGCATCCTGGCCGCCGTCGACAACGCCGTGATTCATGGCCGGGCCGGGCCTCGCATCGCCAACACCATAAGCCTGGGCCTTGGCGGCGCGCCGCAGGAAATCCTGCTGGCGGAACTTGACGACCGGGATTTCGCGGTCTCGACCACCTCGGCCTGCCAGTCCACGTCTGCCGCCCCCTCCCATGTCCTTTCGGCCATGGGCCTGCCCGAGCAGTATCTTCGCAGCACCCTTCGCCTGTCCCTGTCCCGGATGAACACCCTGGAAGAGGTCGAGGCGTTCTTGACCGTCTTCCCCACGGTGGCGGCCGAGGCCCGGAGGCTGGGCCGAGCCGCCTCGACCTGAACGCCAACAAGGAGCCGTCCATGCGAGGTCTTATAGACAGCTTAAACGACTATCTCGGCCGTGGGGAAAGCGTGGTGGCCGCCGCCGTCGTCTCCAAGGACGGTTCGGCCCCGGGTCCGGCCGGAGCCAGGATGCTGCTTTTTGAAAACGCGGACATCGCCGGCACGGTGGGCGGCGGCCCGCTGGAAGGCCGGACCATCCAGGCCGCGGTTGAGACCATGGCTTCCGGCCAGGCGCAAGTCCTTGAAATGGATCTGTCGGGAGAGATCGGCGACGGGGCCGACGCCATCTGCGGCGGCGTCGTCCAGGTGTTTCTGGAGCGCATCGACCCGACCCCGGAGAACGTGACGCTCTTCCAAAAGATGGCCGCGATGCAAGGGGCCAACCAGACCTGCCTGCTCGTCTCGTCCCTGGCTGGCCGGGCAGCAGGCGGCGGCGGACGAGGCCTTTTTTCCGGCGACGGCCGGCTGTTGGCCGGGGCCTTGCCGGAGACGGTGGTGCGGGAGGCTGGCCGATTGGGCCAAAACCGCTTCTCCCCGTCCCTGGTTGTCCTGGACGCGGCCCAGTACTTTCTGGAGCCGTTGCCGGCGGCCGATCCCGTCTATATCTGCGGCGCGGGGCATATTGCCCGGCCGACCTGCCAGATTGCGGCCCTGGCCGATTTCAAGACCATTGTGCTGGACGACCGGGCCGAGTTCGCCAGTCCCGACCGCTTTCCGTGGGCCAATGAGGTGGCGGTGCTGCCCTCGTTTGACGCCTGTTTCGCCGGCCGCAGCCTCGACGCCGCCAGTTCGGTGGTCATTGTCTCACGCTGCCACAAGCAGGACCGAAAAATCCTGATCCAGGCCCTTGGGACGGACGCGGGCTACATCGGCATGATCGGATCGAGCCGCAAGGTGGCGGCGGTGCTGGAAGAACTGGTCGGGGAGGGGTTTTCCCGGCAAAGCCTGGCCAGAACCCACGCCCCCATCGGCCTGCCCATAGGCGGCGATACGCCGGCGGAAATCGCCGTGTCCATCGTGGCCGAACTGATCAAGGTCCGCACCGGGCGGCGTGCGCGTAGCGCCGGGTGACGGCCGGGCCTTGCACCGGCTGGGGGCAGGCCAGCCGGTCGGGGTGCTCTTGTCTGTTTCGCCTGCCGCTCCCGGAGGTGCGCCATGTCCGATTTTCGACGCCAGGCCAGAATCGACAGCGTCCTTGAGTTGACGACCGAACAATTGTGCGATCCGGCCTCCTACGAGAAGGTCTACCACCGGCCCCTGCATGACGAGCCCATGCCGTCGGTTGCGGCCCTGTCCGAACTGATGGACAGGCTTCGGGCGGTCCTTTTCCCGGGCTATTTCGGCAATTCCAATGTCAGCCCGGAAAGCATGCGCTACCATATCGGGGCCAACCTGTTCGAGGTCGACCGCCTGCTGACCGATCAGGTCCGCCGCGGCTACTGCTTTTTTTGCGAACTGGAGCGGGGCGGGGAATGCCAGGACTGCGACGCCCGGGCCAGACGGCTGACTGGAGAGTTTCTGGGCCTGTTGCCCCGGCTGCGGGAGCTGTTGGCCGAGGATGCCCAGGCCGCCTACGAAGGCGACCCCTCGTCGCGCAGTCCGGGCGAAACCATTTTCTGCTACCCAAGCCTCGCCGCCCTGACCCATTACCGGGTGGCTCATGCGCTGCACGCCCTTGGCGTGGACCTCATCCCGCGCATTCTGACCGAAATGGCCCACGCCAGGACAGGCATCGACATCCATCCCGGCGCAGTGATCGGCCGGCGGTTTTTCATTGACCATGGCACCGGCACGGTCATCGGCGAAACCTGCATCATCGGCGACAATGTGCGGCTCTACCAGGGCGTGACCCTTGGGGCCAAGAGCTTTCCCAAGGACGAGCAAGGCATGCTCGTCAAGGGAGGTGCGCGACATCCGGTGGTGGAGGACGACGTGGTGATCTATTCCGGGGCGACCGTGCTCGGGCGCATCACCATCGGCCAGGGGGCGGTCATTGGCGGCAATGTCTGGGTGACAACCGACCTGCCGCCAGGGGCGCGCATCTCGCAGCAGCGGCCCCTGGGCGTGCCGCTTGTGGACGGTGGTGGGATTTGACTCCTGGGCAGTGTCTCCCCGGCCCCGAAAGGAAGCGTTCAATAAAGAGGGAAAATCGCATTGTCGTCATGGCCGGTCCTTTGCCAAGCCCGGGGATGGCAGGATAGGGACTATCTTATATTAAATAAGGACTATTAGCAAAAAGATGACAACGTGCCGGTTCCTCTAAAAAAAATGTGGATTGACCAGGGACTTGGGCTCGGAGTCTTCCCGGTGCACCAATGCGTCACCTTTATGCCTGTCCCTTCCTTAAACCCATGTCGAAACAGCCGGTAAACTCAAACAGACAGAAACGGCATGGCCATGAAGTAGATTCCAAGAAGCGCAATCATTGCCCCGGCGGTTTTTCGGAACCAAGTTCCCCCGTGGCGCATGGCCCCATTTTCCAGCCAACGTTGGACCAGGGCCGTTGAACTGCCGGCCACCACGATGGGAAGACAGTGCCCAACTGCGAACAGCACAATGAGTACCACGCCGGTGAGGATCTTTTCCTGAATGGTGATGATGGCCAGGATGGGCGCGATAAAACCGAAGGTGCACGAACCGGACAGAACGCCGTAGGCCAAGCCGAGGAGAAACGCTCCGCCAACGCCCTTGACCTTGAGCTTGCTCATCATGCCGCCGGAGACCGAGCACTTGGCCACCCCCATCATGTCCAGGGACACCCAAATCAGCACGGCACCGACCAGGATAGTCCAATATGGGCCGATATCCCCAAGCATCCGCCCAAGGAGCGTACAGAGAATCCCGATGGTTGCTATGGTCAGAAACAGGCCGGAGGTAAAGGCGACGGCATAGCGCGCCGCCTCCCGGCCATGGATGATTCTGCCTTGCCCGGCGACATAGCCAACGATCAAGGGGATGGAAGCCAAGTGGCAGGGGCTGAAAAGAACACTTACCAGACCCCAGAGGAAACAGCCGAGCGCCGCAACGATGAGGCTGCCGGTCATCCAGGTATTGATGGTCAAAAACAGGTGGTCCAGCACGTGATGCTCTCCTTACTGGGCCAGCAATTTGTCCAACTTTTCGCTGATCGCAGCCTTGTCCAGAAAGCCTTCGTGGCGATACGTTTCTTTTCCATTCTTATCGTAAAAAATTTGCGTCGGAATAAGCTTCAGCCCAAATTTAGCGCCCTGTTCTCTGTTCTCCCAGACATCGATAAAAAGGACCGCCGCTTTCCCTTGGTATTCTTTTTCCAATTCTTCCAGGATGGGAGCCATCATTTTGCACGGGATACAGGCTTTTGCTCCGATATCCACCATGGTTACCATGCCCTTGGCCGGAACCTCAGGGACGGGCGCGGCAGCGAAGCAAACCCCAGCGCTCAGCACGATGGCGAGAGCAAAAAACAGAGTAATATGTTTCATAGAGTTCCTCTCTTGAAAGTAGTTTGTATGAGAAGCAGGAAGTGTGCCATAATTTTGCCGTGAATTTTCAGTGTCTTGTTGAATTTTCCTCCTTTGACGTGTAGCATATGAAAAATTAATATACACACGAAACAGTCTGTGTGTCTAAGCAATAGACACATTATATGGCTATATCATACTTGCATGCTATAGATCTATATTTATCACAACACTTGAATTTGGTCGTGCATGGTGCTTTTCTGCCGTACCTACGCGGCTACCCGACCGAATATTGAAATGTGTGCGCATCCGCGTGTTCCCGGGGACAAGGCTGCTCCAGGGCGTCAGCCGCAGGCGGCAAGAGGGCCAAACCAACCAAGAAGAGATGGTCCTCTCCATTTGTGGGTTTCGAAGACCTGCCGCTTACTGCAGCCAGGAAAGAACGTCCCCTTTGGATGGCACTTTGCCCACCACTTTGACCTCGCCATCAATGACGACTGCAGGCGTAGAAAATACGCCAAAGCTGGCGATCTGCTGAAAATCCGCAATCTTTTCCACCGTGGCGGCAACTCCGGATTCCTTGACAGCCTCCAAGACGATTTTTTCTGCTTCTTTGCATTTGGCGCATCCGGGACCAAGAACCTTGATTTCCATGGCTTTCCTCCAATGACTGATTTCGCGTTACAAATTGTTAGTAGAGATAATTGAAAAGGTATCCCACAAAAGCAATTCCCAACCCAACAACTCCAGCAAAAACCATGATAAGTCGTGGCTTGAGTACTTTCCTCAAGATGATCATTTCAGGCAATGACAAAGCAATCACTGCCATCATGAACGCCAGAACGGTGCCGAGCGCAGCACCTTTCCCCAGGAGCGCCTCAACGACCGGGACGATGCCCGCCGCGTTCGAATACATGGGTATGCCGATCAGGACGGCCGCCGGTACGGACCACCAAGCGTCCTTGCCCATGATGGAGGCCATGAAGCCTTCAGGCACGTAGCCATGGATGCCTGCGCCCACGGCAATACCGATCACAACGTAAATCCAGACCTTGCCGACGATATCCTTGACGGCATGAAAGCCTGCTTCAATCCGATCCGTCCAGGTCTGTTCATCGGGGGGCAAGACAGATGGGTCGGTGCGGATTTTCATGACCCAATCCTCGACGTAGGGCTCCAGATTGAGCTTGCCGAGCACCCAGCCCGCAACGATAGCAATGGCCAAACCGGTGCCGAGATAAAGGGCGGCCACCTTCCAGCCGAGCAGGCCGTAAAGCAGCACCAAGGCGATCTCATTGACCATGGGAGCCGATATCAGAAAGGAAAAGGTCACGCCCATGGGGACGCCTGCCGTAACGAAGCCAATAAAGAGCGGAACTGCCGAGCAGGAGCAAAAGGGGGTGACGATGCCGAGCAAGGCGGCCAGCACGTTGCCAGCCGATTCGCGTTTTCCGGCCAGCACGCGGCGAGTACGCTCCGGCGTGAAAAAGGTGCGGATGACGCCCACGCCAAAGACCACCAGGGTCAGCAACATGAGCACCTTGGGCGTGTCATAGAGCAGGAATTCGACGGAGTCGCCAAGAGGACTTCCCTGGGCGATCCCCAGGACATCATAGGTCAGCAGACGGGAAAACCCGGGCAGCATTCCGTACACCACCCACCAGACGACCAGGGCCGGCGCAAGCAGCAAAAGATAGCCGACAAGCTTTCCGTTGTGCGGGTGTGCGCTTTCGGCCACGGCTTCCTTGGTACAGCAGCTCATTTTTCCAAGTGGTTCCATACAAACATCTCCTCAATTGCCGCTTGCGCGGCCGGGACGACGGAGCAGCCCACCAGACTCGCGCAGGCTTTTCCTGGAAAAGGGGTCAGGACAGATTGGCGAAATGCGGGACCGTAGCCATGGCAGCCGTCAGCACACGCTCCTCGGTCACGGGACTTTCCCCTTTTTTATAACCCAGATCGGCCAACTGCACATGGCCGAAGTCGGTGAATCCGGCCTCTTCCAGCGACTTGCGGGCGCAGTTGAGGGGACAGCCATCGATGGCCACGATCTTCGACGCTGCTTCCGTGGTCTTGAGGATGCCGCTGACGCGACCGCCGATACCGGCCAGACAGAACATCTTGGCCACACCGTCCGCTGTGAGTTTCCTGGCAACTTGATCAGCCAAGGCCCCGACGTCGGCTCCGCCGGAGCAGGCGAATACCAGTTTGGGGGCGGCGGAACAGCAGGAGCTTTTTTCTCGGACATGGGTTTGTCTCCAGTGTTTTGCCAAGACGACTTCCTGAGAGCGGTAATCTTGACGGTGTTTGTATGTTTTGCCAAATAGCAAAATATCAACGCAAAAAAATTACCCGGGATTCGACTCTGAAGACTCGTAGGGCGAGTACGAGTAAACCACTTTAACACATGAGAAAAGTTGCAAAACGCAGGAGGGTGGCAGGCTATAGTAGACCTGCATGCGCCTTTTATCCGAAGCGCTGATCCCTGCTTCGCGAAGCTGGATTAAATGATTGGAAATTATGGAGATATCCGCGCCGACCAGCTTCGTCAATTCGCAGACGTTTCGTTGGACGCGCGAAAGTTCGTCAACAATAAGCAGGCGGGTTTCATGGCCTGATGCCTTGAATGTCTGGATGTGTGACGAAAATTGTAGCGTCGGCATCGACTCTCCATTTTTCAGTCATTTTCTATTTGGCAAAATAGCCAAAAGCCGACCCTTGTCAAGATTCTTGTCAGAGCGGGAGCGGATTTGGTTGTCATTTAACCCAAAACGCACTCCTGACAACTTTGCTTCAAACAAAAGGCTGCTATCTACCAATTGGCAACCGGCTGCCCATGTTGTGAGTATTATACCTGTGCAGGCACACCAAAATCAGTATGTTTGAATTTGTCAACACCATGGATATCATCGCAGCAATCGTGGAACTCTCCAGATTCATCTTCTTGGCCCATGCATTGGAGAAGTCCCATGCTCCATAGGCAGTCGCCACAAGGAACTGTTTCGCCGTAACAGTCATATTCGAAATCAATACTATTGATGTCTTCACAGGGGAACACATTGCAGCCAGGGCAATGCGGGTATCTCTTCTGCATGACATCAGAGCGAAATGCTTTATAATTCGAGCTATTCCATATTTCAGTTAGCGAATCATGGGATAAGTCTCCAAATAATTTATGAGCGACTTGCTTCTCTCTCCCATAGAAATAGCAGTTAAAGCTTCGCCAGAGAAAATGGCACGGAGACACCTTGCCATCCCAGGCAATAAACGCACCGCCCTGTTTGACTCCCAAACAGGCGTGCCCGCTGACTGGCCTTACAGGCGGCAGAAGAAGCCGAAGGCCAACAGCACCGGCAACGGCCTCTGCCTTGCGGAAGACGGCCTCCACCGGACCAACATCATCGCCATCGGTCAGATTCGCAACATGGAGCGAGATATCGGTTTCAAGTGCCTGGGACACCATCCGCTGGACAAAGCTCACCAACCGCAGGTCGTGCGGCGTCTTGTGATACTTCCACAGCACATTGAAGTATTGTGTAATATCTATTCCCTCTTGGCGCGCCTGGTCAGACCAAGCCTCGTAAAAATACTTGGCCGAATTTGTATTGATGCCAAAGACAGTCTGGTCCGCCAATGCAGAACTAAAAGGCAAAACATGGGACACGACAAGCCTGCTTACGCCACGTTTGGCCAGCCACGCAATGATAGATGGAAGTTCAGCAATGTTGTCGCGCATGACAACAAACTCCGCGCCGACCTCCAACGTGTTCCCCGGGTGTTCCTTTTTCGCTTGAGCCAAAGCCGTCAGGGCACGTTCAATATGTCCCAGACTGCCTCCACCACGGACGGCCTTGAAAAGCTCCGGAGACGTCGAGTCCACGGAAAGAAAGATCCTGTCCAGCCCGGCCGCAATGAGTGAAGAACTGCGAGCCGTGTCGAGGAGATGCCCGTTTGTTTGAAAACCTACCCAGCTTCGGGCAGGCATGGAGCGTTTGCCCGTTCGAATGAATTCTTCGAGCAGCGGATGCAGCAGCGGTTCGCCTATGCCGTTGAGGACCAGGGCTTGAAGGTGCTTCAACTCTGGTGCTAACGCATTGAACGTTTCTGGAAGCATGTCGCCGTCAATTGACTTGGCAGCCCCGGATTGCTTTACACATATGGCGCAACGAAGATTGCATCTGGACGTCACCTCCACAAAGAGCCGGGAAGGATGATGCCGTTGCGACAGGTCGTCGTGCGTGTTGTCAACACTTGTCATTAAGCGCCTCGCGTGGATAGCACATTCATAAAGTCCCCTGTCTGGCGATTGCAAGTACGGAGAACGACAGTGCTTGATCGCCTGTTACTTGGCACATCCGGCCGCAGGGTTTTTGCATTTTTTTGGATCACACCCTTGGACTTCGACCCCGTCAACTTCGCACACTGCCACATATGGGCTTAAGAATTTGACGCCCTCTTTGTGATTTGGCAAAACGAGCCACACCTCTGTTGTGGTTGATTCTACAACATGAACTGTGACGCCTTCTTGGACAATTACGCCTTCTTCAGCCAAAACTTGGTTTGGTTTAGTGAGTAACCTATTTTTATACTGTGGGTTGGAAAAAGTTTTTTCTACAATAGAGTTCCAATTGTCGGTTTTCACCTTGTCCTCCAGTGTAATGGAGTTCATTCAACCGACATGGCGGTCAACAACAAGACCCCAGTGAGCGCTTTACCTTCATCGGAATAACCCTATGAGACAGAATTCGTGGCGTAAACAGTCGAAAGATGCACACGTCAAAATGTTACCGCTCGGACGGACAGGCCACATGACAGACGCCGGTCGGCGTTTCCACCGCATACGGAAAATACTTGCTCCGGAAAAACAGAGCGACATTCACGAGCGCGATCAGTACCGGAACCTCCACAAGGGGACCGATCACTGCGGCGAAGGCCTCGCCGGAATTGATGCCGAAAACGGCAATGGCTACGGCAATGGCCAGCTCAAAATTGTTGGATGCGGCGGTAAAGCTGAGCGTAGTCGCCTGTTCGTAAGTCGCTCCAGCTTTGGCCGAGAGATAAAACGACGCCAGAAACATGAGCAAGAAATAGATGCCCAGGGGAATGGCGATGCGCACAACGTCGAACGGCAACTGCACGATGTATTCGCCCTTGAGCGAAAACATCACCAGGATGGTAAAGAGCAGAAAAACGAGGGTCAGCGGGCTGATTTTCGGAACGAAGACGGTTTCATACCAGTGTTCGCCCTTCATTTTGAGTCCGACAAACCGCGTGATCATGCCGGCAAGAAACGGTATGCCAAGATAAATGAAGACGCTTTCGGCGATCTGTCCCATGGAGATGTCGACCACAACACCCTCAAGGCCGAACACTTTGGGCAGCACCGTGATAAAGAAATAGGCGTAGACGGAAAAGAAAAGTACCTGAAAAATGGAGTTGAAAGCCACCAGCCCGGCGCAGTATTCCCGGTCGCCCTGGGCCAGATCGTTCCAGACGATGACCATGGCGATGCAGCGGGCCAGTCCTATGAGGATGAGGCCGACCATGTATTCGTGATAGCCTGAGAGAAAAGCAATCGCTAGAAAGAACATCAGCACTGGACCGATGATCCAGTTCTGCACCAGTGAAAGGGCAAGCACTTTTCCGTTGCGAAACACCTGCCCCAACTGCTCGTACTTCACCTTGGCCAGCGGTGGGTACATCATCAAAATGAGACCAAGAGCTATGGGGATGTTGGTTGTCCCCACCTGAAAGGCATTGATGATGTCTTTCGTTCCAGGATATAAATACCCCACCCCGACACCGACAAACATGGCGGTAAAAATCCACACCGTCAGGAAGCGATCAAGAAATGACAGTTTTTTTACAACGCTCTCACTCATGACGATCCTCCTGGGCCATACTCAGCCGCAGTGCCCGTGCAATTTCGTTTTGAGGTGCTGCCGCAGGCGGGCCTCATCCCGCCGTGCCGTTTCAGAGTCGCCGAGGTGCTCCTGCAGGACATCCATCACGTTGATGAGGACGGCATGATGCGGGATGGACAATTTGTAGTGCATCCACTTGCCGGCGCGCCGACCGCTCACCCACTGCTCTTTTTTCAAGAAACTCAAATGTCTTGAAACTTTGGGCTGTGGCACATCGAGTGCTCCCATCAAATCGCAGACGCACAACTCGCCGTGGCGCAACAGGTTGAGCAACCGCAGCCGGGTCGGATCTGCCAGGGCCTTGAATCCTGCAGCAAGTTCGTTCATGCTTCACCATGTATTCGCTTAGGCGAATTTGTCAAGAGGCGAAATCAGCCCGGCCGGGCCACGGTCTTTGGCGACGCCAACGACCCCGCATCCTCTGTTCGGGAATGCATGGGGTCGGCTCAAGGAAGAGCAGGGCACCCGGTGCGGGCGGTTGCAGGCCTGTGGCAAGGCCTACATGGATGGGCAGTTCGTGAATAAGTACGGAAAAAGGGCGGGTCTGGACTTCGAGAACATGGTCAAGGCCAAGGACTCCATGACCGGCAAGGCCTACCTGCCCTACGGCGGCTATCTGCCCTCGCCCCCGGACAGCACGGGCAAGCCCCTTGATGACCTGGCCGCCGGCTACGCCCTGACCATGATCACCTACAAGGCCGTGACCCAGACCAAAAAACGCACCTCAGGCGACGACTGGCGCAAGGCCCCGTATCCGGGGAACTTTGTGGAATTCTCGGCAGCCGATGCGGCCCGCTTGGGCTTCCAGGCCGGCGACGCGGTCAAGATCGTCTCGGCCTCCAAGCCGGCTGCCCCGAAGTTCTCTTCGGGGCAGCTGCTTTTGAGACAGAGATCTGCATGCGTAGGCGGGGTGGAGTCTGTATCGGCGTTGTGTCCAACCGCAGAAGGATGCGAGACTTGGCGCATCAGCGTTTGGTTCTGGCGACTCTCCACCGGGGACAGCCACCCGGTTTGACGACAAAGTCCGTGATGCTCCCCTGGCCGTCCAACGCCAGCTGGCAACAATCCTCGATCATGCGGCGTATTTGCAGCCTCGCCCCCAAAACGCGGGACTTGACCGCAGCCAGGGAGATGCCAGGTGGCTGCGGTACGCTGTTTTCTCTTGTTGGCAGGACCTAGCGTCCGCTGCAGCCGCTTCTGATGATTTCGCAATTGTTGATGCAGGTCGGGCGCGTGTAGGCTTCCCGGCGGGACAGGCCCTGGCAGCCGGCCATGCACTTTTCATATTGATTGGCACACGATTCCTGTGAATAGGCCGGCGTCATGCCTCTGTAGGGCACGCTCTCCTGGACAAGGACCCGTGATTCGATGACACGTCCCGGACGAACGTCTTCGATATAAAAGATCTGGCCGGATTGGTCACGGGTATAGAGCCTTTGGCCTTCGTCAAGAGAGTAGGGGCGGTCGTCGTCTTCGATGTAGTAGAGGATTCCGCTCAAGCCGGCTGGCTGTGTCACCTGCCGGGTGACCAGATGCATGCCGCCTCTGCTGTCGACGTAGTAGTCTTGTTGCGAATCGGTATGGACAAAACGTCTGACAGTAGTGGATTCCTGTACATACGCCGGCTGGCGGGCAGAGGGTTCATACCGTCTGCTCTGGGCTGAGGCGGTCGTGCCAGGGACCAGCAGCGAAGCGATGAACAGCATGGCTGCGGTCATATTGGTTAGTCTTGTGGTCATAACAATTCTCCTGGGCTGGTAGTGGGTGCGTTCGCCTCTGGCCCCTGCCGGTCCTTGCACCTCTTTTGCCCCGGATCAGGGGCAAAAGAGGTAGCTTGCAGGTTCGGGGGGCGAGCGTCAGCCAGCCCCCTCTGCCCTGGTGCGTTATTGCACGATAATGGTCGTGGGCTTTTCATCACCAGTGGTCCCGCGCGCACCGGTGTTGCCGGTGTTGCCTTGGCGTCCGGTGTTGCCCTTGTTGCCGGTGGCTCCGGTTGCCCCGGTGCCGCCAGCGGCTCCGGTAGCGCCTGTGCCGCCGGAGGCTCCGGTGGCGCCGGTGTCGCCGGCAGCCCCGGCAGCCCCGGTTGCCCCGGTGTAGCCCGTGTCGCCGGTATTGCCTTGGCGACCGGCGTTGCCCTTGTTGCCTGTTGCTCCGGTGGCACCGGTATAACCGGTATCGCCGGTGTTGCCTTGGCGACCGACGCTGCCCTTATTGCCTGTGGCCCCGGTGGCACCGGTATAGCCGGTGTTGCCTTGATTGCCTGGGGCTCCCTGGGGACCGGCCGGGCCGGTGCAGGCGGTGAAGATGAGCGCCCCGGCCAGGGAAAGGGACAGAGCGACTGTTTTGGTAAGCGTATGCAAAGTGACGTTCATGCTGCACTCCTCGAGAAAGCTACAATGTTGACCTGAACCCGTGGAGTTTGTTTTTTTGAAGCAGATTTCAACCGCTCTGTGCGGCCATCCGGGTGCTGGTGTCGAAGCCGGGCTTTTCTCAAATTTATGCGGATCAAGTGAATTCCTGGGAACTGTGCAACATGATGCCCGATGTCGTTTGCAGTTGTTCCGGTAAAGTCTCTCTGATCCTGATTCTTACGGTCTTGCCGTCACCTGGTCGAGCGCCCCCGGAGAATTCCAGGCCGGGGGCGCTCTGTGGCGCAATTAGTCAGCGTACTTGAATTCGGGCATTGCCTTGACGGATTCCTTGGTGGCGCCGGGCAAGGTAACGCGTGCGGCCTTGATCTTTAACTGGTTGACCGGGACGACCACGTCGTGCTTGGCCATGCCCAGAAAGCCTCCGGTGCTGACGATGGCGTAGGACATGGCCTTTTCGGGCGTCACAACGATGTCTTCGATAACGCCGACCTTCTCATTGGCATCGTTGTAGACGTCCTTGCCCAGGATGTCCTTCTTGATGCTCCAGCCCTTGGCAAGCAACTTGATTTCATCGGTGGTGATACCGATGGTGCCGACAACTGGCGGAGTTTGGGCCAGGGCAGCACCGGCAATCAGCGTAAAAGACAGCGTCAGGGCAAAGATCAAAGTTTTTGATGAGACATGCATGGAAAACTCCTTTGTTACAGTTTGTATCCAATAGACATTTCACTGAAAGGCACTGCAGGAACAATCGCATTGCCTGTGGCCGGCGCTCCTGTCCCGGGGGCTTGAACCCCTTGCTCGGAAGCGAGCCGGAAGAACTGGGATGCCCGGTGAACACGATTGGATTTCGTGGAACACAGCCTCCACAGTACATGTTTCATGCCACGCCGGATTGGGCGGCACCACGGTTCGTATGAGCCTGATATGATTTATAAACTCCCAGACGCTACCCGTTGCGGCAGCCGACAGGCGGGACCAGTTTGCGGTCATATGTCACCGATGGTCATATTTAACCGTCTGCCACCGGTTTCAAGGGGTTGTGACCGATGCGCTCTGGTCACATTTGTATTGTACTGCGCGGGAATATTGGCGTAGACTGAACGGTTTGGGCCGTCCATGGCCGGAATCGGCGGCAGGCCGGGCAGTCGAAGTCCCTGGTCCTTCCGAAATCCGCATTGACTCTTTGCAACCCTGGCCTGTAATACTGGCGTAAATCCAAAGAGACGGTCTGGAATGCCGTCGTTTTCCGGGATGTATAACCAGCCAGCGAGTTTGTATATGAACGTAATGCCACCACGGCGCTTTCCCATCGGAGCCGAGATTCTGCCCGGCCGCGGCACCCATTTTCGTCTCTGGGCTCCCCGGCATCAGTCGGTTGCCGTTGTTCTCGAGTCCGGGCCGGGCGCGCCGATGGAAATTCCCATGACTCCCCAGGACGACGGATACCACGCCGGGCTGGTTCCCCAGGCCGCAGCCGGCGTCCGCTACCGGTATCGCCTGGGCGGCCGGGACGCCTTTCCCGATCCGGCCTCGCGTTTCCAGCCGGACGGTCCCCACGGACCATCCCAGGTGGTGGACCCCGCAGCTTTTGTCTGGCGCGACGGCCAATGGCCCGGCGTCGGCATCGAGGGCCAGGTCATCTATGAAATGCACATCGGGACCTTCACCCAGGAGGGCACCTGGGCAGCGGCCGGGCGGGAACTGGCCGAACTGGCGGCCTGCGGCGTCACCGTCATCGAGCTCATGCCGGTGGCGGATTTCCCCGGCCGCTTTGGCTGGGGCTACGACGGGGTCGGCCTGTTTGCGCCGGTGGGGATCTACGGCGAGCCGGACGATATGCGCCGTTTCGTGGACGAGGCCCATTCCTGCGGCCTGGGGGTGATCCTCGATGTGGTCTACAACCATCTGGGGCCAAGCGGGAATTATCTCGGGCAGTTCTCGGCCGACTATTTCACCAGCAAATATGCAAACGAATGGGGCCAGGCCATCAATTTTGACGGCGAACATTCCGGGCCGGTGCGGGAATTGTTCCAGGCCAACGCCGCCTATTGGGTTGCGGAATACCACATCGACGGCCTGCGCCTGGACGCCACCCAGCAGATGTTCGACGACTCGCCGGAGTATATCGTGACCGCCATTGCCAGACAGGTGCGGCAGGCGGCCGGTGGCCGCAAAACCTTTGTTGTGGCTGAAAACGAAGCCCAGGACGCCAATCTGGCGCGTCCGGCCGCAGCCGGCGGCAGCGGCCTGGACGGCCTGTGGAACGACGACTTTCATCACGCCGCCATGGTCGCTCTGGCCGGGCGCAGCGAAGCCTATTATTCGGACTATACGGGCAAGGCCCAGGAATTTTTGTCCATGCTCAAATACGGCTACCTCTACCAGGGCCAACGCTCTGCCTGGCAAAACCAGAGGCGGGGCACGCCGTCCCTGGATCTGCCGCCGTCCCGCTTTGTCCTGTATCTCCAGAATCACGACCAAGTGGCCAATTCCGGGCGCAGCGAGCGGATGCAATTCCTGACCAGTCCCGGCCGGCTGCGGGCCGTGACGGCGCTATTGCTCCTGGCCCCGGGCACCCCCATGCTTTTCCAGGGCCAGGAATTCGGCGCCTCGGCCCCGTTTCATTTCTTTTCCGACCACGAACCGGGCCTGGCCGGACTGGTGCGCAAAGGGCGGGCCAAGTCCCTGCAGCAGTTTCCCAGTCTGGCCACCCGGGAGATGCGGGCCTCCTTCCCGGACCCCGGCGATCCGGCGGTCTTTGCCAGCTGCAAGCTTGATTTGAGCGAGCGCGAGCGCCACCGTCCGATCTACGATCTACACAAGGACCTGCTGCGCCTTCGCCGCGAGGATGCGGTCTTCGGCTCCCAGACCCCCGGCGGCCTGGACGGCTCGGCCCTGGCCGAGGAATGCCTGCTCCTGCGCTTTTTTTGGCGACGGCGACGACGACCGGCTGCTACTGGTCAATCTCGGCCGGGATCTGCACCTGCCTTTTGTCCCGGAACCGCTGCTCGCCCCGCCGGCCGGGCATTTGTGGCAGCTGTTGTGGTCGAGTGAACACCCGCGCTACGGCGGGGCCGGGACACCCCCGCTCGAGGCCAAGGACGGCTGGCGCATCCCCGGCCATGCCGCCGTGGCCCTGCGTCCGGTCCCAAAGGAGAAGCCAAAGCATGTCTGACGCCAACACGCCCACCCCCGGCCTGGAGGAATGCGACCTCGGCCCGGACCCCCATCTGCTGCGGGAATGGCTGGTCACCAACGGCCTTGGCGGCTACGCCTCGGGCACTGTGACCGGCACCATCACCCGGCGTTACCACGGCCTGTTGGTGGCGGCCCTGCCAAACCCCCTTGGCCGGGTGATGATGCTCAACGGCTTGTCAGAGCGTCTGCGCCTACCCAGCCGGCGCGTGGTCTATACCGGCGCGGAAGAATTGGCCGGCGTGACCCCGGAATGCGTCCATCCCCTGACCTCCTTTCGCCTGGACCATGGCCTGCCGGTCTGGCGCTATGAAATCGACGGTTTCATCCTGGAAAAGCGTCTGCTCATGCCCTATCAGCAAAATACCGTCCACGTGACCTACCGGCTGCTTGGCGGGGAGGGCATGTTGCGGTTAAACCTCCGCCCGGCCATGCAGTTTCGTTCCCACGACGCCCTGGTCGGTCCGTTTGGGGCCGCTTCTTACCGGCTTATGGTCGCCGAAGACCGGTTCGAGATCACCGGGGAGCCGCACTATCCTATCCTGCGTCTGCAGCTCCACGGCCCGGCCACCGCCTTTACCTGCGACGGCAAGGTGACGGCGGCCATCCCCTACCGTACCGAACGCGACCGGGGTTACGCCTGGAAGGGGTCGCTGTGGAGCCCCGGCTATTTTCGCACTGATCTGATGCAAGGCCAGGAGACCACCCTGGTGGCCTCGACAGAAGGCTGGGAGGTCATCCTGGCCCAGTCCCCGGAAGCGGCCTACCGATCCGAGTCCGAACGCTGCGACATCCTGCTGCGTCTGGCCGCGCCGGCCCTGCAAAGCGGTCCTGCCGCCCAGTTGGTCCTGGCGGCGGACCAGTTTCTGATCACCCCGGTCGGACGCGTCCAGGACGCGGTGCGGGCCAAGGCCGCCGGCGACGACATCCGCACCATCATCGCCGGGTACCATTGGTTCACCGACTGGGGCCGCGACACCATGATCAGCCTGGAAGGGCTGACCCTGCTGACCGGGCGCATCAACGAGGCCGGCTGGATCTTGCGGACCTTTGCCGAGTACATCCGAAACGGCCTTATCCCCAACATGTTTCCCGAAGGGGAGAAGGAGGGGCTCTATCATACCGCCGACGCGACCTTGTGGTTTTTCCACGCCTTCCACCGCTACCTGCGCGCCACCAACGACCAGACCACCTTGCGGCTGCTGCTCCCCAAGTTCCGCGACATCATCGAACACCACCTGCGGGGCACGGATTTCGGCATCGGCATGGACCCGGCCGACGGGCTGCTGCGCCAGGGAGCGCCGGGCTACCAGCTGACCTGGATGGACGCCAAGGTGGATGACTGGGTGGTCACACCCAGGCGCGGCAAGGCCGTGGAAATTAACGCCCTATGGTACAACGCCCTGCGTCTGCTTGAGGGGTGGCTGGCGCAATCCGGCGAGAGTGCGGCCGCTGATGCCATCGGCCAGCGGGCCGATCAGGTCCGGGACTCGTTTAACAAGCGTTTCTGGCTGGCCACGGGCGGCTACCTCTACGACGTGGTGGACGGCGAAAACGGTTGCGACGATGCGGCCTGCCGGCCCAATCAGGTGCTGGCCATTTCCCTGGATCATCCCGTTTTGGACGAATCCCGTTGGCCGTCGGTCATGGCGGTGGTGGCCCGCGAGCTGCTCACCCCTGTGGGACTGCGCTCCCTGGCGCCTGGGCATCCGGATTACAAGGCCAGGTATTACGGCGACCTGCGGTCCAGGGACGCCGCCTACCACCAGGGCACGGTCTGGGCCTGGCTCATCGGCCCCTACGTCGAGGCCTGGCTCAAGCTCCACCCGGGCCGGCAGGCCGAGGCCCGGGAATTGTTGGCCGGACTCATCGACACTCTGGACGCGGCCTGTGTCGGGTCCCTCAGCGAGGTGTTCGATGCCGAGCAGCCCTATCTGGCCCGGGGCTGCATTGCCCAGGCCTGGAGCGTGGCCGAGACGCTGCGCTGCTGGGTGATGACCGAGGCTGCGGCGGTCGGGGAGGACGGGGCCTGAGGCAAGGCCGGCTAGGGGCCTTGCCGGGCGGGAGAGGGGGAACTGTGTGCCCCTCTCCCGGTTGGCCGGGCTGGCTGCCCCGGCCTGGTCCGGCCACCGTTTCGGGCCTGCCGCAGTCCGCTCAGGAAAAGCGTTCCAGGATAAAGTCCATGGTGTCGAGCAGGATGGGGATGTCGTCGGGTTTTTCATCCAGAGCCCGGATGAGGGATTGCAGGCTGTGCTCCAGCAGAAACACCAGCAGCTGTTGGCGCACCACGGCATTGTCGCCGGGCAGGAAGGCCTCGCCGGCCACGTCTTGCAGATAGGCGGTCAGGTAGGTGAGCAGGGTGGTGCGACGCCACAGGGAAAGCCACGGGGACAGGCCCTCCCGGTCGGCCGGATTGCGCTCCAGATGCCGGCGCAGGGCCTGCTCGGCAGTAAGCCCGATGGAGGCGATCATGCTGGCCACGTCCCGCAGGGCCGAGCGCTTGATGGACCGCTCGCCAACCGGGGCGCGCACGTCGCCGTCGAAATCCACGAGCATGAAGTCCTTGCCGAGGTGGAGGAGATTATCAAGCTGGAAATCGCCGTGCAGGCGAATGCGCTGTCCCAGCGGTTCCATGATGAGCAGCTTGGCAAAGTGCTTCAGCAGCAAGCCCACCGGCAGGGTGCGCGGCGGCTGGTCCGTGTCCGGGCCGGTCCCCCGCGTGGCCAGATCCAGGGCCTGGGCGGTGCGGTGGGTCAGGTTGCGCATGGACTGATACAGGGAGCGCAGCGAGCTTTTGGTTTCCGGTTCCGGCAGGAAGGACGGAAGTTCTATCCGGGCAAGAATCTTGTGGAATTCAGCCGTGCGCTGGCCCAGGCGGCGGAAGAATTCCAGGGTGTACTCCCCGATCAGTTCGCGCTGGACCGGCGACAGGGGCGGCGGGGTGAAGTGATCGGCGGGCAGCGGGGGAAGCGGTGCCGCTCCTGAGGCCAGAACCTGCTCGAAGTAGCGCGCCACCCCGTCCAGGACAAAGGCCGTGCCTTTCTCGGCGTTTTGGACGTAGTCCATGGCCACCGCCAGGGTCATGCTCTCCCCGCGCGGGGGCTGATAGGCCAGACTGGCCAACAGGTGCGGCACACCCGGGAAGCCGGCCGCGTTTAACAGGGTCAAGAGCTCCGGCTCGGGGTGCTTGCCCTCCTCGGGATGGCGGAAAACCTTCAGAAACACCGTGTTCCCCAGGGAATAGGAAATGGTATGCGGCGTGGCCCGGATACGGTGGATCTGGCTTGGCGGATGGCTGAGCCGGCTGCGCAGGCCCTTGGGGGCGTGGGTCCGGACCAGAAAGCGGGAGGCCTGCCCGTGGTGTTTGCGGTTTGAGCCCAGAAGGGCGGCCAGGCCCGCCACCGCCTCCGGATCATCAAAGCCGTCCACCAGGATCTGCCGGCTTTCCCGGCCGCCGAGCCGGGCCAGCACCGCGCCCGGGCTGTGGGTGACGAACGCTTCGGACAGTTTTTCCCCCACCACGGATACGAGCAACTGGTGCGTGCGCAGCGGACTCTGGTCCTGGACGTCTTCGACGAGAAACAGGGTGGCTCCGGGTTCGTGCGTTTTAAGCGGCAGACCGTCCAGGATGCGCAGTTGGCGAAAGGCCGCTGCCGGGGCGGTGCCCGGCGTGGTCCGGGCCAGGGCGGCGGGCAGGAGCGAGGACTCCAGCACCGTCGTATTTTCCGAATGATTGAGTCCGTTGTCCGGGTCCACGGCCAGGGGCAGGCTGATTTGCAGGCCCGAGGCTGCGGGCAGGGCCGGACCGTTTTCCAGCGCAAACCAGAAATGGTCGTGGGGGCCAAGCGTCAGGACGTAGGCTTCCTGGCGGATGCCTGGAAACCGGGTGCGGCCGAACACTTCCACCGGCGTAAAGCCGGCCAGTTCGCCCAGATCGAGGTGGGCCACCTGGGCGTGGCGGGACAGGTTGGCCACCACCAGCAGCCGGGCCTCCCCATGGGTCCGCAGAAAGCCGAGGACCTTGGTGTTGCCGGTATGGATGAAGGTCAGGGTGCCTGCACCCAGGGCCGGCAGGGTCTTGTACACGGCAATCAGCCGGCGCATCCACCAGAGGAAGGAGGATTGGTTGCGTTCGGCGGTTTCGGCGTTGACCACTTCATAGTGGTACTCGGGATCAATGACCACCGGAAGAAACAGCGATTGGGGATTGGCCTGGGAAAACCCGGCATTGCGGTCCGGGCTCCATTGCATGGGCGTGCGCACGCCATGGCGGTCGCCGAGATGGTAGTTGTCGCCCATGCCCAATTCGTCGCCGTAATAGAGGATGGGCGAGCCGGGAAAGGAAAAGAGCAGGAAGTTTATAAGCTCCATCTTGCGGCGGTTGTTTTGCATGAGCGGGGCCAGCCGGCGGCGGATGCCCAGATTGATGCGGGCTTTTGAATCCCGGGCATAGGCCCGGTACATGTAGTCGCGTTCCTCGTCGCTGACCATTTCCAGGGTCAGTTCGTCGTGGTTGCGCAAGAAAACCGCCCACTGGCAGCCTTCGGGGATGGCCGGAGTCTGGCCGACGATGTCGATGATGGGGTAGCGATCCTCCATCCACAGGGCCATGAAAATGCGCGGCATGACCGGAAAATCAAAGGCCATGTGGCACTCGTCACCCTGGCCGAAGTAGTTGACCGCGTCTTCGGGCCACTGGTTGGCCTCGGCCAGAAGCATCCGCCCGGGGAATTTCTCGTCCACATGGGCCCGCAGTTGCTTTAAAAAGGCATGGGTCTCGGGAAGATTCTCGCAATTGGTCCCGGCGCGTTCGTAGAGGTAGGGCACGGCGTCCAGGCGCAGGCCGTCAACGCCAAGGCCCAGCCAATGGTCCACCACCTTGAGCATCTCCCGGCGCACCATGGGATTGTCAAAGTTGAGGTCCGGCTGGTGGGCATAGAAGCGGTGCCAGTAATAGGCCTTGGCCACCGGGTCCCAGGCCCAGTTGGAATGCTCGAAATCCTTGAAGATGATCCGGGCTTTGCGGAATTTTTCCGGCGTGTCGCTCCAGACGTAGAAGTCGCGGGCCGCCGAGCCGGGCTTGGCCTTGCGGGCCTTCTGGAACCAGGGATGCTGGTCGGAGGTGTGGTTGAGCACCAGTTCGGTGACCACGCGCATACCCCGGGCATGGGCCTCGCGCAAAAAGAGCTTGAAGTCGGCCAGGGTGCCGTAGTCGGGGTGGATGCCCCGGTAGTCGGCAATGTCGTAGCCGTCGTCGCGCAGCGGCGAGGGATAAAAGGGCAACAGCCACAAGGTCCCGATGCCCAGGCGTTCGAGATAGTCCAGGTGCTTTAAGAGCCCCTTGAAGTCGCCAATGCCGTCGCCGTTGCCGTCGGCGAAAGAGCGCACGTGCAGTTCGTAGAAAATGGTCTTTTTGTACCATAGGGGATCGGCAGCCAGCATTGCACCACCTCCATTGTTCGACGATCCGCCGAAATACGGCGGGTCTTTTCCAACTCCTTTATTGACCCCATTTGAAAAAAAATGTCTATCAAAGAATAAATCCTCCCTTTGCCAACCCTCCCCGTCCGGAGAGGCTGCGACTGGGAGCGAGCCGTGGCGGATGGTCCAGGCCGGTACAGCTTCGAGGAGGCCATTGATGCTTGAGATTCCCTTGGCCACGTACAGAATCCAGCTCTGCCCGGATTTTGGCTTCACCCAGTGCCGGGAGGCGCTGCCCTATCTGGCGATGCTTGGCATCTCCCATATCTATGCCTCGCCCATCTTCAAGGCCAGGCCCGGGTCGCAGCACGGCTACGACGTGTGCGACCACCAGACCCTCAACCCGGAATTGGGCTCGCCTGAGGAGTTCGAGGCGCTCATGGCCCGGTGCAAGGAACTCGGCCTGGGCTGGATTCAGGACATCGTTCCCAACCACATGGCGGTTTCCGGCGACAACGGCATGTTGGTCGACGTGTTGGAAAATGGAGAATTCTCAAAGTATATAAGATATTTTGATATCGAATGGGACCACCCCTACAAGAGCATGGCCGGCCGGATGCTGGCCCCGTTTCTGGGCAGCTATTACAGCCAGGCCCTGGAGAGCGGGCAGATCCAGCTCAAGTTTGACGCGGCCGGATTCAGCGTCAATTACTATGACATCAAATTTCCCTTGCGCATCGACTCCTACGTCAAGCTCCTCACCCATGGCATAGACGCCTTTCGCGACGCCATCGGCCCGGACAATCCGGACTACCTGAAGATGCTCGGGATACTGTACAACATCAAAGGCCTGACCGGAGAAAGCCGTGAGTCGGAACGCTACCACCAGCTCTATTTCATAAAGCACCTGCTCTTTGAACTGTATCAATCGAGCAACGCCTTGCGCGGTTTTCTCGACAACAACCTGCGGCTTTTTAATGGGCAAGACGCGTCCGTGCCGGGAGACCGTTTCGGCCTGCTCGATGATCTGCTGGGCGACCAGCTGTTTCGGTTGGCTTTCTGGAAAGTTGCCGGCGAGGAAATCAATTACCGGCGTTTTTTCAGCATAAACGACCTGATCTCCCTGCGTGTGGAGGACGAGGCGGTCTTTGACCATACCCACAAGCTCACCCTCAAATACATCGCCAACCAGTCCTTCTCCGGCCTTCGCATCGACCACATCGACGGCCTGTATGACCCCACCTCCTATCTGCAGCGGCTGCGGGGCCACACGCCGGATGCCTACCTGATGGTGGAGAAGATCCTTGTCTGGGACGAGCCCCTGCCGGCCTTCTGGCCCATCCAGGGAACCACGGGCTATGATTTCATGAACCTGACCTGCGGCCTGTTTGTCGAGTCCCAGGCCGAGGCGGCCTTTCAGCGCCTCTACGTCTCCTTTACCGGCATGAAGAAGTCCCTGGCCGCCATCCTGGCCGACAAGAAACGCAACATGATCCAGCGCGACATGGCCGGCGACGTGGACAATCTGGTCCGGCTGGTCAAGACCGTCTCCAGCAAGGACAGACAGGGCACGGACATCACCATGCCGGCCCTTAAGCAGGCCATCACCGAAGTGCTCGTCCAATTTCCGGTCTACCGGACCTACATCAGTCCGGAAGCCTTCCGGCCGGCCGATCTGGCCTATATCCGGGATGCCATCCGGGCCACCCGCCGGGCCAACCCGGAACTGCAATTCGAGCTGGCCTTTCTGGAGCGCTTCCTGCTGCTGGAATTCGGCGAAAACATGGAGGCATCGGGAAAACGGGAGTGGACGCATTTCGTCATGCGCTTTCAGCAGGTGACCGGGCCGCTTCTGGCCAAGGCCATGGAGGATTCCGCCTTTTATGTTTTCAATCGCCTGCTGTGCCTCAATGAGGTGGGCGGCGACCCCGGGCGGTTTGGCATCCTGGCTGCGGACTGGAGCAGGGCCATGCAACAACGCATGGAATCGTGGCCTGCGGCCCTCAATGCCACCGCCACCCACGATGCCAAGCGCGGGGAGGATGCCCGGATGCGTCTGGCCGCCCTGTCCGAGCTGGCCCAGCCCTTTGCCGATGCCCTCAAAGCCTTGGCCAGTTCCGCCCGGGGCAGACGGCAGCGCATCGGTTCCCGGCTGACGCCGGATCGCAACGAAGCCTATTTCCTCTATCAGGCCCTGCTGGCCCATCGGCCCTTTGCCGCTGCGGATACGGCGGCTTTCGGCGATCGCCTGGGGGGCTATCTGGTCAAGGCCCTGCGTGAGGCCAAGGAACACTCCAACTGGCAAAGCCCCGACGAACAGGCAGAGCAGGCCTATCTGGCCTATGCCGCCAACCTGCTGGACCCGGACCCTGCCGTGGCCTTTCCCGCGGCGTTTTGGGCGCTGTGGCAGCGGGTCGCCCGGGTCGGACTGGTCAATTCCCTGTCCCAGACGCTTATAAAGATCACGGCCCCGGGGCTGCCGGATTTTTACCAGGGCACGGAGTTCTGGGATTTTTCCATGGTCGATCCGGACAACCGCCAACCGGTTGATTACACCCTGCGCCACAAGGCACTTGCCAAGCTGGCCCGGGCTGACGCCGCAGACCGGCCGGCCCTGCTGCAGGAACTCGTTGCCAAGGCCGAGGACGGGCGCATCAAGCTCTTTCTCATCTGGAAAGGGCTGGCCGTGCGGCGGGAACTGGCCGAACTCCACCGCAAAGGGGACTACCGTCCCCTGGAATTTGCCGGCGGCCGCCAGGGCATGGCCTTCGGCTTTGCCCGAACCCTGGGCGAGGCCACGGCCGTGACCCTGATCCCCCGGTTTTTCGCCAGGGCAGCGGGGGAGGAGGCCCGGTTTCCCCTGGGACCGTTCTGGGAGGATGCCGGCGTGTCCCTGGCCGGAGCCCATCCCTTTGTGGACGCCTTCACCGGACGGGTGTTTGCGGCGGCGGGGCAGGTTCCTTTGCAGGACGTTTTTCGGGACCTGCCCTTTGCCCTGCTGGTCTCGCGGCCGCCGCCAGCCGGGCCGGCCTGATCGTTTTGGTGGCGTATGGCCGGGAATGTGACGCACGATGAAGGTACCCCAGGAGGGTGACATGTCGGACCGCTATATCTGTATTCATGGCCATTTTTACCAGCCGCCCCGGGATAACCCGTGGCTTGAGGACATCGAGGTCCAGGATTCGGCCTATCCCTACCATGACTGGAACGAACGCATTACCGCCGAATGCTATGCTGCCAACGCCATTTCCAGAGCCTTGGACCAGCAAGGGCGCATCGCCAGGTTGGTCAACAATTACGCCCGGATCAGTTTCAACTTCGGGCCGACGCTGCTGCCCTGGATGCAGGCCCATGCGCCGGACGCCTACGAGGCCATCCTGGAGGCCGACAAGCAAAGCACGGAGACCTTCTCCGGCCATGGCTCGGCCCTGGCCCAGGCCTACAACCACATGATTTTGCCTTTGGCCAACGGGCGCGACAAACACACGCAGATTCTCTGGGGAATCAAAGACTTCGAGTATCGCTTCAAGCGTAAGCCCGAAGGCATGTGGCTGCCGGAAGCGGCTGTCGACCTCGAATCCCTTGAGATGATGGCCGGGCTTGGCATTGTTTTCGTCATCCTGGCTCCGCGCCAGGCCCAGCGCGTACGATCGCTGCCTGACGGCGAGTGGCAGCAGTCCGGCGAAAACGACATCGATCCTGGCCGGGCCTATGTCCTTTCCCTGCCTTCGGGCAAGACCATCCACGCGTTTTTCTACGACGGCCCCATATCCAGGGCCGTGGCCTTCGAGGGCCTGCTCAACAACGGCGAGGACTTTGCCAACCGGCTCTTGTCCGGCTTTCCGGAAAACGATGCCGGCCCGCGCCTCATGCACATCGCCACAGACGGGGAAAGCTACGGCCACCACCACCGTGGCGGCGAAATGGCCCTGACCCGGGCCCTGGATTACATCGAGTCCAACAACCTTGCCCGACTGACGAATTATGGCCAGTACCTGGAAGAGCATCCGGCCGACCATGTCGTGGAGATCGTTGAGAACAGTTCCTGGAGCTGCATCCACGGGATTGAGCGCTGGCGGGCGGATTGCGGCTGCAACAGCGGCGGCCACCCGGAGTGGAACCAGTCCTGGCGGGGACCCCTGCGCCAGGCCATGGACTGGCTGCGGGACAGCATCATGCCGCAATTCGAGCAGGTGGCCAAAGGACTCCTCAAGGACCCGTGGGCTGCCCGGGATGCCTACATCGATGTGGTCGTGGACCGTTCGGCCGACCGGGTCGGCCGATTCTTAAGCAGCCAGGCCAGCCGGGCCCTCAGCCAGGAGGAAGAGACAACCGTCCTGACGCTCATGGAACTGCAGCGCCATGCCATGCTCATGTACACGAGCTGCGGCTGGTTCTTCGACGAGATTTCCGGCATAGAAACCATTCAAGTCATCCAGTACGCCGGAAGAGTCGTCCAGTTGGCCCAAGCGCTTTTTGGCGTTGCCTATGAACCGGAATTTCTCGATCGCCTGGAGCAGGCCAAAAGCGCCATCCCCGATCATGTGAACGGGAAGGTCATCTATAATCGGTTCGTCAAGCCGACCATGCTGACCCTTAAAGACGTCGGGGCGCACTTTGCCATGAGTTCGCTGTTTGCCGAATACAGTGAACGCGATTTTATCTATTCCTATTCTGTGGATACGGAGAACTATCGGCGCTTTCAGTCCGGCAAGACGAAACTGGCCGTCGGCCGGGTGAAGGTCACGTCCGAGGTGACCTACGAATATATCACCCTGTGGTTTGGCGTCCTGCATCTTGGAGATCACAACATCACCTACGGCATCAGTGAATATCTGGAGCCAAGGAAATACGAAGACCTGGTGAAGACGCTTTCCGAAGCCTTTTCCAGCGGTGATCTGCTGCGAACCCTGCATATTTTGGAGGAGTACTTTCAGACGTCGACCTATGCCCTGGCCTCGCTGTTTGTCGATGAACGGCGCAAGATCCTGGGTATGGTCATGGACCCGATCCTGCGCGAGGCCCAGGCCACTTATGAGGCGATTTACGAACACCACGCACCGCTGATCCGTTTCTTGAAAGAGGTCGGCACACCACAGCCCAAAGCCCTGTCTGTTGCGGCGGAACTGTGTCTCAACGCCAAGCTCAGCAAGGCCGTGACCGGCGAAGAACCCGATATGGCGCTGGTCAAGCCCCTGCTGGAAGAGGCCCGTCTGGCCGGCATCACGCTGGATGGGACCAGGCTGGGCTTTCTGCTCAAGACCACCATCGAGCGCATGGCCGAACAGCTTTTCAACAACCCCGACGATTGCTCCTGTATGGAGCAACTCAACAACGCCGCGGTCTTGGCCCGGTCCGTACCCTTTGACGTCAATTTGTGGCGGCCCCAGACCCTGTGCTTCAAGATCATCCACGCCTACTGGCCGGAGCACAAGCGCAAGGCCGTCCAGGGCGACGCCGACGCCAGGCAGTGGATTCGAAGCGCCACAGTGCTGGCTGAGAATTTCTCGGTGCAACTGCCCTAGGCCCAAGCCGGCGGCAGGCACAGGTCCGGGCGGAACCGTCCTCGGCCAGCCGTGGCAAAGGCCCGGCAAACACTGCCTGGGAAGCGTCAGCCACCAACCAGAAGCCCCCCGCAGGATACTCTCGCGGGGGGCTTCTGGTTCAAGCGGCGTTGCGGCGCAAGAGCCCCGGGTGCAGCCTGTTCGTGTGAACAGGCGCACCCGGGGCTCAGGGGATGGAGCCAGACAGGCCCGGCCTTACTGGGTGGTGTTGTCCAGGCAGACCCAGCCGCGCTGTCCGGTTCCGGCGACGTCGACATAGGCCCAACCCTCGCGATCATTGACAAGGATATTGAGCGGCTGCCTGAAGGGCAGCTTCGCCAGCTCGCCGCAATAGGTGCCCTGGCAGTTGCGAAGGGGCAGGCCGGTAAAGCCGGCCAACACTGTCCCGGTGATCGGAGCGGCAGAGGCGGCGCTGAACATCCCGCTGGCGGCGATGCCCAGAACCATCCCAACGATCCATTTATATTGGCGTTTCATAACAACTCCTCGGGTGAAATGTTTATGCATAAGTCCATGGTGAGGAGTTACGGGTTCGGATTGTGCTTGCAGAGTCTTGTTTCCGGACCATAAAATTGGAAGAATGCGGCGGGGTGTGAAGTTCTGGTCCTTGCACAAGTATGTACCCCGCCGCATGGTAAGAGTCAAACTGTAAGCCTTGTTTGTTGCACGCGTTTCAGATTTGCGTCTGGCAGGATTCGTCAGTGGCCGGCCTGAGATTGCCTGCAGCTTTGTGCAGGCGGGGCATGCTCTTTGCCGACTGCGGAAATTGCATTAATTCCCGTAGTATTGGCGACGTTCCTGCTCGTTGCCGTAGATTCCTCCGGCCACGCCGCCCAATGCGCCGCCGACCAAGGCTCCGACGCCGAGGTTGCCGCCGGCCAGGGCGCTGATGCCAAGGCCCGCACCCGCGCCGAGGGCTGCGCCGGAGAGCGCTCCCTGCTGCGTGGGGGACATGCGCGTACAGGCTGAAAGGCTGAGAAAGGCAAGGATGAGCATTGAAGCAAGTATGGTTCGCATGATGGTGTCCTTATTTCTTCTTTTGGGGCGCGATGATTTCATGCCAAATGACATCAAACACATCGCGCTGCATCTTGTCGGGGTTGGTCCGGTAGTAGGTGTCAATCGTGTTGGACAGGTCTGACCAACTGATGTCTTTCAAACCGTCCACCCAGCCAACGACGAGTTTCGAAGGTTCTTGCGAGCGCTTTTCCCGTACATGGTATTCCAGAACGAGAGCGCTTCCGGCTCCAAACAAGAAGGCCTTTTTCTCCAGGTCGGAAGATTTCATCCAGACCTCGCCGTCGACATCCGGAGCTGGATGGGCCGTTGTTTTCTGGGCATAGCCGGAGATGGGTCCGGCGCAGAGAAATGCAGCCAGCAAGACGGTGAGGGCAAAGTGACGATTTTTCATGGCGGCCTCGTATTGGTATGTGGTTTGAGGGGGTTGTTTGTTGTGTCTGGAAATTATGGTGCTGTTGGATGTCGTTGGGGCCAGGGGTGTGCTTTGGATGTTGCGGTTCATTGGGAGGCATTGGCTGTTGCGGCATTTTGAGGGTTTGGACTACGGCTGGGGAGTGCCTCTTGAAGTCGTCTGTGGCCTCCCCACGCTTCAAAGAGCTGTTTGGCGTGTTCATTTATGAAGTCAACGGTAAGGGGCCAGCCCATGGCGCTGTTTGCGAAGATAACGTAAATAAATTTATCTTCAGAACCTTCTTCTCTTGGGTCGCTTTGGGTGCCGATTGCATGGGCCAGGGCGATGGATCCTTCACCAATGCTGTCCTCAGGGCCGACGTCGGCAAAAATACATCCTGAACTGGTGTTGTTTTTTCTGTTGATGACGAAGCCAAAGTCGCCAATCTGCATGGGAATGTTGATTTTTTTTGGGAGTACGTAGAAGGGGATCGTTTCAGAATCGACATAACGATTTTGGTCGCCATGCTCTTTTGTGCTGTCCTGCAACGTTGTGCCGGAAACATAGAAACCCGGGGCCGGATCGCCTGCATCCTGGGTTATGGGTTTGCCATGCGAATCCCCGGTGTCGGTGACAAGGCCCCACCAGTTGCCTTTGCTTCCTGCGTTGGCGAGGTAATCCAAGCCAAGATCAAGATTCTTGTGATAGGCAGTCGGGGCGCCATCCGCATTGATCTGCATCGTTGTTTCAAAAAAATAGACGCCTTTGGACTCCTTGAGATGGTAAATGTCTGTATTCCCGATTTTTTGGACAAGCTCTCGGGTTGTCGTCCGGTTTGTTGTTTCGGTACCTGTTGGTGTTTTCTGGGCAAGGCTCGAGAAGGGGTGCGCGAAGAGCAAGGTCCCAAGCAGAAAAGTCTGTATTGCATGAGCGTTTTTCATGGCGTTGACCAATTGCGTGCTGCGGTCACTGCGGCATGGTTGCAATCCTGGATTCGGGCGGTCCGTTCTCAGGCGGCACCCTCCCATACCTGAATCCTGCGTCTGGGGCAGGGTGTTTCCCCGCCCCAGACGGATACTGCGTCCTCTTGGTTGTTTTTCAGGCCTTGCCCAAGAGGCTGCAATCGTTCTCAGGGGATGTGCGGTTATTTTTCCAGCACCTTCTCGATGTGGCCGACCTTTTCCTGGATATGGCCAGTGAGCTTTTCGCCCTTGCCTTCGATCTCCAGTTCAGGGTTGTTGACGACGACTCCGACAACTTCCTTGATCTTGCCTTTGGCCTGATGCAATTTGCCTTCAGCGATGTCTTTGGTGCTGGATTTCATGAGAAGCCTCCTGGCTGTGTTACGATTTGTTTTCTGTTCTTCGTTGTGGACAGCGGCCCGGATGTTTGTTGTCGTCGATCCCTGGCCGCAAGGGCTTGTGTCTTCCTGGCTGTTCTTTAGAGCTTGCCGAGCAAGACAAGAATTAAAAGAACGACAACAATTGTCCCGATGATTCCGCTCGGGCCATATCCCCAGGATCGGCTGTGCGACCAAGTTGGTATGACGCCAAGAAGCAAAAGAATCAGGAGGATGAGTAATATTGTTCCGATTGACATGTGTATTCTCCTTTTTTTGTGCGATGGTGGTGCAGGGTTACCTTGCCGTCAAATCGTTCGTGATGGTGATGGAGTCCCTTATCGCAGTCGACATTGCCGAAATCCTGTCAGAAGTTGTGTCCGAATCGATATCGCCACTGCGTCACCGACGCCCTTGACGGCCCATCTTAGCTCTGGTGCGCTTGGTGCATCCGGGCGATCCTGATTGGCTGCTTTTGTTGCAGTGCTGCCCGTGTCGCCCTGGGATTTGCCGGCCCATGCCTAGGGGGCTGTCTTGCCGTCTGTTGCCGCGACCATGTTGTTCACAACCCGCTTGACGCCGTAGACATCGCTCACCAATTTGCCAGTCAGGTCCTTTTCCGCCGCATTGCCGGTCTTGCCGCCCAGGGTGACAACCCCATCTTCGGTGTCGACCGTTGTGTTGAGGGCGCTGGTCGAGCGGTGCAGCAGCAATGTTGTCTTGACCAGGGCGCTGGTGGAAGCGTCGTCAATCGCTTCGTTCATGCCATCGAGCTTCTGCCCCAGGGTTGATTCACCGATCTTCTTGCCGTCTTGTGCCTGTTTTTCCGGCGTTATGACGGTGTTTTTCAAGGTCATCTCATTGTTGATGCCTTTGACGCCATCCACGTCCCTGGCGTATTCTGTTGTCAGGTCCTTTTGCGCCGTGCTGTTGGCCTCGCCGCGCAGGGTCACGATCCCGTTTTCAACGGACACATTGGTTGCCATGCCATCGACGTTGCGGTGAAAGAGCAGGGTGGACTTCACCCTGGCCATGAGCCATGTGTCCGAATTCGAGGCGGAAAGTCCTCCGCGCAAGGTCAGTTGGTTGTCGACGCTTGTGACTCCGGGGAGGCTGGCTACCGTTTCCTTGGCCAGCATCTTGTTGGATTCGTCGACAACAGACCCGGTCAGAGTGACTGCGCCATTTTTGGCAGTGACTATAATGTTGTCATTTTTGAGGTACGTTTTAAAAACATACGACTGTTCGGCAGCAGCAATGATGCGGGCATCGGTGTCGGATGCAAACAGTTTGCCGTCAGACAGGATGAGCGCGGCCACTGCGATGATGAGAGCCAGGCTGTAACGTTTGTATTTCATGCGTTGGTATCCTTGTTCGCCCTCTGGTTGAGCGTTTTTTTGTTGGTTCCTGTACTATCGCTACCTAATACAAGTTGCGTACCAAGGCTCTGTTCTGGCTTTGTTCGTACGCATGACGCTGTTTTGCATGGATATTCGGGGGGTGAGCTGGCTCTGTGCTGGCGTCGAACATCGTTAAAAAGTGGCCATATTTAACCAAAGGTCATATATGACCGTCTTCGCCTCCTCTGGTCAGGGAGGCTGCAACTCTGGGGATTGTTCTGGTTTTGCTGGAAAAGGCTGTCGCTTGGGCGCTGCCGGCAGGCTTTTGCCCGAGTCGTCCCGGCCCGGGTGGCGGCGGGGTGCGTCGGTGTCCGCCGGGGCTCGACCAAACGGGGGGCTGCAGCCCAAGGCGTGCCACCAAGAGCGTGCACGCTCGGGGGTTGGTCCAAGACAGCGCGCAGCCAACCTCTCCTGGGAAGCGACAGGGGCGAAACGCCAGATACGGCGGGCAGGTCCGGAGGGGGGGGCTGAGGCGGCGTTTGCGGCCATTGGCCGGAATCGGTTTTCGGCCGCTTCAGGGCAGACCGACGTCAGCTTGTGGGGGAACTGGGGAGCAGGACGGTAACGGTGGTTCCTTCGGTGTCGGATGTGGTGAAGGTGATATGGCCGCCGTGGGCCTTGGCGATAAGCTGGGCGCTGTACGTCCCCAGGCCCGTGCCATACATCTTGCCGGCAGTCGCATCCTTCTCGAAAAAACGGTCCCGGATGGACTCGGGCACTGTTCCCTGGTTGTGGATTGTGATGCGCAGCCCGGTTTTTTCCTCATAGTAGGCCACGGTGACACTTTCCCCTGCGGGAGACGCTTCCACAGCGTTTTTTATCAGGTTCATCAGCATGTCCTCGATGAGGAATTCCTCGACGAACAGCATTGTTTCGCATTGTGGAGGTGTGGTGATGTTGTTTTGTATATTTATTTCTGAATTGAATTGTTGGGAGAGGACGGAAAGAGAGCTTTTGATGCCCCAGAGCATTTGGTGGAGACAAATCATTTTTCTTCGTGGCGTGTATGTCCCTTTTTCCATCTGCAGCAACGGCTCGGCTGCATCGATAAGCAAAATGATATGCCGTATGCCTTGCATGATAATTGGAAATGATTCTTTGGCTGCGGCGTCAATATTTCCAACCATTGACAATTGCACCAGACTGAAAAGATTGATCAGGGGGCCTTTGATGTCATGGCGGACGATGCGCTCCACATTCTCACGAAATTGTTCGTCCTTTTTCCGTTCGCTGATGTTGATGATGATAATGCGGCAGACGTTGTCGCCTTCGGTCGTCTGCACTGTGGTGGTTGAGAGGTTCGCCCAGAAATCCGTTCCGTCTCTTCGGATCAGGCGCAACTCCAGGGTTGCCGGGAGGCCTGTGGCAAAGAGTTGCTTGCGATAGATGTAGTAGCTGTCCTGGTCTTCGTTGTGGATAAAGCGGGTCCATGGCTGTCTGGCCAATTCTCCCCGGGGCACGCCAAGCAGTTTGGCGGCGGTGAGGTTGGCCTCCAGGATCAGCCCCCGTTCGCTGACGGTGCAATAGCCCACCGGAGCCAGGTCGTAGAGGTCGAAATAGCGCGCCCGGGAAGCGTCCAGTTCCGTCTGGGCCCGGCGCAATTCCTCGTTTTGCATCTCCAGTTCGATCTGGTGCACCCGCAGTTCGTGCAGTGCCTGCCGCATCGACTCAGGGGACAACATCGGGGTGTCGTCGGGGTGGTTGGCTCTGGCCAAGGCCTCTGCCCGTTTGCGTAGTTCGTCCATCATGGCGCAGGCGCCTCCTGGCTCCGTCGTTGGGTGGTGGCGATGGCATAGATGCGGCCGGCTGCGTCGATCAGGGCGCTGGCGGTCAGCCCGACCTCCAGGGTCTGGCCATCCTTGGTCAGGCGTCGCGTCGTGTAGGGCAGCAGCATTCCTCCGCTGGCGAGCTGGTTGATTTTTTCCAACTCTTGCCGCAGCAGATCGCTTGGAATCATGTCCTGGATATGCATGGTCAGCGCCTCGGCTTCGTTCCAGCCGAACAGCCGCTCGGCTGCAAGGTTCCAGGCCGTGAGGCGTCCGTCCAGATCCTGCACCAGGATGGCGTCATGGGAGTCGCGCACGACAACGGCCAGTTGGATCTGGGCATTGGCCTTTTGCAGCAAGGCATGGGACTCTTTCATCTCGGTGATGTCCACAAAGGTGATGACCACGCCCTCGATGACGTTGTCCATGGTGCGATACGGCAGAATGCGCATCGTGTACCATTTGCCGTCGGCAATCTGCACATCCGTCTCCTGGGGGATCAAGGTGTCCAGGACGGTCTGCACGTCTTGGACCAGCCGGTCGTAGCCCACCAGATTGGAGACAATGTGGCCCACAGGCCGCCCGACATCGCCCTGGATCAGGTTGATGATGTGGGTGGCGGCCGGGGTAAAACGCAGAATGCGCAGGCGGTGGTCCACAAAAACGGTGGCGATGCCGGTGCCGGCCAGCAGGTTGCTCATGTCGTTGTTGGCCTGTGACAGGTCGGCCAGCTTGTTTTGCAGTTCGGCATTGACCGTCGATAATTCCTCATTGACGGATTGCAGCTCTTCCTTGGAAGTCTCCATCTCTTCGTTGGTTGATTGCAGTTCTTCATTTATGGACTGCATTTCCTCGTTGGATGATTTGAGCTCTTCGTTGGATGTTTCCAGTTCCTCGATGGTCGTCTGGAGATATTCTTCCTTGGCCTGCAATTCCTGCCTGAGCGCGGTGATGCCCGGGTCGCTGTCGCTCTCCTGCCCCGGGGGCAGCGGCACGGGGCCTGGTTGCTGAGCGCAGGTGCAAGACGGCGAGGGCTGCAGGATGACCATATACAGGGGCGTATCGAGGCTTCCGGCCAGGTCGGCCGCCACCGGGCAGACGGCCAGATCGACGTTGGTGAAATCGCCGTTGGTCTTCACGCGAAGGCCGGGGCTGTAAACCGTCGTGTTGCTGGTGCGGACCTTGTGCAGGGTTGTGCTCAGTTCCTGGCGCAGGCCTTCCCGGGCCATCTTGAGAATGTTGCTGACCCCGGCCTCGCCCGGGGCCGGTTCCAGGTACATGCCGGTGCGGCCGTGCAGGTAGAGGATGTCTCCCTGGGTGGTGATGAGGATGCCGGCCGGGGCCAGGTGTTGCAACAGTGTCTGCTCGGTCAGTTCGCGAAGCGGCAGTTTCCGGGCCTCCTGGCGTTTGCCGCCTGTCTGGGCCAGGCTGGCGTCCCTGGACGGCCTGGGCAGCAGAAAGCGGCCCGGGGGCGGGCGCTGGAGGCTGTAGGCATCGTCCCGTCGTTGATACAGCTTCTGCTTGCGGTCAAGAACGGTAAAAAGATCGCTGCAATCGCCCACGGTTTCCGAAGTGCCCAGAAACAAAAAGCCTCCCTGGATCAGGGCGTAATGGAAGAGCGGGATGAGCTTTTTTTGCAGATCGCCGTCCAGATAGATGAGGAGATTGCGGCAACTGATCAGATCGAGTCTGGAGAATGGCGGGTCTTTGATCACGTCCTGCTCGGAAAAGACCAGAAGATCGCGGATGCTTTTATGAATGCGCAAAGCGCTGCCGTCGGCTTCGGCCGTGAAATACCGGGCCAGACGTTCCGGCGAGACATCGGCAGCGATGCTGGCCGGATAGAGGCCGGCCCGGGCTGTGGCAATGGCCTGGCTGTCGATGTCGGTGGCAAAGACCTGCACCTGGTAGGGAACCGGCAGCGTGTCCAGGTGTTCCTGCAGCACAATGGCCAGGGAGTAGGCCTCCTCGCCGGTGGAGCAGCCCGGCGACCAGACCCGGATACTCGATCCTGCCGGTTTGCCGGCAAACAGTGTCGGGACGACCTGCTGCGCCAGCGCCGCAAAGGTGTCCGGGTCACGGAAAAAGCTGGTCACACCGATGAGCAGATCCCGGAAAAGCGCCTCCACCTCGGCCGGGGTCTGCTGCAGGAACCGGATGTATTCCGCCTTGGTCGCGATCTGGTGCACGGCCATGCGCCGCCCGATGCGGCGATCGATGGTGCTTGGCTTGTACTGGGAAAAATCGTGTCCGGTCTGGGCGCGCAGCAGCACGAAGATCTTGCGCATGGAATTGTCTGCCGCCGGCGTGGCCGCGGCCGTGGTCCGGGGAGGCCGGCCGTAGGCCTGGGCGGCATACGCCATGAGCCGGGCAGGCATCTCGCCTGGCGGCAGTTCAAAGTCCACGAGCCCGGTGGCCAGGGCGCTTCGCGGCATGCCGTCGTACTCGGTGGAGGCCGGCGTCTGGACCATGACCATGCCGCCTTCACCCTTGATGGCCCGCACCCCGGCGGCCCCGTCGCTGCCGGTGCCCGAAAGCACGATGGCAATGGCCCGTTCGTGCTGGTCGCTGGCCAGGGAGCGAAAGAAAAAGTCGATGGGCAGACGCAGGCCCCGGGGTGCGGCCGGTTCCAGCAGTTGCAGGCGGCCGCCCAGAAAGGCCATGTCATGGTTGGGCGGGATGATGTAGGCGCAGTTGGGTTCGACCGCCATCCCGTCCGTGACCTCGAACACCTGCATCCGGGTGGAGCGCCGGATGAGTTCGGTCAAGAGGCTCTTGTGGTCCGGGGCGAGGTGCTGCACCAGCACAAAGGCCATGTTCGGCTCGGTGTCGGCGGGCATCCCGGCAAAAAAGGCTTCAAACGCCGCCAGACCGCCGGCCGAAGCGCCAAGGCCCACAATGGGGAAGATGGCTTCCGGGCCGTATGGGGCCGGCGCGGCAAGTTCTTCAGGGGGCTGGGCCGGAGTTGTCGTGTCGGACCGGGACTTTTTATGAGACAAGGTGCAACTCCCGGTGCTCTCTGGCCAGAGGGGCGTCCCCCAAAAAAGCAGAGCGCTGTTTTGTTGTTGGGTATCTCCACTTCTTTCATCACACTTCGGACGAGAGAAGGCAAACGGTTCCGGCCCGCGTTACCCGCACCGCCAGACCAGGGAAGACGGCTGTGTCCTGTCGGGAGTGGTCGTTGTGTTCCCGGCCCGGCCAGTTGGTCCGGGCGGTTGGCCCGGCCGGAGCCAGGAGCGGCACGAGGCGACGCCAGGACATTCACGGCTTCTGGATCGTGAGTTTGCGCATTCGGGCGCGCAGGGTGCTGCGGTCGAGCCCGAGGATTTCAGCCGCACTGTTTTTGCCACCGACTTTCCAGTGGGTCTGGGCCAGAACCTGGAGAATATACTCCCGCTCGACCGCTTCCAGGGTCTGCTGGCTGCTGGTCAGGGATCGAAACGGTTTCTTGAGTTCATCGATCAGGCGCAGCTTGGGCCCGGAAGAGTTGATGACGCCTCGCTCCAGGACATTTTCCAATTCGCGGATGTTGCCGGGCCAGTGGTAGTGCTGCAGGGCGTGCATGACGTTGAGCGGTATGAATTCAATGGTTTTCCCCAGACGCTTGGCAATTTTTTGGACGTAGTAATTGACCAGGAGCGGAATGTCGTCGTCCCGGTCACGCAGCGGCGGCACGGTGATGGGGAAAATGTTGAGCCGATACCAGAGATCGTCGCGGAAATGCCCCTTGCTGACTTCCTCTTCGAGGTTGCGATTGGTGGCGGCAATGATCCGCACATCCACCTTGATGGTCGTGGAGCTGCCCAACCGTTCGAATTCACCGTTTTGGATCACATGGAGCAGCTTGGCCTGGAGTTCCAGAGGCAGTTCGCCGATCTCGTCCAGGAACAAGGTGGCGCCGTTGGCCACTTCGAAACGTCCCAGCCGTCTGGAATGCGCGCCGGTGAAGGCGCCTTTTTCATGGCCGAAGAGTTCGCTTTCGATCAGGTTGGCCGGCAGCGCGGCGCAGTTCATTTTGACCAGCGCCCGATCCTTGCGCAGGCTCAGGCTGTGAATGGCCCGGGCCACCAGTTCTTTGCCGGTTCCGGTTTCACCAAGGACCAGGACGTTGGTGTCTGTGGCGGCAATCTGCTCGACCTTATAAAAGACGTTTTTTATGGCCTCGCTTTTGCCAATGATGTCTTCATGATTGTATTCAAGCTTGATCTCGTCTTGCAGATAGGCTCGTTCAGCCTCAAGCTGGTCCTTGAGTATCTTGATTTCCGCAAAGGCAGCGTCGGATATGAGCTGCTTTTTTTTCGGCAACATCTCGGGCGGCCACAAGATCCAGAGCCCTTTCCCTGGTGATAATCCGATCGTTTGCCTTGTTGCGTTCAATGTGCGTCATATCCTCGGCCGAGACAACAATAAGCTGCGAATGAATGTCGGTTTTTTGAACAACACGGGCACTCAGACGCATGGTTACTGGCTCAGACGATTCTGTTTTGTAGGCAATATCGAGGGAGTGGAATTTTGACTTATTTGTCAGGACACGATTGAATAATTCCTGAAGGTGGCTTGCTTCCAATTGTTTGTTGACAAGATCAAATATTGAAGTTCCTTCAGTCTCTTCTGGCTTGATATCAAAAATATCATAAAACGCATCGTTGGCTTTCAAGACGACAAGGTCCGAACCGAGGACAGCTAGAGGACCGGAGATCGAGTTAATGATACTGCCAACAGCCTCTATGACGGTCTTCAGTTTCTCTGGAGTATTTTCAGGAGTGTTCTTCATGGCGGTAGTGTATGTTTCCTGCAAGGTTGGTAATGACACAGCAGAAAACATGGTGGTTTTGCGCTTGTGTATGGAAAAAAAAAGGCCATACAAAACCATCATAGCGCCTTTTTGAGATTTTGCCAGTAGAAATGCCACTTCCAGGCAATAAAATATTCGGGGCGGTTGCCTGGGCCTCCCTCCGAACCGGTTCAGGGCGGCTGCCCGGTCCCGGAGAGCGGGAAGAGTCAGACCGCCCGCCGGTTCGCCAGAGGGCCGGTGCGGCCCTGGTCGCAGTTTCGTTCCGGCGCACAGCAGAGGATTCGTCCGGCTGTCCGGCAAACGGCGCAAGGGCTGGTGCGGTCCGGGCCGTTTCATGCCCACGAAGCCATGCTCGTCCGGCCGCGGGCAAAGGGCCCCACGGGCCGGACTGCGTCTCCACGCTGCCGTAGGCCGGTGCGGCGATGCCCCGGTTCCCCCTCCAAGGCCGGGGCCGGGTTTCGAGTCTGCGGTCCAATCCGGCGCCAAGCCCCCGGCCGTGTCGCCGGCAACAAGCGGACGCCGCCGCGCTGTTTGGCCCACCTCCCCAAAGCGCCTGCCTGGCCGGACGCTTCGCGCACTGTGCCTATCTCCAGAAACTCCAAGCTGTTGCATCTGTTCGCCTGTATTGTATTCGATTCAATCCTATTGATTTCAAAAATGGGAAGGCAAGTCCTGTTTATGACTTGGCAAATAAGGACAGTGTGTTGGCTTAAATATTTATGGAGGAGAAATAAAAAAGATGATTGCCCTCGACAGAATCGATTTAGAAGTGCTATTGGTTGGTATCTGCCTCAATTTCGCAGTTTTGTTTTGGGGTGAATATTTGCAAACGTATGCAGGGAGAGTGTGTTATATGGCATATATACGTGATACTTCCAGGGCGATGCGCCTGGAAATCCAGCATCTCATGGATCAGGCCCAGGCCCTGGTGGACGCGACCGCCGGGGAGCAGGCCGGCCGGGTCAAGGCCGCCCGCGATGCCCTGGGAGGCAGTCTGGAGTCGGCCAAGACCGCGTTTGGCCGGGTTGAAGACCGGTTTATGGACAAGATCCAGGCCGCAGACGCGGGCATCCACGAAAAACCCTATTACGCCATAGCCGGGGCCTGGCTCGGCGGCCTGCTCCTTGGCTGGCTGCTGGCCAGAAAATAGCCGGTCAGGCCGTTGCCGCTGTGGGCCGCGTGCTGGCGCGGGCAGTCGGCAGCCGGTCAGCCGGAACGCCGGAGAGAGTGCATCTGTTGGAAATACGCCACGCTGCCCCGGGCAGCTTTACCACTGCGGAGGTTTGAAGCCATGAATCGTATCTTGTTTGTTGCCCTGACGCTTGTCTGTCTCAGTGCTGCCGGAGCCAATGCCGCCGGCCCCGACTCCTTCCAATGCGTCCGCCCTGACGGCTCGGTCGTGTGTACGGTCAATGCCCCTTCCGGCGATCCGAGCACCATCTGCAACCGCAACTGTCCGGATTGCAACCTCACCTGCGTGGCCCGGCAACATGTGGTCCGGGACGGCAATACGTTCATGGTCAACCCTGAAACAGCCGGGCCGGACCAGGCCAATCAACCCGCTGCTCCGCGCGCTGAAACCTCGCAATTTTGCAAGCAGCAGCTGCGCCGGTGCACAAGCGACTGCCGCTCAGACCCCAACAATCGGTCGAATTTCAACATGAACGCCTGCGTGTCCAGTTGCAAGAGCGTCTATTCCGGTTGCGGCAGAAGATAGTCGGGCAGTCCCTGGAGCGGCTCTACGCCGCGCGGTGCAGTCCATGCCCTGCAAGCCTGCCGGCCTGCGAACGACAGTGTAAACCCACTCGGGCAGGGCAGCGGCCGGCAGGGCATGGCAAACACCCGGGGTCTGGGCAGTGCGGCAATTTTTTAAGGAGAGGCAACCCATGCAAACGAACACTTCACGATCAGCCTATCTTTTGGGAGCACTTGCGGTCCTGGTCCTGTTTGCCGCCAGCGGCTGTGTCCGGCGGACCATGCCGCCGCCGGAGGCCGCCAGCAGCGTGACTGTTTACCAGGGCGAACGGGCCATGATCGTCCATCGGGGCGACGAAGGACAACGGCTGTACTACCGCGATGACAGCGGCAAGATCTATTACGTCGACCAGTCAGGCAATCCGATTGTCGTCGAGCGGAATATGCGGGTCGAGCGCGGAACGGCGGGGATGTATTACATTCTCGATGACGACAATGTCACCTATTACACCAATGAAAGCGGAAGGCTGTATTACAGGGATACTTCCGGCCGAGACATCTTTATCGAAGAGGCCGGGGCCGGCAAGGTCATCGACCCGTTGCCCATCTTGCGTGGCGGTGTGTATCCCCGGATCGAACACCAGCGCAGCCTGGAGTATTGCAACAACCAGTGGCGAACCTGCACCACGCGCTGTTATGATCCGTCAGGGCTTGGAAACAAGCGAAGCTGTCTTGAGAATTGCGACTACCAGCGCGAGCAATGCCTGAAGCCGTATTGACCAGGGCCTGGGGGCGCAGCAGGGCCGCCCGCCGGTTGGCAGCGGCCATGAAAGTTTCGGCCTGCCGGCCTTGCCAGCCGCAGGCAGCGCCCAATCCCAGCCCGTTTTCCCGGTTGCCAGGCAACGGAGACCAGCTCTCCGTTGCCTGAAGCAACGCAGAAGCGATGCCGCCTGTCCGCGGCAAGAGGGAACTAGGCGGTGGTGACAAACCGGTAGCCGACGCCGGCTTCCGTATGGAGATGCCGGGGCCGGGCCGGGTCCTTTTCTATTTTCTGGCGCAGTTTGTGGACGTGGATGCGCACGTAGTGCTCCTGGCCCTGGCTGTGTTTGCCCCAGACTTCCTTGAGCAGCTGGCCGTGGGTGACCACCTTGTCGCCGTGGCGCACGAGAAAGGCCAGCAATTTAAATTCCGTGGGCGTCAGATGCACGTCTGCGCCGCCCCGGCGCACCACATGGCCGTCCAGGTCGATCACCAGCTCCCCGAAAACATACTGCGATGGCGGTTCCTGCCCAAGAGCCCCTTCCCGGCGCAACAGCGCCCGGATGCGGGCCGCCAGTTCGGCCAGGCCAAAGGGCTTGGTCAGGTAGTCGCTGGCCCCCAGATCCAGGGCCCGCACCTTGTCCTGCTCCCGGCCGCGCACGGAGAGCACGATGACCCTGGCCCGGTTCCACGGCGGCAGGGCCTGCAGCACGGCTTCGCCGTCCAGGTCCGGCAGCCCGAGGTCAAGGAGGATGACGTCGGCGTCCTGGCACGCGGCCAGGGCCTCGCGGCCGTTTGACGCCTCCCTGACGGCGTAGCCTTCGGCCTCCAGAAAGGGGGTCAGAAACCGGCGGATGGCCGGTTCGTCGTCAACGACGAGGATGGTGTGTTGCGTTGTCGGCATAAAGGGGCAGGGTGATGGTGAACGAGGCTCCCACCGGGCCGGTTTGTCGGGCGGTAATGGCACCGCCATGGGCCTTGACCACGGCCCGGCAGATGGCCAATCCCAGGCCATAGCCGGCAGTGTTGGCCGTGTCGCCGCGCTGGAAGCGCTCGAAGAGTTTTTCCGGATCGCCCGGGGCCAGGCCCGGACCGTTGTCGCGGACCTCGATGACGGCTGTCTGGTCGTTTACGACGGCGCTCAGCACGATCTCCGTCCCGGGCGGCGTGTGTTTGGCCGCGTTCTCGAGAAGATTGAGCAGTACCTGTTCCATGAGCACTTCGTCCATGGGAATCGGCGGCAGATCCGCCGGGATCTCCAGGCGCACCGCATGATCGGCCAGGAGCGGCTCCAGGCGGGCCAGGACGCTGCCCACCACCTCTTCGATGGGGACGGGTTTGATGTCGGGGACCACGGAACCGGATTCCAGGGCGGCGATGCGCAGGAGATTGTCCACCAGTCGTTCCAGCCTGGAGGCCTCCTGCACGATGTTATCGGCCAGCGACCGGCGAACGGCGCTCCCGGCGGTTTCGCCCAGGGCCAGCAGGCTTTCGGCCGAGCCGGCAATGGCGGCCAGCGGCGTCTTGAAATCGTGGGTGACGGTGGAGAGCAGGGCGGCCCGCAGCTTGTCCCGCTCGGCCGCCAGGAGGGTGGCCTTGGCTTTTTCTTCCAGCCGGTCCACGTCCAGGGCCAGGGCGGTCTGGTGCACCACGGCGTCGAGCAGGCGGCGGCGGTCCGGCAGTTCCAGGGCGTCCAGGGCGTCCTCGTCCTCGGGGGTCAGGCCCACGACCCCGAGAATGGCCTCGGTTCCCGGCAGGGGCAGGTAGAGGGCGTCGGACTCGGCCAGGGTCTGGGTGGTCAGCCCGGCCGGCTTGCCGTTGGCAAAGACCCACTGGGCCACGCCCACATCCTTGTCGGCCAGGGCTTCCTCATCGTCGGCCAGGAAGGCGTTTTCGAGCTTGCCGGCTGCGTTTGGCAGAAGCACGAAGACTGCGCAGCCAAACACCCGGGCGATGTGCCGGCGGGCCACGGCGACGAGGTTGCCTTCGCCGCGCGTGGTGGCCAGATCGCGGGACAGGTCGCTTAAATCCGAGGCCTGCTGCTCGAGCTTGGCCGCGCTGTCGGCCTGGGCCTTGATGCGCGAGGCCATGGTGCTGAGAACCAGGGCCACCAGCAGCATGACCACAAAGGTGACCAGATAGGCCACATCGGAAACCGCTGCGCTAAACCGCGGCGGCACGAAGCAGAAATCAAAGGCCAGGACGCTTGCGGCCGAGGCCGCGATCGACGGCCGCCTGGGCAACCAGACCGAAGCGGCCATGACGCCGACCAGATAGACCATGATCAGGTTGGCCAGCTCGAAATAGGGGTACATGGCGAAACAGATTGCGGTGGCTCCGGCGACGATGCCGGCGGCGGCGGCGTATTCGCGCCACGGGAACCTGCGGGGAGGGCGTCTTGGCGGATGGTGCGGGGTTTTGCCGGGGTCCTGGCCCTTTATGACATGGACGTCGATCTCGCCGCTTTCGCGCACCAGCCGGTCCACCGGACTGCCCCGGAAAATGTCCAGGAGGCTGCGGCCAAGCGGCTTGCCGATGACGATGCGGGTGACGTTGTGCTGCCGGGCGAATTCGACAATGAGCCGGGCCACGTCCGGCCCGGTCAGGACATGGGTCTGGGCGCCCAGTTCCTGGGCCAGATGCAGATTGGCCAGGGCCCTGGCCGTGGGCGCGCCTTCGGGGTGTTGCTGGATGTACAGGGCCTGCCAGGAGGCCTGCAACCCGTCGGCCAGACGCTTGGCGGCCCGAACGAGGGTGGCCGAAGAAGGCGAGGGGCCGACGCAGACCAGGATGCGCTCGGCGGTCGGCCAGGTGGTTTCGATGGCATGGCCCCGGCGGTAGATGAGCACCTCGGTGTTGACCCGGCTGGCGGTCTGGCGCAGGGCCAGTTCGCGCAGGGCGCTCAGGTTCCCCTGGCGGAAAAAGTTCTCGCCGGCCCATTCGGCCTGCCGGGGCAGGTAGACCTTGCCCTCCTGCAGGCGCTGGCGCAGGTCTTCGGGGGGCAGATCGACCAGGATGACGGAATGCGCCCGCTCCAGGACCGCATCGGGCACGGTCTCGCGCACCCGCACCCCGGTGATCTGGGCCACGATGTCGTTTAAGCTCTCCAGATGCTGGACATTGAGCGTGGTCCAGACGTCCAGGCCGTGTTCGAGCAGCTCTTCCACGTCCTGCCAGCGTTTGGGGTGGCGGGAGCCCGGGGCGTTGGTGTGGGCCAGTTCATCGACCAGGACCAGGGACGGGCGCGCCTGCAACACCGCGTTGATGTCGAATTCCTCAAGGACATGGCCCTTGTATTCGATGCGCTGGCGGGGCTGCACCGGCATGTCGTAGAGCAGGGCTTCGGTATCCTGGCGGCCGTGGGTCTCCACGATGCCGGCCAGGAGCTTCTCCCCCTCGGCCATCTTAAGGCGCGCCGCTTCCAGCATGGCGTAGGTCTTGCCCACGCCCGGGGCCATGCCGAGGAAAATCCGCAGCTGGCCCCGGTGCTTCTGTTCTTCCTCGCGCCGCACCATGTCGAGCAGGGCATCGGGGTCCGGGCGTTTGTCCGCATCGCGCATACCAACCACCTTACTGCCGGCTGCCGGCCGCATCCAGTGCCAAATTGAGGGCAAGGACATTGATGCGCCGCTCTCCCCAAAATCCCCAAAGCTGCTCCTCGGTGTGCCGGGCCACCAGATCGGCCACCGTCTGGGCAGGCAGGCCCCGGGCCTTGGCCACCCGGGCCACCTGCCAGGCCGCTGCCGCCGGGCTCAGGTGCGGGTCCAGGCCGCTGCCCGAGGCCGTGGCCAGATCCATGGGCACGGGCCGGGGGGCCTGCGTGTCGGAAAGGGCTGCGGCCCGGGCTTCCACGAGTTCCCGCAGGGCCGGGTTGGACGCAGCCAGGTTCGAGCCGGCCGAGGCTGCGGCGTTGTACGGGTCGGGGCTTGTGGCCGAGGGCCGCCCGGTAAAATAGCCCGGCGCGGCAAAGGACTGGCCGATCAAGGCCGAGCCGATAACGGTCTCGCCCTGTTTGATGAGGCTCCCCCTGGCCTGTTGCGGCCAAAGGCCAGTGCCGAGGATCGTCACCAGCGCCGGATAAACCAGCCCGGTTAAGAGGCTTAACCACAAAAACAGGCTACAGGCGGGTTTTAACTGCTCGAAAAATCTGGCGAACATAGCTGGCTCCTTGTCTACGCCCAACCCAGGGCGGCAATGATCAGGTCGATGCCTTTGATGCCGGCAAAGGGCACGAGAAAGCCGCCCAGTCCGTAGACGAGCAGGTTTCGCCGCAGGGCCACGGCTGCCGGCACCGGGATGTACTTGACGCCCTTAAGCGCCAGGGGAATGAGAAAGACGATGATGAGCGCATTAAAGATCACGGCCGAGAGCACGGCGGATTTGGGCGTGGCCAGCCCCATGACGTCAAGCACGGCCAGTTGGGGGTAGATGCCGACGAACACGGCCGGGATGATGGCGAAATACTTGGCGATGTCGTTTGAGATGGAAAACGTGGTCAATGATCCCCGGGTCATGAGCAACTGCTTGCCGATGGCCACGACTTCCAGGAGTTTTGTGGGGTTGGAGTCGAGGTCCACCATGTTGCCGGCTTCCTTGGCGGCCTGGGTGCCGGAATTCATGGCCACCCCGACGTCGGCCTGGGCCAGGGCCGGGGCGTCGTTGGTGCCGTCGCCGGTCATGGCCACCATCTTGCCGGCGCTCTGGTATTGCCGGATGCGGGCCAGCTTGGCCTCGGGCGTGGCCTCGGCCAGGAAGTCGTCCACGCCGGCCTCGGCAGCGATGGCGGCTGCGGTCAGCGGATTGTCGCCGGTGACCATGATGGTCTTGATGCCCATGGCCCGAAGCTCGGCAAAGCGCTCGCGGATGCCGCCCTTGACGATGTCCTTGAGCCAGACCACGCCCAGGGGCCGGTTGTTTTCGGCCACAACCAGCGGCGTGCCGCCGGATTTGGCCACCTCGCGGATAAAGCGATCGATGTCCGCCGGCATGGGAATGCCGGCTGCTGCGGCCAGGGCCGTGACGGCGTCGGCTGCGCCCTTGCGGATGCTGCGGCCCGGCAGATCGACGCCGGAAAGCCGGGTCTGGGCGGTAAAGGGCACGAAGCTGGCCCCCAGGCCGGCCAGATCGCGGCCGCGAAGGCCAAAGCGTTCCTTGGCCAGGACCACGATGGAGCGGCCTTCCGGGGTCTCGTCGGCCAGGGAGGCCAGTTGGGCCACTTCGGCCAGACGCTGCTCGTCCACCCCGGCCGCCGGCAAAAAGGCCGTGGCCTGCCGGTTGCCCAGGGTGATGGTGCCGGTCTTGTCCAAAAGCAGCACGTCCACATCGCCGGCCGCCTCCACGGCCCGGCCCGAGGTGGCGATGACCCCGGCCTGGATGAGCCGGTCCATGCCGGCAATGCCGATGGCCGAGAGCAGGCCTCCGATGGTGGTCGGGGCCAGACAGACGAATAGGGCGACCAGGGCGGTTATGGTCACGGCCTGCCCCTGGCCGGCCAGGGACACGGCATAGGCGGACAGGGGGCGAAGGGTGACGCACACCACCAGAAAGATCAGGGTCAGCGAGGCCAGCAGGATATTGAGCGCGATTTCGTTGGGGGTTTTGCGCCGCTTGGCTCCTTCCACCAGGGAAATCATGCGGTCGAGAAAGGTTTCGCCGGCATCGGCCGCCACCCGCACCACCAGCCAGTCCGACAGCAGGCGTGTGCCGCCGGTGACGGCGCTGCGGTCGCCGCCGGCCTCGCGGATGACCGGGGCGGACTCGCCGGTGATGGCGGATTCATCCACCGAGGCCACGCCTTCGAGGATCTCGCCGTCAGAGGGGATGGTGTCGCCGGCGGCCACCAGCACCACGTCGCCGCGCACCAGCGTATTGCCGGCCACTGCCGTCCAGGCCGCGTCCCGGCGGGGGGCGGACAGCTTCTTGGCAGACACGTCCTGGCGAAGCCCGCGTAGGGCGGCTGCCTGGGCCTTGCCGCGCCCCTCGGCCATGGCCTCGGCGAAATTGGCGAAAAGGACCGTGGCCCACAGCCAGGCGGCAATGGCGGCCACGAAGCCAAAGGGCGCTTCGCCGTGGCCGGTGGCGGCCTGGACGGCCAGGACCGTGGTCAGGATGCTGCCGATATAGACCGTAAACATGACCGGGTTTCGGGCCTGCCGGGCCGGGGCCAGCTTTTTGAGACAGTCGATGCCGGCCTGGCGCATAATGGCCGGATCGAACAGGGGGCGTTTTTTGCTCTCTTTGGACATGGGAAACCCTCGTTAGTTTGCCCGGAACAGGGCCAGATGTTCGGCTACCGGGCCAAGGGCCAGGGCCGGCACGAAGGTCAGCGCGCCGACCACCAGCACCACAATAATCAAAAGCGACACAAAGATCGGCCCATGGGTCGGCAGGGTGCCGGGGCCTTGGAGCAGCCGTTTTTTCCCGGCCAGGGAGCCGGCCAGGGCCAGCACCGGAATGATGAGCCAGTAGCGCGACACGAACATGGCCACGCCGCCGGCCAGAGTCCAAAACGGCGAGGTGGCGGTCAGGCCGGCAAAGGCGCTGCCGTTGTTGTTGCCCATGGACGAGAAGCCGTAGAGCATCTGGCTAAATCCGTGCGGACCGGGATTGGACACGGCGTCGGCCGGTCCGATAACGGCCGCCAGGGCCGTGCCCATGAGGCACAGAAAGGGCGGGATGAGGATGACCAGGGCGGCCATCTTGGTCTCAAAGGGTTCGATTTTCTTGCCGCAATATTCCGGTGTGCGCCCGACCATGAGCCCGGCCACGAAGACCGCCACCATGGCAAAGACCAACATGCCGTAGAGCCCCGAGCCCACACCGCCGAAGACCACTTCGCCAAGCTGCATGAGCAGCATGGGATACAGTCCGCCCAGGGGCATGAAGCTGTCGTGCATGGCGTTGACCGAGCCGTTGGAGGCGGCCGTGGTGGCCGCAGCCCACAGGGCTGAACCGGCCGTGCCAAAGCGCACTTCCTTGCCTTCCAGGCTCGGGGCCGCTTCCACGCCGACACCGGCCAGGGCCGGGTTGGGAACGGACTCGGCGGCCAGAGTCATGTACGAGAAGCCGGCAAAAAGGATGAACATGGCCGCCAGTACGGCCAGTCCCTGGCGACGGTCGCCGACCATCACCCCGAAGGTGTGGCAAAAGGCCGCCGGGATGAGCAGTATGGCCAGCATTTCCAGGAGATTGGTCAGCGGCGTGGGGTTTTCAAAGGGATGGGCCGAGTTGGCGTTGTAGTAGCCGCCGCCGTTGGTGCCGAGCTGCTTGATGGCCACCTGGGAGGCCACGGGGCCAAGGACGAGACTTTGCCGGCCAACGGTTGGGGCAGCCGCTTGCCCGTCCGGGGCCGGGGACGGCGTGGCCTGGCCGGATTGGTCGAGGAGCCTGGCCTCGACGGCGGCGTCAAAGGTTTGCGGCACGCCCTGCCAGATCAGCGCCAGGGACAGAACCAGGGACAGGGGCAGGAGCACGTAGAGCACCGAGCGGGTGAGATCCTGCCAGAAATTGCCGAGATGCGTGGTCTCGCGCCGGGCCAGACCCCGGATCAGGGCTGCGGCTACCGCCATGCCGGTTGCGGCCGAGAGGAAGTTCTGGACGGCAAGGGCCAGCATCTGGGTGAGGATGCTCATGGTGGCCTCGCCGCTGTAGGCCTGCCAGTTGGTGTTGGTGGCAAAGCTGATGGCGGTGTTGAGGGCCACAAGCGGGTCCACGCCGGGAAGGTGCAAGGGGTTAAGCGGCAAGACGCCCTGGAGCAGTTCCATGGCGTACACCGCCAGCAGCCCGACCAGATTGACCCCCATGAGGGCCAGGGAATAGGTCTTCCAGTCCATTTCACGCCCGGCATCGACCCCGGAGAGGCGGTAGAGCAGGCGTTCCAGGGGGCCGGCCAGCACGTCCAGGCCGCAGGGGCGGCCCTGGTAGACCCGGGCCATGTACAGCCCAAGGGGCCAGGAGGCGGCCAGGAGCACGGTCAGGAAAAAAATCCATTGCAGCCAATCGGTTGTCATCATTGGAACCACTCCGGTTTGCACAAAGCCGCCAGCAGGTAGACGAACAAAGCGGCCGCGACCGCCAACACAACTATGTCCATGGTTACTTCCTTTGGGGTCCTTCGAAGTATTCTATCAGGCCCAGCATTCCGATGACCAGCGCCAGGGTGCAGATGATAAACAGGATGTCCATCGAAACCCTCCATGCAATGGCTGTCGATGGAACGGGTGTAGCCGGGAGGATGTAAACGCGGCGTATAAATACGGCGGGAGGGTGTAAATAAAACGTAAACATCCCGGGCTTGACCGGGAGTGTTCTGTGGAGCGGTCGGAATTTTGATGGGAAAAAAAGAAGGGGCCACCATTTCTGGTAACCCCTTGAAAGATCTGGTGCGCCCGAGAGGATTCGAACCTCTGACCTACGGATTCGTAGTTCCAAAATTTGCCTTCCCAGGGATTCCCGGATTTGAATTTTAGTCAATAAAATAAGCATATAAGAGAGATGTGTTTCCCATAGCTTCCCGGATAATCCTCTTGTACTTCATGAAAAATGGACCAAAATGGGACCAGAATAGCGAGGAGGCGTCCATGGGTAGTGAAAAGGGTGAGTGGATCACGTCAGAAAAATACTGGGGAGTTAGATATCGGGAGCACCATGTCCGGCGGCATGGGGTCCGGCCCGACGGGTATTTCATGATCCGATTTCAGGTGGGCGGAAAGCGCTGCGAGGAGGCCCTAGGATAGGCTAGTGAGGGTTGGAGCGAACAGAAAGCCTTCCTGGAGATGGCGAAGCTCAAGGAGGCCGCGAAGACCGGTGAGGGGCCATACATGTCGGGGAATTGGCCGGGTTGGATCGTGAAGATGGGTTTGGTCAACGCCAGCAAGGGCTTTCCGGTGGCGTTTATTTGGGCCAGGGCCTTCGGCTTTGGCCTTCGCTGCTTCGGGATCATCCGGCCAAGCATGGCGGGCAGAGGTGTAGGCGTCCATCTTCGGTCCTTTTTCCGATGTTTGGGTAACACACTATAATCACGAATCAAAGGTCGCCTTTTTGGAAGACGTCTTGCGTCTACGCCCTTTGGCGTATGCAGTAGATATGAGGTCATTACACCCATCCTATGCGTAATCGAAGGCGGGTGGACGTTGTTAAAATCAAAAATGTGGGTGTCACGTAGCGTCGGGTCTGCCGGCCTCCCCTTAAAGAGGATTCGACATCGGCCTGTGTCATCATTCGCGCTGGACAAATCGGCAAAGCGTGCCATGCTCAAGCCAATGGTTACCTTCCACACGAGCGGCCCGTGCATCATGGCCAAAGCACCGCCTCCTCGGCCATGATGCGCTCTTACGCCCTTACCCGCGAATTGGCTGTGGCCCTCGCCCTGGGGGGGCTGGCCGTGGCTGGCGTGATCCTTTGTCGGGATTGGCGGGTGGCGGCTGTGTTCGGCGGCCTTTTTGCCGTTGCCATCCTGACTTGGTTCCCCTTTTTTGGCCTCATGCTGGTCGTGGCTGTCGTGTTCATCGGCACGCCATCGCTGAAAATCAGCCATGCCCGGGGCGTGGTCACCCATCTGTTCCCGGCCATGCTTCTGTTGCCGCCGGTGCTTCTCGGTTTTCTGGGCCACGGCGCAGTCGCCTCGCGTCCAGCCGTCTGGCGTCCCCCGTCCCTTACGCCGCTGACCCCGTTTATTGCCGCCGTCGTCGCACTTCACCTGCTCGGTCTGGTCTGGGCTCCGCATACGCTTTTCGCCGTGGGCCAGTTGGTCACCCTGGGCTTTGACGCGCTCCTTTTTTTCGCCGTAGTGGCTGCGGTGTCCAACCCTGGCCGACTGCAGGCGCTAGCCTGGGCCACGGTCCTGTCGGGGGTGCTGGTCTGCGCGGCCATGTTTTGCGGCGGATATTACGACTGGGCCGGGACGCTGCATCTGGCCAGGGGAGTGGAGCTGAACTTCGAGCTATTCTCCGAGGAACGCTGGGGACGCATCGGCGGGCTGTGTTCAGCCAATCAAGCCGGAGGCTTCCTGGTGCTGGCCACCTTTCAGGCCATCGGCCTGTCCCGAGTCTACAGGCGCTGGCGGCGGGTCGGGCTGAGCCTTCTGCCCATGCTGTTCCTCACCTTCGTGGTAGTTTCGGGATCGCGCGGGGCGATCCTGGGCTTTTGCGGGGCAGCCGGCGCGTTCATGCTCTTTCACCCCGCAACGCGCCGCCTGCTCCTCAGTCGCAGCGCCCTGCTCGTCCTCGTGTTGGCCGGCGCCATCCTGGCCGGCAAGCCGTCGTTTATCGACCGGATGCTGGTCGGGTTCGGCTATTCCGGGCCGCTCATCTTTACCGACAAGAAAAAAAGCGACAGCGCGGCCAATGTCAGCGGCTCCGGGGCGCGGTTTCGCATGTGGAAGGACGCCCTTTCGGTCATGGCCGACCAGCCGGAGCTCATGCTGCTGGGCCTTGGGCCGGGCGGCTTCATCTGGCATACCCGCGAACCGGAAGTGCACAGCCTCTGGCTGGCCTTTTTCTTTGATCTGGGGCTCTTGGCGGCCTGACCGGCATCCTGGGACTGGCCACCCTGTCGGTTGCCCTGGCCCAGGCCCTCAAGCGCACGCCGCCCGGCCCGGCCCGGACGCTCTTTGTCGCGGCCGTGGTCGGCGGCCTAGCGGAACTTGGCATCCACAGTCTGATCGACCACGACCTGACCTCGCCGGTCTCGCGGTTTCCCTGGCTGTATCTGGCCATTGTTGCCGCCGCCCTGCAGGTTGTGCGAAAAGGATCGGAACTCACCCTTGCCGCACCCATGGAGAACACCCATGCATCTTTGCCGGTCCGTTATCCTGACCCTTGGCCTGCTGCTCCCGGTTTGGACGGCAACACCCCAGTCCTGTCTGGCCCAGCCTGCGCCGCCAATGTTGGTCAAACAGGCCCGGGACATGGCCGCGCGGGAACGCACTGACCCGACCACGGCGGCCAACGCCTCGCACCGTCTGCGCGAGTTGCAGGCCCTTTTTGGCGCCATGCGGTTTTCCGGAGCGTTTACCGACCTGGAGCGGGTCTGCCCGCCGCAATCCCTGGCCGCCATGATGCAGGCGGAAAGTACCGGGCATTCCGAGGCCACGGCAAAGTTGCTCTCCCCCTGCCTGCTGGCGTTGACCACCATCCCCCCCCTCGCCGGCAGGATCGACCCCCGGCCCGGCCCCGGCCATCGGCCAGCCCCAAGGACCGTCCTATCCGCCCATACCGCCATCGCCGCCGATGGCCGGCCGAATGCAGCCCGGTTCCTTCCCTCCACCAAGATTCCAGCCGGGTCAGCCGGGAGTACCGTCGACCGGCTCGACGGCGCTCCCGGCAGCCAGGAAGCCGGTCGCCGTCAGCGTGGAGCTGCCGACCACGGCCGACAAGCTGTACGTCACCCCAGCCGTGGCTGTGGGCGCTTCCGGGCAACAGCCGGACTTCCGGGTGACCACGGTGGCCGCCTTGGGCCGAACGGCCCGGATTACCCTAACCGATGTCCCCGTCTTTATAGAAGAAAGCGCACCCAAAACAACGCCGCCAACCCCGGCCCAGCGGCAGGCTTCGGCCTTCGGGGCGCATCCGGCCACCTATCGCGGCGAGACCCCGCCCTTTGCCCTGGCCGCCGATCTCGGCATCGGCTGGCACCGGGCCGCGGCCTGGTGGGTGGACATCCAGTCCGATGCGGACTTGCCGGCCGGCCGGTTCGACTTCTCCCGCCTGGACGCCCAGCTTTCCGGCCTTCCCCCGGGAATGCAGGTCATGCTCACCATCATGCTGCCAGCCCGCTTGCGCCAGGACCAGCCCGGCGGCGCGCCCGGGGTCGCCGGGCCGTTGGTGGTCAAAGCCGACGGCGAGTGGGCGCTTGGGCCGTCCCCGGCCGCCTACGACGCCTTTATCAAAGCCCTGGTCACCCGCTATGGCAAATACCCGCCGGCCGGGGTTTCCCGGGTCTCCTGCTGGCAATTCGAAAACGAGCTAGACCTGTCCAGGGCCCGCTCGGACGCTCCCGGCTACGCCTCGCTGCAGGCCCGGACGTACGCCCAGATAAAGGCTGTCGATCCGAAAGCGACGGTGCTGATCGGCGGGGTCTCGGGCGAGGATTTTTCCAGAAATTTCGAGGCGTACTACCAACCGGTGCTGCGCTTGCTGGCCGGCAAGGGCTTTGACGTCTTTGACATCCACTTTTTCGGCCGGGCCGGGGACTACCGGGAACTTGCCGCCATGTACGCGCAAACCCGTCGGGCGCTCGACGCCGCAGGGTTTTCCCGAATCCCGATCTGGATGACCGAGACAGCCACCTACACCGGAGCGCCGGCCTCGCCGCCGGGACTCCCCCCCCAATCCGAGGACGAGCAGGCAGCGGAATTGGCCCGACGAGCCGTCTACGCCCTGGGGCTTGGCATCCGGAAAGTCTTCTGGGCCATGGTGCGCGAGGGCTTTCATCATCAAAACAACATCTTCGACCACGTCGGCCTGACCACAGACGCCCGGGTGACGCCAAACGTCCCGGAGGGACGGCCGAAAGCGGCCTACGCCACCTACCGGCTGCTGTGCGCCAAACTGGCCGGTTTGGACGTGCCGCCAACGCGCCTGTCACTGGGACTGGGCGTGTTCGCCTACCGTTTCACAGGACCCGGCGGACGCGCCGTAATCTTGGCCTGGGCCGATCCCCGGCCCGATACGGAGCCATAGGACCTGGGCGAATATATGGACGAAGAAGGCTCGGCCAGAAGTCCGAAGCCCACGGCAGAGGAAAGTGCTGTGCGAGAGAAACAGAACGCCACCTCCCAGGTATGGAGCGACGGAATGCGCGTCATTTACCAGCATCCCGAGCTTGCCGGGGAAGTGGCGGAAGCGCTCAAGGCTATCTTGGGCAAGGCACCGACCGAGGGCATGGCCTAATCTTCAGGATCCTGAACAATGGGCGGCCTGTCTCTTCGGAGATGGGCCGCTTTCCTTTTGCCGTGCTGTCCCCCGTCTGTCCCCCGGCAGGATGGCAACTGGCTGGAATCGTTCAAAGGTAACGAATCGCTACTGTTGGATTGGTCGGTGTCACCACTTGGTCTTGTCGAACAACCCGCGCTTGGACAACTCGCCGGTCTTGCAGCGGTCGAAGCGGAAGTCCCCGTGGACGCTGCCGGGCTGGTGCTTGATCCTCAAGACGAAGACTGCGGCCAGGACAAGGACGTCCACGGCCAGGGCTATGGTGATGATCCATTCCATGGGTCGGTCAGCTAAGTAGTTATGCTATTATAGGGAACTACGTAGGACAACAGTGTCCCGCCCAGCGCGCTTGGCCTCATACATTGCTTCGTCCGCGACGGCGAGCATAGGGTCGAGGCTGTTCTTGGCCGTAACAAACGCTGCCGCGCCGATGCTGACGGTGACGGGCCAGTGGCGCTCTCGCATGGTTGCCAAGATGCTGCCGCGCAGGGTCTCTAAGCGGGCCATGGCGTCTTCAGCCTTGATACCTGGCATAATGACCGCGAACTCGTCGCCACCAAGGCGAGCTAACACGTCTTCGGCGCGAAAATGGGCCTGCATGATTTTGCTGACAGCTTGCAGCAGTGCATCGCCCGCAGAATGACCCAGGGAGTCATTCACTTCCTTGAAATGGTCCAAATCCATGAATGCGATAGAAACCGGCAACGACTGTCTACGGATAATTTCCAGGACTTCGAGGCCAATTTCGTAGAAATATCGCCGGTTGTATAAACCGGTTAGCTGGTCCTTCCGAGAAGCATCCCACTCGTGTTGCAAGGCGCGGCGCAGTTTTTTCATGAGTACGATGACAAAGAATATGGTGAACGCCCTAGTTGCTGTGTTAAAAATAATCGCCTTTAGTCCAGACTGCGCACCAGCGAGTTTAATGTCGTTAAAGGCCCAATCCGCCAGACATATGATGGCAACAATGACACAAGCAATATCCCCCAGCAGCCAGGAGGCTGCCAGCACAGGGAGCGCATAGAACACATTAAATTCGTAAGCAAAGCCTGTGATGAAATGTAGATAGGCGATGAGGTCGATCAAGGCGATGAGCCCGAAAGTCAACAGCAGTCGCGAGGCCGGGCTGGGTTTCCATAGGAACTTGTCATGCATGGCGGTACTTGGGTAAAGAATCCGGTTAGCCGCTGTCAGGGCAAATGTGCCTTCGGCAAGGCTGTGGTGAAGATCCCCATTTTATATCGAACTGATAGCAAGTGCTTTAGGACTTGTCATCCTGCCGTGCTGCCGAGGCCTGTAGCGCCTGCACACTGCGGTCATGACAGCCGGCACGGGAAAGCGCCATGGGCGGGGTCTGGCGTCGATTCTGGCGAAGACATGGGGCTGTGGGGCAGGTGGCAAAGTCGATAATCGTCAACTTTGGAATAGGGGGCGGGAACCCCATTTACCGGGGCCGGTTCAATGTTGCGTTTTCGTAAGATTGACCGGCGGGCATGATCCTGCCCTTTGCCCGGCCGGCAAGGCGAGTTTTGAAAACTCGGCTTCGGTGGGGATGGGATGATGCGATTTGAAATCGCAGCTTTCAACGGGCTAGAATTTGAGCCGGTTGGCCCGGGCCTCGACGCCCACGGTTTTGTGGAGACCGCCCGGCAGGACGACGGCACAATTTGGTGCTGACCCTCCTATGGTGACGCCGCAATTTTGCGGAGTCGGTCAGGATTGATCCGCCAAAATGGGTGAACCAAAGCCCGAACCGGCCACGCTTCCAAGCTGGTGCTGTGGCTTACCGCTTGCTGCGTTCTCGCCTCCTGGATGACCTTTGATACCTTCCCACTTGCCATGAGATCAAATTCAAAAACCTTTACACAACGGCGTCAATCGGCACCAGCCCGCGTCATAGAGTCGTATCTGGGGGGACTCGCACGCACTATGGATTTCTGGCTCATTGCTTCAGCTGTTGATGATGCAGGTAAGATCGGCGGCACTGGCGAACAGGGGCTGTTGAAAGACGATGCCGAATTCGTCGTCTTCCACCCATCGGACCGTGGCCATGTGAAAGACACCCAGCGGTCCCACCGGTTGAAGCCCGGCATTAAACAGCAGCCTGTCCTTTTTCTGCACGATGAAGTCTTCTTCCCCGGTCAAGCGCAGCCGTGCCCCAAGGACACTGAGGTCAATGATTTGCACCCGGGCGGCACTCGTCGGCTTTTGTACATGGCCACGGTGGAGGGCGTACTCCTCGCTTAACTGAATGCGCTTGGCTTTGCGGCGCTCCCCGCATGCCCGGCAGCGCCAATAACACGGTGCCGGCGGACCGTTGTCGACCAATTCATGCCAGCCTGTCGTGCCGCATTCATTGCACTTCTTTAATTCGACCAGGGGCATGGCGCAGTTCCTTGATTTGGGGCATGTCCGGGGTGCCTACCTGACCAGACCGATGCCGTAGAGGGACACGGAAGCCGTGTCACAGGCACCGGTTGTGCGCTTGGGGTCCACGGCCATGCCGCGCATGAAGCGTCCGTTCACTTCGCCCTTGGCATTGGTGTTTTCGATGAAAACCGCTCCGAGCTGGTAGACGTAAACGGAATTGCGACCGGCGTTTTGCGGTCGCGACGGATCGTAGAAGGGGATAAGCGCTACCCGCGGACTCTTCATGGGGTCGGCATAGGCGCTGCCGACCACAGAATTGGTGGCGCTGTCCCAGGATGCCCCGGGGTCGGTGGCCATCAGTTCGGCCAGCCCCTGGTTGGTGGGGCCAACCATGTTGCCGGGTTCGATGGCAAGTTCGTCGCCGTCCCTGACCACGGTGTTGTTTGAGGCGGTGCAGCCGGCAATGTTGAGGCGGTAGGTCGCGGCTCCGGAATCGGGGTTGCCGGTGTTGGCCGGCGGATAGTCAACGGCCTGGAAGTGGCCGGGGACCACGGTGTCATGGCTGTCGCTGAGCTTGAGTACGATTTGTGTGCCGAGGTCGCCGGCGTTGTAGCCAAGGACGGTGACCGAGGCTAACTCACAACTGCTGGCCGGATCAAACGCTCCGTTGTTCTTGTACTTCTTGTCGCTGTCGCAACTGTCGTTCCAGGTGAACTTGGCCGGGGGCGAGAAGGGCTTGAGGCACTTGGTCTGGTCCGAACAAAACAGTGAGGCGCTGGCCTTGGCCGTGAGGTCCTGGGTATCCCACCCGAGGATGGGGCCAAGAAACATGTCCACGGGATTCCCGCGCTGCCCCGTGCGGCCGGTGGTCACCCGGACAGTGTCCGGGGTTGCGCCTTCGGCCGGATTTGCGCCCTTGAGCAACTCCACGTCTTGGGTGGTCACGGCGCTGGCGACGGTGTCCTGGTCGCCGAGGTTGCTCTGGCCGAACTCGACGGCCGTACTCCGGACCTCGTCGTACTTGTCGCCCTGGCGCAGCAGTTCTGCCGCCCCGGCCAGGGCAGCGGCATCGGCCGCCGTTTGTAATTGGCTGCGCTTGTACTGCAGGAAACCGTAGTCCACGGCCAGGGTGGCCATGGCAGCCAGGATGACCATGATCAGGGCGGAAAAGACCACGACAGAGCCTGTTTCGCTGGAACGGTCGGCAGGGCTTTGGTTGGTAGGCATGGCAGATCCCTCTAGAATTGTTGGGCCGTGGCTGTGGCCGCAACCTGACTCATGGTCGGACTTAGATTGTGCCAGGGAATGATGACCATGGCTGAGGTGTTGTAGCGAACCGTGACTATGACCGCCTCCCCGGCAACCCGCGAACCTGCCGTGGCAATCTGGACCAGACTGCGATCATACCCGGCATTTTGGATGTAGGCGTCCACGGCGGAGGGAATATCCTGGTTTCTGGCCGCAGCCATCACGCCTTCCCGGGCGGCCCTGGTCACTATGCTTTGGGCGTGCAGGATCTGGCCGAAATCAATGATGCCGATCAGCAGGGGCATGAAGAAAAAGCTGAGCATCAAGGCGAATTCCACGCTTATCGAGCCGCGTTGCCTGTCGGTCTGGACTCCGGCTTGGGTTGCGTTCATGGCTCCACCACCATTGTCGCTGAAGCGCTGATGCTTTGCGGAAACAGCGTTATCCCCAGGTATTGGGGCAAAATGAGCGGACTGAAGGCCAAGCTGGCCGTCACGGTTACTGGCATCCCGGCGGTGCGTTGATTCGGGGTCACGGTGACGCTGGGTGTTTGGCTTGAAGCCTGGCTGATGGGGTCAAGGAGGGCACCGTATACCGCCGTGGCGATCATGGCGTCCGTTGTCCCGGGCAGGACCGCGATGCGGGCCGCATCAGCCACTGCAGCCGTGACTGTGAAGCGCACGAAAAAAAAACGGCTGTAGTCGATAATGGCGAAGACCAGGGTCAGCAGCAGGGGCAGGATGAGCGCCATTTCCACGGCGCTGGCTCCGGTTTGGTTTGTTGCCGTGGGGGTGGCGTGCATGGGCGTTCCTGGGGTTCGGGCGGCTGGTGGACTCCAGCCATCTGCCCAAATAACAGGTAACGCCGGGGGGGAAGGGCGTCGATGGGATTGATTCCGCAGGGTATGGGGGAAAACCCCTAGCGTTGGGGGTGGTCGACAGGCGGGCCAGGTGCTGGTGGCCGCCCCGGGGAGGGCCGGCCGTGGGCCGGGGTGCAGCCCGGACTGGGCAGGCTAATCGATCAGGCCCATTTTGGTGGCATAGCGCACCAATTCCACGGAATTTTGCAGACCAAGCTTGCGCATGAGGTTGCCCCGGTGATGCTCGGCGGTTTTGAGGCTGATCTCCAAGGCCCCGGCCACCTCCTTGTTGGAAAGGCCCTCCACCACCAGCCGCATCACCTCGCGTTCGCGGGGGGTGAGGGAGTCGTAGGCCGAATGCGACTCTTCCTCGCGCCGGGGAGTCCTGGTCAACAACAGCGCCCGGGAGATTTCCACGGACAACGTCGGATCGAGGTAGGGCAGGCCGGCGGCCACGGAGCGCAGGCCCGACAGCAGACTGACGGTGGCGGCGTCCTTGGTCAGATAGCCCAGCGCCCCGGCTTTCAGGGCCTCGGCCACGTAATCCACCTTGGCGTGCATACTCACCATGAGGATGGCCACTTCGGGCAGCATCTGGCGCAGTTCCCGGGCCAGCTGGATGCCGGAACGGTCGGGCAGGGAGATGTCCAGCACGGCCAGATCGGGGCGGCAGGCCTTGGCCACGCGCAGGCCTTCGGCATAGCTGCCGGCTTCACCCGCCACTTCAAAGGAGGGGTCGCGGCGCAGGATGGCCTTGAGGCCTTCACGAAACAGTGGGTGGTCGTCAACGATGAGCAGGCGTTTGATCGGCATGGGTCAGTGCTCCGGCATACGGTATTTCCGCCACCACCGTGGTCCCGTGGCCCGGGGATGAGACGATTCGCAGGCGGCCGCCGAGAAGCCCGGCTCGCTCGCGCATGTTGACCAGCCCCATGCATGGTCGCCTGCCGTTGACAGGACAGTCGCGGTCATCCCGGTCGGGGTCGAAGCCGCAGCCGTCGTCGCCAATGCGCAGGATCAGCTTGGGGTAGGACTCGATCAAGCGCAGGTCGATGCGGCTGGCTCCGGCATGTTTGCGGGCATTGGCCAGCCCTTCCTGGGCGATACGGTAGATGTTTATCGCCACATCGGCATCGACGTCCAGGCCCTCCAGGCCCACGCCGAGGTAGGAGACGCCGAGGCCCGAGGCCTGCTCCATCTCCTGGCACAGTCGGCGCAGAGCCAAATCAAGCCCCAGGTGCTCCAGGTTGGGCGGCCGCAGTCCGTAGGCCAGTTCGCGCACCGAGGCAATGGTGCGGGCCAGCACCCCGGCGGAGGCGTCCAGGCGTTGGCGCAGCTGGGCGTCGACATCGGGCAGGCCGTCAAGGATGGTCTCGTAGGCGATTTTAAGCGAAGAGAGATCCTGGGCTACGTTGTCGTGGAGATCCCGGGCGATGTTGGCCCGTTCGGATTCCTGCGCCTGCATGAGCCGGCCCGAGAGCGCCCGGATGCTCTCGGCGGCCTGCTTGAGTTCGGTGATGTCCACGGCCGTCCCCACCAGTCGGCGCGACCCGCCGCCAAGCCCGGTCATGGCCCGCCCCCGGCACAGAAACCACAGCGTCTCGCCGCCGACCGCCTGCAGGCGCAACTCTCGCTCCAGCGTCGGAGCGTCCAACTTGTCCCGGGGTTCGCGACGCAGGCGGTCGCGGTCTTCGGGGTGCAGTCTGCCCAGCCACAGGGCCAGCGGTTCCGGCAGTCCCGGGCTGTCGTAGCCGAGCAAGCCGGCGATGACCGGATCGACATAGGCCAATCCTTCGTCGGGCAACAGTTCCCACACGCCGACCTTGGCCGCCCGCGTGGCCATGACGTAGTTGTTCCTGGCAGCGTCCAGTTCGTCCAGCATGAGGTTGACGGTCCGGGAGAGGGCCGAGACCTCGTCGCTGCCGGCAAACTCCGTGACCCGCCTCCGGGCACCCTGACCCAGTTGGGCAATCTCCGCGCCAAGCCCCGTCACCCGCGACAGGATAAAGCGCTCGACGAAATAGAGCATGGCCAGCCCGAACATGATGCCAATAGCCATGAGGCTGCCGACTACGGCCCGTTCGAGCAGGCGTCCCTGGTGGTGGATGCTGCGGGACATGCCCACCGCCAGGACCAGGGCCGGGTTGCCGGAGATGTCGCGCAGCAGGGCAAAGCCACCGACCGTCTCGTCGGTAAGAACCCTGATTTCGTGGCCGGTGCCGTGGCCGGCGGTGAGTTTGCCGGCCAGTCCCGGGGGCAGTTCGCGGCTGGCGGGGAGCAGTAGGCCCACGTCAAGGAGGGTCAGTTCGGAAATGGCCTGCACTTTGGCCGCGTCGAGGATTTGGCCCATGAGCAGGGTTCCGGCCGGTGGGCCTTCCCTGGAGCTGGTCAGCACGGTCTGGGCCACGACCAGACAGGGTTGCCCCTCGAAAAAGGCGATGCCGGATTTGCGTCCTTCCCAGGCACCCAGGCGCAGCAGCGCCGGCATGGCCGCCACCATGTCGGCAAAAGGCTGCGAGGCGTCAAGAAGGACGCCTTCGGCCGCGTCATACCGTCTGGCTGCCTGCAATTGGCCTGTGGTGTCAAACAGGGCCAGCACGTCGAGATGCAGTTCGCCCAAGCTTTGGGCCGTCAGATTGGCTTCGACGTAGGCGTCATTTGGCGACTTGAGATAGTGGTAGGTATCATCCCACAGCCCCCAGTCGGCGGCCATGCCTTCCAGGTTCTTGAGGTCGCGGGCCAGGGCGTTCTGAACGCGACGCAGGTTTTCTGTCACGGCCTGCCGCTCCAGTCGGTCGAAGCCGCTTTGGATGTTACCCCGGAACATGGCGTAGAGCAGCAGCAGCAAGCCGAAAAACGTGGTGCAGACGATGACGACGGCGGTTTTGCGAAGGCTCATGGTGGCAACCAATGCGGCAGGGCAATTTCGCCCGAACGCGTCAGACGTACGGAAACTGCCTGTGCTCGTAGCTTGGTTGGGTAGCCCGGGGATGGGCAAAAAGCAAGGAAGTTGGGAGAGAGCCATTCTCGCTTAAGAGGCAAACGCTGACATGTCTGTCACCCACCGGATTGGTCTTGAGGACTGCCCACGGCTTTTCCCGCTTCAAGTTCTTGAGCAGGGGGGCAAATATCATTCCCTGCCGGGAGGGTTCAAGCGGTGGTGGTGGATGGGCACGGCAGGATGGAACGCGGGCGGGCAGGGGGATGGACAAAAGGGTGGACAGAGTTGGAGCGGTCGCGGCAGGCGTCCAGCACAGGGTCAGTTTTCACAGTGTTTCACCCTCTGTCACGATAAAAGGATGGACAGCGGATGGACAAAACCGCCCTCAAACGAAGAAGGGGTTAAGCATTTCTGCCTAACCCCTTGAAAGATCTGGTGCGCCCGAGAGGATTCGAACCTCTGACCTACGGATTCGTAGTCCGGCGCTCTATCCAGCTGAGCTACGGGCGCGCCGAGAAGGAGGTATCTACGGAAAGACCCCGGGACCGTCAACAAGAAATTGCAGGACGGTCCATTTTTTTTGAAATACCCCTGCCAGGAGGCAAAATACCTGACCTGGAGCCGTTCACGATCAGGGGATTTTAGAGAGTGAGCGTTGCCGTCCAGGGCCAGCCCCAAAAAAGAAGACCGCCCCGGAGCTCCAGGGCGGTCTTTTCTCCGAAGAAAACAGACGGTCGGCTACTCGCTGACCACCTCGGCCTTCTCGATCACCACCGGGGCAACCGGCACGTTCTCGTGAAAACCCTTGGTCATGGTCGGCACGGCCTTGATGGCGTCCACCACTTCCTGGCCCGAGACAACCTTGCCGAACACGGCATAACCCCAGCCCTGCGGGTTCTTGCCGGTGTGGTCCAGGAAACCGTTGTCGGCCACGTTGATGAAAAACTGGGCCGTGGCCGAATGCGGATCGCCGGTGCGGGCCATGGCCACGGTGTAGGCCTTGTTTTTCAGGCCATTGTCGGCCTCGTTCTGGATCGGAGCATCGGTGCTCTTTTCCTTCATGGCCTTGTCCATGCCGCCGCCCTGGACCATGAAGCCGGGAATGACCCGGTGGAAGATCAGGCCGTCGTAGTGGCCCTTTTTCACGTAGTTCAGGAAATTGGCCGTGGTGGCCGGAGCCTTTTCCTTGTCCAGCTCAATAACGATATCGCCTTTGTTGGTCGTCAATTTGACCATCGGATTGCCTCCCTTGGCCCAGGCGACGGACATGCCGCCCAGGGTTACGGCCAGAACGCAGCACAGTGCGAGAGTCGCCCGCAACCAGTTCATCCGGCCTTTTGAAACCATAACGTCAACCTCCGGAAAAAGTTTTACCGCCCTATGAGAATTTTTCAATTTCGTCGAGCAAAAAAATAACCGGCTTTGACCGTTGCCAATTTTCCCGGTTCGCGTCAATGATCGCTGCAATTTCTATCCTTTCTCCACGGAGATGGCAAAAGCGAGTCAAACATGGGATGCAATCGTGTCGTTGTCTATCCGGATTGGTGCAAGGGCTGCGGCATCTGTGCCGCCTTTTGCCCCAAAAAGGTGCTTGCCGTCGGCCTCGACGGCAAAGCCCACGTCGTTAACGAGGAGGCCTGCGTCAATTGCGGTTTTTGCGAACCGCATTGCCCGGATTTCGCCATCATGGTGATTCCGGAAAACGGTGTGGTCGTTCCCCCGCAAACGCCCGGAACCGACTGCAAGGAGGAGAATCCGTGAGCTCCCCTCGAAGAAAACGCCGAGAAGCCTTTCTGCTTGGCAACGAGGCCGTGGTCGAAGGGGCACTCGCCGCCGGCTGCACCTTTTTTGCCGGCTATCCCATCACCCCGTCCACGGAAATCATGGCAATGCATGGCCAAGCGCCTGCCCCATGTGCCAGACGGGGTCTTTCTCCAGATGGAAGACGAAATCGCCTCCATGGGTGCCATCATCGGCGCGTCGCTGGCCGGGCGAAAGGCCATGAGCGCCACCTCCGGCCCCGGATTTTCCCTCATGCAGGAGCAGATCGGCTACGCCGCCATGACCGAGACGCCGCTGGTCCTGGTCAATGTCATGCGCGGCGGGGCCAGCACCGGCTTGCCGACCAGCCCCGGCCAGGGCGACGTGCAACAGGCCCGCTGGGGAACCCACGGCGACCACCCCATCATCGTCCTGTCGGCCGCCGACGTGCCCGAGTGCGTGGAGATGGCGGCGACGGCCTTCAATTTCGCCGAAAAATACCGCACCCCGGTCATTTTGCTCCTCGATGAAATAACGGCCCACACCCGGGAAAAAATCAGCCTGCCCGAGCCCGGCGATTTCGAGATCGTCTCCCGCCTGACCCCGACCATGCCGCCGGAATGGTACAAGCCCTTTGAAGAAACCATGCGCGGCGTGCCGCCCATGCCGCCCATCGGCTCGGGCTACCGTTTCCACGTCACCGGGCTGGCCCACGACGCCCAGGGCTTCCCCACCAGCCGACCCGAGGAAGTGCGCGCGCTGACAGAACGGCAGTTTCGCAAAATCGACCGGTTTTTCGAGGATATCCAGCTGGTTGAGCATGTCGAGACGGCTGACGCCGAGGTGGTGGTCATCGCCTACGGCTGCGTGGCCCGTTCGGCCCGTCTGGCCGTGCGCCAGGCCCGGGAGGCCGGGGTGCGGGCCGGACTCCTTGTACTCAAGACCCTGTACCCCTTCCCGCGCCGCCATGTGGAGCCGCTCTTGCGGTCGTGCCGGCTGGCGGTGGTGCCGGAGCTCAACATGGGCCAGCTCTCGCGCGAGGTCAAACGGGTCAATGAAGGCTACACCACCGTGCGCACCATCAACCGCATCGACGGACTGATCATAACGCCCTCCCAGATACTCAAGGAGATCGCGTGACATGGCTGAAATCACCCAGCTGATCCATCACTATCTGCGTCATAACAAGAAGTTTCCCCTGGTCTTCTGTCCGGGCTGCGGCCACGGCATCGTGCTGGGGTCGCTGGTGCGCAGCGTCCACGCCCTGAGTCTTGACAAGGACGACGTGGTCATCGTGGCCGGCATCGGCTGTTCCGGCCGCATCGCCGCCTATGTGGACTTCAACACCGTGCACACCACCCACGGCCGGGCGCTCACCGTGGCCACCGGCATCAAGATGGCAAATCCGAAATTGACCGTCATTGCGGTCATGGGCGACGGCGACGCCTTTTCCATTGGCGGCAACCATCTCATCCACGCGGCCCGGCGAAATATCGGCGTCACCGCCCTGGTGCTCAACAACTTCATCTACGGCATGACCGGCGGCCAGTGCTCCTCCACCACCCCCGAAGGGGCCTATTCCCACACCAGCCCCATGGGCCAGCTGGAAAGCGCCTTCGACATTGTGGAGCTGACCCGGGCGGCCGGGGCGGCCGGGGTGTCCCGAGGCACGGTGTACCACGTCAAGGAACTCGACGCGCTCATTGCCGACGCCTTGACCCGGCCGGGATTCAATCTGGTCGAGGCGCTGACCCCGTGCTTCACCCAGTACGGCCGCGGCAACGGCTTTAAAAGCGCGGTGGATATGTTTAAGTGGCTCAAATCCTCCTGCCTGCCGCTGGAGCGGTATGAGAAGCTCGAGGATCCGCACGGCAAGATTCCCATTGGCAGCTTCGTGCGCCGCGACGTCCCCGGATTGGAGACGCGCTACGCCGCCATGCGCCAGGGACTGCGGGCGAAAAAGGGAGGTGCGGCATGAGCGGGGCGGGCGAGAGCAAGGGCAACGGCGCACCCAACGGCAACGGCAATGGCAATGGCAACGGAGCCGGGCAGGTGCTGGCGCGCTACGAAATACGGCTTTCCGGCCTTGGTGGCCAGGGCATCCTGACCATGGGCAAGCTCCTCGGCCAGGCCCTGGCCCTGGAACACGGCTACTACGTCACCCATACCCAGAGCTACGGCCCCGAGGCCCGGGGCGGGGCCAGCCGGTCGGATCTGGTCGTCAGCAGCGCGCCCATCAGCTACCCCAAGACCGAATACCTCGACCTGCTGGTGGCCCTGTCCCAGGAGGCGGCGGCCAGCTACTATTCCTATCTCAAACCCCGGGGCACCCTGCTGGTTGATTCCGAGCTGGTGCGCCAAAGCCCGACCAACGTCTTTCTGGGCCTGCCCTTCACCCGGCTGGCGCGGGAGAAGGTGGGCGTGGTCCAGGCCACCAACGTCGTGGCCCTGGGCGCGGTGGCCTACCTGCTTCCCTTTGCCCGCATCGAGGCCATGCGCAAAAGCCTCAAGGCGGCCCTGCCCGAGAAGATCCGCGACGCCAACCTCAAGGCCCTCAATCTCGGCTACCAGGAGGCCAAAAAGCGTCTCGGCCAGCCCATCACCCTGCCGGACCCGGCCGGGGAGGGGGAGAGCAACGGGACGCGCATGGACCTCACCGACATCATGGCCGAGGATTGAACCTGATTTTGGCCCGAGCCGGTGGCTTTTTCCCGCAAAGGCGGGCATGACGGGACAACTCCCGGACCCAGCCTCCGCCAACCCGCAAGGAGCGTGGCCATGTTGTTGACCGAACACGCCGGCAAGACGCTTTTGGCCGAAGCCGGCCTCCCGACACCGCCGGGCCTTGTCCTTGAACCCGGTGCGGCTGCCGGCCTGACGCCGCCGTTTGCCGGACCCTATTATCTCAAGGCCCAGACCCTTGGCGGTGGTCGCGGCAAGGCCGGGGGCGTGGTCCGCGTGGCTGCCGCCGCCGACCTCGCCCCGGCTGCAGACGCGCTTTTTGCCCAGCGATTTGGCGGCATGGTGCCGCCTTTTTTGCGTCTGGAGGCGGCCGTCGCCCATGAGCGCGCCTTTTACCTCTCGCTTGGCGTCTCCCGGCAGCGCAAGGGGTTTTGCCTGACCCTTGGCCGCCAGGGCGGGGTGGACGTCGAAACGCTGGCCGGCACGCCGGAATTGCTGGTCCTCAATGTGCCGCCGTCGCTTCTGTGTCCAGCCTGGCTGGCCCGGGCCGCATTTTTCCACCTTGGCCTTGAGCCGGAGACCTGGGCCGCCTTCGAGAGCCTCCTTGGCCGGCTCTTTGGAGCCGTGGCCAACTATGGACTGCTCCTGGCCGAGATCAATCCCCTGGCAGTCACGGCCGAGGGCCGTTTCGTGGCCCTGGATGCCAAGTGCATCATTGATGACAACGTCGCGGCCCTGCGACCGGAACTGGCCCGGTTTGCCGACGACCGGTTTGCCACGCCGTCCGAACGCCAGGCCGCCGGCCATCGGCTGTCGTTTGTAAGTCTGCCTGGCCGGGTGGCGTTGGTGGCCAACGGCGCGGGGCTGGCCATGGCCACCATGGACGCCCTGGGCGCGGCTGGATTGCCGGCAGCCAATTTCCTCGATTTCGGCGGCACGGCCGATGCGGCCCGGTTGCGGGCGGCCTTTGACCTGCTGTTTGCCGATCCGGCCGTGGAGGCGTGCTGCGTCAACATGTATGGCGGCATTCTGTCCTGCGCCGATGTGGCCGAGGCCCTGGCCACGGCCCTTGGCGACGAGCCGGGGCGGCCGGTGGTGGTGCGTTTTGCCGGCAATGCGGCCAAGGATGGCATGGCCCGGTTGCGGGCCATGTCCGGGGGGCGGGTGCAGGTGGCCGAGGACATGGACCAGGCCGTGGCCATGCTGTCTGAAGTGGTGCCGACTGCCCTCGGGCTGGCCTTGGCTGTGGCCGGGGTGGTGGCCTGTCCGCCGCCGCCGGACCGAGCCGTGATCCACTGGGCTGGGTGTGGTCCGGCCCGGCCGGCGCTGCCGGGTTTGCTCGATCTGGGGGCGGACTCCGGGGTGCTGGTCCAGGGGCTGACCGGTCGGGCCGGCCGGGCCCATGCCCGACGGATGCGGGCTTACGGCGTGCCTGTCGTGGCCGGTGTCACCCCGTTTCGGGGTGGGGACGAGGTGGACGGGGTGCCTGTATACGACACCGTGGCCCAGGCCATGGCCGGGCACGACATTGACTTGTCCGTCATCTTCGTGCCGGCCTCCGGTGCGGCCGATGCCGTGCTGGAGGCGGCGGCTGCGGGTGTCGTGCGCATTGTCTGCATCACCGACGGCATCCCCCAGCGCGACATGCTGGTGGTGCAAAGCGCGTTGGCCGGTCGGGGAACGCTGCTCATCGGGCCCAACTCGCCGGGGTTGATCGTGCCGGGACAGCAATTCCTGGCCGGCATCATGCCGGTGGAACCGTTTTCGCCGGGACCGGTGGCGATTTTTTCGCGCAGTGGCACCCTGACCTACGAAGTCGCCTCCAGGCTGACGGCAGCCGGCATCGGCCAGGCCCTGGCCGCCGGGATTGGTGGTGATCCGTTTGGCGGGGCGGGGTTTGTCGAACTGTGCGAGATGGTGCGCGACGATAGCCGGGTGAAGGCGGTCATGGTCATCGGCGAAGTGGGGGGCACGGCCGAAGAGGAACTGGCTGCATACGTGGCGGCGACGGCCTATCCCAAGCCGGTGCTGGGCTTTGTGGCCGGCCTGACCGCACCGCCCGGGCGCACGCTCGGCCACGCCGGGGCGCTTTTGGAGCGGCCGGGCGGCGTGGCTGAGAAACTGGCCTGCTTGAAGCGAGCCGGGATTACGGTCTGCGGTGAGCTTGGCGAGGTGGCCGGCGTCATGGCCGAGGCATTGTGTCGTGGGTGAGGCGGCCGAGAGCCGGCGAACAAGAAGGTGCTAGGGTTTAGCCGGGGCGGACTCGGCCTTACCGTCCTTTTTCTCCCGCTTGGGGCGCACGTAGCCCTTGTATTTGTCCTCGATCTTGGATTTTTCCTTGGCGAATTCCACGGCATCCTTGGCGTGCTCTTTTTCCACCCAGTCGCGGTAGCGGGCTTCGGCCGCATCCGAGCGGGGCGTGGAGGCTCCCCCGGCCTTGGCTGGCTGGGCCGCCGGCTGTTGTGCCGCCGGCTGCGCAGGCGGGGCGGTCGCCTGGGGGTCCTGGCCGGCACAAACCGTGGAAGAGGCGACAAGCAGGCTGGTGGCCAACAGAACCGGCAAAGCAGATTTGCGCATGAATGCTCCCATGCAGCCGACGAGGGCCGCGTTATGTGGGCCTGACCTAACCATAATTTCCCCGGCCCGGCAATGGCGGGGACGGCCTGCCGAGGGGTTTGCCCGCAGCTTGCGGCCAGTGGAAATCCGTTGCCGCAGCAAAGCGGTCTGGGCTAAGGTTGCTCCCATGCCTGACGCCTGTACCCCTCTTCTCGACCCGACCTTGTGCTGGACCATGCTGGACGCTTCATCCGACCTCTTTTTTTTCAAGGATGCCAGCTTCCTCTATCGGTACGTCAACCGGGCGTTTTGCGACCTTTTCGACCTGCCGGCCCAGACGGTTGTCGGGTGCAACGATTTCGAAATCTTCCCTGGAGCCAGCGCCAGCCGCCATCGCCAGGCTGACCAGACGGTCCTGGCCTCGGGCCGGTCCCAGCTCTTTGAATATCTGGTCGAACGCCCGGACCGTTCCGTCTGGCTGCAGGTGCTCAAAACGCCGGTCCTGGACAACGCAGGCCAGGGAATCGGGATTTTTTGCGTTGCCCGCAACATCACGGCCCGAAAATCGGTCGATGACCGTAATCGCCACACCCTGGCCGAACTTGAACGCGACGTTGCGCAACGGGCCGAAGACCTGCGCCGGACCAACCAGGAATTGCGCCACGAGGCGGAAGAACGCCTCAAGGCCGAGAAGGCCCTGGAGGAATCCCATCGCAGCCTCAACTGCATTTTCGAAAACAGCCCCATTGGCATCGCCTTTGTCACTGACCGGGTCGTCCGACGGGACCAAT
>NZ_MLBG01000005.1 GCF_001936595.1 Desulfovibrio sp. DV
GTTACCCCCTCCCGGCCGCCGGAGGCATCCGCCTCTTTTTACTTGCTAAACAACACTTCGACCTGCTCGGCTCCGTCTTTGCGGATGTCGATGCGGCCGATGATGCGGGCGTATTCGTGCAGGGCCTTTAAGCGTTGCATGACATCGTCGGCAATCTCCGGGGCCACCACCAGCATGAACCCCACGCCGCAGTTGAAAATCTGCAGCATCTCCGGCCAGGTGAGCTTGCCCTGCTCTTTTAACCAATCAAAGACCGGCAGCATCGGCCAGGACCCGAACCGGATATGGGCGGCCACGCCTTTGGGCAGGATGCGGTTGACGTTGTCGTAGAAGCCGCCGCCGGTGATGTGGACCATGCCCTTGATGTCGAAATCGCGCAGCAAATTGAGCACGGTCTTGACGTAGATGCGCGTGGGGGCCAGCAGGGCCTCGCCCACGGTCTGGGTGGAATTGGGCAGGGGATCGGTCGGGGACAAGCCGGAGTCGGCCAGGATCTTGCGAATCAGCGAATAGCCGTTGGAGTGCGGTCCCGAGGACTCGATGCCGATGATGACGTCATCGACGCCAATGCTCGAGCCGTCGACGATTTTGGCGTTGTCCACCAGCCCCACGCAAAAGCCGGCCAGATCGTAGACGCCGTCGGGATAAAACCCCGGCATCTCGGCCGTCTCGCCGCCAAGCAAGGCGCAGGACGACTCTTTGCAGCCGTCGGCAATGCCGGAGACGACCTGGGCGGCCAGATCCACCGAAAGTTTGCCGGTGGCAAAATAGTCCAGGAAAAAGAGCGGCTTTGCCCCCTGAACCAATATGTCGTTGACACACATGGCCACAAGGTCGATACCGATGGTATCGTGCTTTTCCATGTCGTGGGCGAGTTTGAGCTTGGTGCCCACACCGTCGGTGGAGGCTACCAGCACCGGGTCGGCCATGGCTCCGGCGTCGAGTTTGAATAGGCCCCCGAAGCCGCCAATGTCGGAGAGCACGCCCTTGCTGTAGGTTCCGGCCACAATGGACTTGATGCGCGAAACCAGGGAGTTGCCGGCGTCGATGTCAACGCCTGCGGCTTTGTAGGCTGCCGATCTGTCGGCCATGGGGTCGCTCCTTGCGAGAAATGCAAATGAAAACACGTCATGCTAGCCGTTTTATCGGCGAAGTTCAAGGGAAGCCCGCCCCCGGCCGCCGGACTGCGGCCCTGGCCCTGGCCCTGGTTGTCGCCGCCACCCTGCTTGCTCCAAGGCCGGCCCCGGCTGACGGCATGGACGGTTCGCCGCCGGTCGAGTACGGCCCGCCGCCGGCTGCGCCCTCGGACTCCGCCTGGGACAACAACGACGAGTCCCGCCGCGATGTGCGCCTGGGCAATGTGGACCACATGCGCCTTGGCCGCGAAGATGACGGCAGCGTCATCATGGAAGTCCGGCCACGCCCCAAACAGACCCAGGACCAGCAGCAAGTCGGCCCCTTCTACATCTATCCGCAAATCGGCAACATGCCCGGCCAGCAGACCGGCCAGCAATCCGGACAACAAGCTGGACCGTCGCGTGGACAACCCGGCCAGCCCGGCTCTATGGGCCAGCCAGGACAATCAGGCCAGGGACGAGGCCAGCCCGGACAGCAAGGCCAGCCCGGCCAGCAGCCGGGGATGTCCCGGGCGGCTCCCGGCAGTCAGGGCAATCCGGGAAATTTCGGCAATACTGGCGCCAATTCCGGGTTCGGCCAGTCCCCTGGTTCGCCATCCGGCCAGGGAACCGCAACCGGCCAATGGCCGGCCGGCTCCGGTTCCTAGTGCCGCAGCCTTCAAAAATCCGGTCGCAATTTTTATTACCGCTTGTTGTGATACAGCCCTTTCTCGTTCCTTGATGCAGCCACTGCCCTCGTGGCTGCGACACGGGTCCCAAACCCAAGGAGGCCGCCATGCACCCTGCCGCCCTCTGGAAAGCCCTGCCTGACGGGCGCGTGTCCTGCCGGCTGTGTTCGCACTTCTGCCGCATTGATGTTGGCCGCCGGGGCCTTTGCGGGGTACGCGAAAACCATGACGGCGCGCTTTATACCCTGGTCTACGACCGGGTGGCCGCCGCCAATCTCGATCCGGTGGAAAAAAAGCCGCTGTACCACTTCCTGCCCGGCACCACGACCTTTTCCTTTGGCACCATGGGCTGCAACCTGTCCTGCTCCTTCTGCCAGAATTATTCGTTGTCCCAACCGCCGCGCCAGGGCAAGGCCATTACCGGCGAGCGGGCCAGTCCGGCCGATCTGGTGGCCGCAGCCCGCCGTAGCGGTGCGGCCTCGGTATCCTACACCTATTCCGAGCCCACGATCTTTTTCGAGCTGATGGCCGATACGGCCGATCTGGCCCGGGCGGCGGGCCTTAAAAACATCCTGGTCTCCAACGGCTTCCAGAGCCGGCAGTGCCTTGACGCCCTGGCCGGGCGCATCGACGCGGCCAACATCGACTTAAAGGCCATGCGCCCGGATTTCTACGAACGCATCTGCGGGGCGAAGCTGGCCCCTGTGCTCAAAAACCTCGTGCGCATCCGGGAGCTTGGCTGGTGGCTGGAAGTGACGACCCTGCTCATACCAGGCGTCAACGACAGCCCTGGGGAGCTTTCGGAGCTGGCCGGTTTCCTGGCCAAGGAGCTCGGGGTGGACACGCCCTGGCATATCTCGCGGTTTCATCCCGATTTCGCCATGCGCGACCGGCCCCCGACGCCGCCGGAAAGTCTGGCCCAGGCCTACGACCTTGGGCGCGAGGCCGGCCTTCGCTACGTGTATGTCGGCAATGTGCCGGACCAGGAACGCAGCACCACCTTCTGCCCGAACTGCGGCGAACGGCTCATCGAGCGCCAGGACATGGGACTTCAGGCGGCGCGAACGGCAGGCGGCCGCTGCTCCTCGTGCGGCGCGCCCATCGCCGGCATCGGCCTGCCATGACGGTTTGTCGTGGCGACGGACGGGCAGAATAGGCTGCCGCTCACGATTGTGCCGCTCCTGCCCTTGCCAGGGCCAGGAAGTTGCAGTAACCAATGCCCTCTTCCGTCGGGGCGTGGCGCAGACTGGTAGCGCGCCTGCTTTGGGAGCAGGATGCCGGGTGTTCAAATCACCTCGCCCCGACCAGTATATTTCAAGGGGGATAGACCGTCTTTGGCCTGTCCCCCTTTTTTTGGCTAGCCGGGCTGGACAACCTATTGACCAACCGTTCAGGATCACAAGATAAATCTTGGCAATATTCGGGTTGGATGCGGGCCGTAAACAGACAGACTGCGGGCTGTGCCAGGTGAAATAATCCGGCAAAACGACCCGCACAGCCGTTTTATCAACCAAATTTGGCACCTATTTCGTGATGCCGCAAATGCACACTGCCTTGCCGATGAGGCTCCCCGCAAGACCTCGGGACAAATCTGCATCTATTGATGCTGGTTAGTTGCTCTGATACCAAGCGGTATGTTCAATGCGCCACGTCGCTGCCGGGCGTGTCCGGCCCGTCAGTGATCGCCCCTTTTAAACCACCCCGACTGACGGCCCGGGAGTGGCTCGTTTGTGCAGTTGCCGCCTGGGGATTCCTCTTCGATAGCTACGAACTGCTTATGCTGCCGCTCATCATACGCCCGGCGCTCATGGAACTTGGCGGAATCCGACCCGGCTCGCCAGAATTCACGTTCTGGTTCGGAATGCTCTTTTACATCCCAGCCATAGCGGGCGGCACCTTCGGACTTCTTGGCGGCTACCTCACCGACCGCTTTGGCCGGCAACGAATACTGACGGCAAGCATCATGCTGTATGCGATCTCCTCGTTCCTGACAGGGTTCGCGACGACCTTGACCATGCTGCTTGTCCTGCGTTGCCTCGTTTTTATCGGCATATGCGTGGAATTCGTGGCTGCGGTTGCCTGGCTGGCTGAATTTTTCCCCGAACCACGCCGACGCGAGGCCGTCCTTGGAACCACCCAAGCCTTTTCTTCGGTCGGGGGACTGCTGGTGGCCCTGGCAGGAGGCGTTGCATCCTCCTTGGCGAGCGGACGCCCCATCGAGATCTTGGGATGGTTCCTCTTGCCGCCGATGGCCTTGCCGCCAATCGGCCTCCCGGATTTGTTGTCGTTTCTCGGACACATCGACAATCCCCACGCCGATTGGCGCTATACGCTCATGTCCGGCCTTCTGCCGGCCCTGCCGCTTCTTCTGGTGCGGCCTTTTCTGCCCGAGTCCCCGCCCTGGCTGGAAAAACGCCGCACCGGCCGCCTTGGCCGGCCAAGCGTAGCCGCCCTGTTCTCCCCGAAGCTTTGGCGCACCACCTGCCTGGTCACCGGCATGTTCATGCTGAGTTTCGCCGCCGCCTTTGGGGCCATGCTGCAAGCGCCGCAGATCGTGCCCGGGCTGCCCGAGACCCGGGCCGCTGTGGCAGAGGCCCACGGCAAACTGCTTTCCGCGCAAGATCAGGCGTCGCTTCGCGCCCAGTTCGCAGCGGCGGGATTCTCCGAGGACGAAATCGAGCAGAGGGTGTTCGCCGAAAAACGCCGCGTCGCCGGCCCGGTGGAACAGGGAATCGCGGCCCGGGTGACCACATTTCAGGAGATGGGGGGAATTGGCGGGCGGTGCGCCCTGGCGGTGCTGGCGGTCTGGATTGTCAGCCGCAGGAGGCTTCTGCGGTTTTTCCTGATTCCGGCAACGGTTATTTTGCCGATGACCTTCGCCTGGGCCGGCACCACGAGCCTGCCCGCCTTCGAAAGCGGTCTGTTTCTCGCGGGATTTTTTATTATCGGCCAGTTCAGCTTCTGGGGAAATTATCTCCCCCGGGTCTATCCACTGCACTTGCGGGGCACAGGGGAAAGCTTCGCGGCCAACGTCGGCGGACGCATGCTCGGATCGTGCTTCGCCGCCCTGACCCAATGGCTCGCCGCCGTCCTGCCCGTCGCCGCCGCCCATCCCGCCCGGGTCGCCTACGCCGCCGCCGGAGTCGCCTTCCTGGTCACCCTGGCCAATCTGATTGCCTCACGCTGGCTGCCCGAGCCCGCCTCAGGGCTCCTGCCCGAGGACGCGCAAGACCTTTGAGGACGGCGCGACAGCCCATGCGGAAAAATGCTGGACCATCCCGTGCCCGGCTCGCTCAGACATCCCCGCGCACCCGGCCAAGGCATTTTACGGCCAAAGCCGTCAGCTGTTGCCGGTCGGTCTTGCCCCGAGGCGTCACCGGCCACTGCGCAATGGCCAGGCAAGCCACGGGCACCGACAGAGCATCCACCCTGTCGGCGAGGTACCGGAGCAGCGTTTCGGCCCCGGGATCGGGGCCGGCCGTTCGATAAAAGGCCACAGGAACCTGCCCGGCCTCGGCATCGGGAGCCCCCACCACCACGGCCTCGGCCACCCCAGGATACCCGGCCAGGACGTCGGCCACCAGGGCGGCGGCCACCTGGACGGCATGGCGCACGATGATGTCTCCGCTGCGCCCGAGAAACCAGTAGTCGCCCTCGGCGTCGCGGCGCATGCAATCGCCCGTATCGTACCAGCCGGTTCCGATGGCCCGATGGGTGGCCATGGTGTCGTTGAAATAGCCGGCCATCATGTTCGCCGAGGTGACGAGGAGGCGTCCGGGACTGCCCTCGGGAACGCCCTGCCCGGCGTCGTCCACAAGCCGCATGGACACGTCGCCAACGGGCCGGCCGACGCAGCCGGGCTTGTCCGTTTCGCTTGGCGCGACCACGGCCACAAGGCCTGTTTCAGTCAGGCCGTACAGGTTGCAATACGGCCGGCCGGTGATTCGCCGGGACGCCTCGTAGAGGGCTTGTCCCGGCGCGTCGCCGCCGCTGAGCCAAAATCGCAGCCGCGAATGGTCAACCCGGGCGGCGGCCGGATCGGCAAACAGCTTCCGGGCGTAACTGGGCATCACGAGGCAATACCCAGGGCGGACCTCCCCATAGAGACGCCAGAACGCGGCCGGGTCCGGATTTTCGGCCAGCACGACGGTCCCGCCCTGGCGCAGCATGGCCAGCACCTGGAACACCAGGACCACTGGCCGGTGGACAGCGAAAACGGCCACGGTCGTGTCGGCCGTGACGCCCAGGGCCTGGACAAAGGCTTCCACCCGTCGTGCGAGCCGCTCCTGGGTGTGCGCGACGGCCTTGGGCCGGCCGGTGGAGCCGGAGGTGTAAACGAGCAGGCAGATCGGGTCCGGGACGGTGCTCCGGGGCACAGGGGCGCTCGGAGTATGGGCGAAAAAGGAGTCGTAGCCGACGGTTCCCGGTTCGGGCCGACCGAGGCAGACCGTGACGGCCAGTTGCTCCCGCGTCTCGGCCGGGATGGCTGCACCCAAACCGGAAGCCAGGACAAGGCCCCTGGCCCCTGTCTGCCCGATGATCTCTGCTTGCCGGGTCGGCGGCGCGTCCAGCAAAAGAGGAACGAGGACAAGTTCAGCCCGGCAGGCGGCCAGGATGACGGTAACAAGCTCGATGGAGTTCGGGAGAAGAACAGCAAGCCGGTCGCCCGGAGCAAGACCGAGGCTTGAAAGCCAGGCGGCCAGCCTGCCTGCGTCTGCCACCAGTTGGGTATAGGTGACGTGGCGCGGCCCGCAACAAAGGGCCACGGCCTCGGGTAGCTCCGCTGCCGTGGCGGCGACCATGCGGAAAAGGGGCATGGAACACTCCTTGGCATGTTCCCATGCCCGTGCCGCCGCAGGTTTTCACCTTGTAAGCCCTGGCGACGCTTTCACCGAAAGGCTACTTTTCCGAGAACTCAGCCGGATCGGCATTACTGCTTTTCCCAATCTTTTCACGCAGGGATTTGCTGTACGCAGCAGTCTTCGCCTCGCCTGTCTTGTTGTTGTATTTGAACTTGAATTCAACATCATTTGGCAAGTCACAACCATATAAACTCCATTCAGCATCGTCTTTTATGCTGGTTGGAGTGCAAAGATTTTTTTTCATGTCGGCAAGGATATCTTCTTTATCCCTGCCGACAACGCGGATAATCCTGGCGTAGTACTTCCCATCGATGAACGCATATGCGATGGCCGGCGACGCCTTCTGATGCACGGGAAGGCGGCAAATTCCAACATAATTGTAGTAGGAAACGCCTTCTTTCTCCGTATACAATATGAAATTGCCATCGTCGATATCGCTTAACTTTGCACCGAAATCAAGTTTTCCGCACTCAAAAGCCTGAGCTTGCTGGGACAGCAGAGCAGTGAAAACAAAAACTACAACAAAAATGAACGAACGCATAACTCCTCCATTGTTTGTTGGACTGAACCAATCTCCATATACCACTACACAACTCTCTTTCCACGATCAGCATCGATTCAGAATTGTCCCATAGCAATACAAAAACAGACTGATCTGGGATGGAAGCATGACTCCAGCAAAAACAGCAGAGCCATGCTTCCGCATCGTTGGCAACAAATCGAGATACGATAACAGTATTGAGAAATATCGCATGGCTTGCGGCGACAGTCAATAAAGAGAGTGATGCGCTGAGGCCCGAGACGCAATAGGCAAGGGTTCACACGTTTAAAAAAAATCCCGAATGCTTCCCCTTTGCACCGCATCGTCTCAGTGCCAAGCGGACAGACCATGCTCAACGGATATCCGGCCGGCAAAGCCCTTCGCTCGTCAATCGGAATGGCTGGTTCGCGGCGGATAAATCTCTAGGGAGGGGGAGACAGTCGCGGGCTGCCCCTGTTCCCCTCCTGCAGGCAAATCCCGAGGACTTTGGGCTGCAAGGGCTGGAGAACCGGGGACTGGACAACCGCCCAGGCTGCTCCCCCTACGGCGTGGCGCCGAGGAGTAACAGCAGGGGCCCCTGCAGATAGGCACCCGCAGGGTGATAGGAGCCGATCAGTTTGAGACTGGCGGTCTTCGAGAAATCATCACCCGAAAAGCCATAGCCTGACAGGGTCATTGTCGCATTGGAGGTGTTTCCGCTGATTTGCCCCAGCAAGGAAGTGAGCACGCCGTTACTGATCGTGTCAAACAGGACAGAGCCTTCAGGGGTTATTGACCCGAGTTGCGTAAAGAACTGGACCGCACTGCCGGTCGGGCCATGGCCTTCGCCCAGGAAAAATCCATTACTGTACTGGGTAATGGTAAAACGTCCGGGATTCTCTGATCCAAACAACGCCTGGCTTGTTATTTCCCATACCGTATTGGCTGTCCAGGCCCATTCAGGGGATGTGCCGTAAGCGGTCGACACTTCCGAGGCTTGCGGCGGCGTGAATACCGCCGGGTCATAGGGCGTCATATAGGCCCAATGCGTCAAGAGCAGGCCGGTCCCGGTGATCATTTGCATTTCCATCAACGGGATATCGCCAAGAGACTGCATCCTGCCGACGCCAAGGGTCGTCACGCCGGAGGTTGTGTCCGTGAAGGTTATGCGAATGTCTCCATTGGCAGCGACTGTCCCGGACATTGCGCTGGTGCTGGTCGATGTGGTGGCGGGCTGGGCCAGATCCGCTCCGGACGCCACATACAAGGTGGCGCTGCTTGTGCCGGAAAAAGATCCGTTCACCACCGGGCCAAGAGCCCAGAGCGTCTGATCGCCTGTAAGGATTGGCGGCGGCACGGTAAAGCTGTTGGGATTTACGGCGGCATAGGCGACCAGATATGGAACGGGAACATACCAGCTCGTGTTTGAAAGCAGGGCGTCCCATTGGGTGCTTTGGGCCAGGGCGACTCGCGGTCCGCTGTACAAAACGATGCCCAGAAGCAGCAAGCCAAGGACGGCCAGACCCGCGCACCGGTTTGCGTGGCCTGTTGTTGCTGGAGGTACTTTCATGATGCACTGTCCTTTGGCCCTGCAATCGTTCGACAATCATGGTCCGGCTTGTCCGCGGACGCAGCTGTAACGGCTTTCGCTTGCAACCCAGGATACCTGTTGCGTGCGCTTCGGGAAGGAGAGCCCGGAACCGCGCAGCAAGCCCCTGTCGGCGGGAGCCGAAACCCCTTGCCTCGAGCTTGTGTCTGCGCGTCAGACTCCCGGTTGATCGTTACCCTAAAGTGCATCCAATAACCACCCAAAGGCTCTTAAAACCAATTCTCTGCAAAATGCGCATTGGTCAGGCGGAACCGTCTCCCGGACGGCCGGGAAGCCACTCCCCCTGGCGGCGTCGGGCACCAGGACCTTCCCTCCCGGTCCCGGCCGCCGTTGCGCCCCCGGGATCAAGGCCAGACCGGTTTGCGATTTTGCTATACCATACCGGCCACCCGGACGCCGGGTTGGGTGTTCCGGTTCTCGGCTGCAGGCAAAACAACCGCCGTCAAGCGCCGCGCCTCCTGCCACACCTTGGTATGGACCGGGCGGATTGCCCTTGCCCTGTGCATCTGCATCCAGTAACAATGGAGAAACCGCTGCGAACTCTTCGCAACAACATTCTATTGCTTGGAACACTATCCCAAACGAACCACAAGAGGATAACAGCAATGAATGGATTCCCATATGAAACACAGATGATGATACGCTTATTGCTGGCCCTGATCTGTGGCTTTTGTCTTGGCTACGAGAGGGAACGGCATGGCGTCAGCGCTGGGCTTCGCACCAATATGCTCGTGTGTTTGGGCTCAGCCCTGATAATGATCATATCAAAATTTTTCATTTTCAAGACGGATGAGGCCATGGGAAACGTGGCCATGACTTTTGATCCAACGCGCATTGCGGCTCAGATCGTGACCGGCGTCGGTTTCCTCGGAGCCGGAGTCATCCTCAAAGACAAGGGCTCTATCCGAGGCCTGACCACAGCGGCCACCCTGTGGTTTAATGCGGGCGTTGGCATGGCGCTCGGGGCTGGCATGATATTTATCCCATTGTTTTGCACAGCAATGGGACTGGCCGCGTTGACTGTTCTGAAACGATTTCAGAAAAAAATACGGCGCGACACCTTCAGAGTGTTGACCGTTACCTGCCAGGAGTCGGAACGGCCCCTGGAATCGCTGTTGGCTATTTTTTTTCAGAACGGAAACTGGGCATTGAGTCTCTCAATCTGGACAAGGTCCGGGGCGGCCTGTCCACCTATCGGTTCAATCTCAGATGCGACTGGTCAGATATGGATTCCATCATCACGCTTCGCGATTTGGCTGCATTTGAGTTTGTCAGCAAAATAAAACTCACCTAGCAGCAACGCTGCATCCTCCCTCATGCCGCCTGTCTGCCCCATGTTCTTTTACGAAGCATGGTTTTGGTCGTCGAGTCGGCCAAAATGGGCCTGGGGCCTCGTCGGGTGCCCCCACGGCCGGCGGCAGCCACCGGGCTCCAGGGCCGCAATGCCGCGAAAGGCCCCCTGCGGCGGCACGACGCCGGCCAGCCGCCCCTTTGCAGACAGCAAAAGCAGGCCGGGCGGCATCGGGCCCCCTGCCCGTGCGACTTGGTGTTATAACGAGACGATAATCCTAGGCTTGGCTGTTAAATGGGGGTAATGTGAACGTGTCGGGCCTCTACAAAAAGGCCTGAAAATCGGCCACCTGTCTTCCGGAAATGACGCAGGCCGGGCGGTTTTCTGGGTGCGCCCGCCGGTTTCCGAAACAGTGCCGTACCCAGCCGGGGTGTCCTGCAGTCTGTTGCGGCGCATCATGGCATTCCTCAAGGTTTTCACAGGAGTGAAGGTCATGCCGTCCACATCTTTGAAGCGTTGGCTTCTCTATTCGGGAATCCTGGCCTGCCTCGGCGGCGCCGCCCTCGCCTGGTATTTCTATGCCAAACCCGCTGCAACCATCGGCTTTGCCTCAGGAAACGGCCGCATCGAGGCCACAGAGGTGCTCATCTCCACCAAACTGGCCGGACGACTGGCCACGGTCCTGGCCAAGGAAGGGGATGACGTCGCCCAGGGGCAGGTGTTGGCCCAGATGGACACCACGGTCCTGGAGGCCAATCTGCGCGAGGCCAAGGCCGCCATCGGCCAGGCGACGTCCAGGAAAGCCAGCGCCGTTGCCGCGGTCGACCAGCGGCAAAGCGAAATCGCTGCGGCCGAGGCCCTGGTGGCCCAACGCATAAGCCAGTTGCATCTCTCGGCCAAAGAGGAAAAGCGGACCCGGCAACTCTACCAGGGCGACTTCATCACCGGCGAAAAAATGGACGTGGACAAGACCACCACGGAAACCAACAACGCCCAGGTGATCGCGGCCAAAGCCCAGCTCCAGGGGGCCCAGGCCGCCCTGGAAGCGGCCAAGGCCGGGGTCCTCGAGGCCCAGGCCGCCATCGAGGCAGCCATGGCCCAGGCTGCCCGGTATCAGGCCGACATCGAGGACTCCACCCTGACCGCGCCAATTAACGGCAGAGTGCTCTACCGGCTGGCCGAGCCGGGCGAGGTGCTGGGTGTCGGCGGCCATGTCCTGACCCTGCTCGATTTAAGCGACGTCTACATGACCATGTTTTTGCCCACCTCCCAGGCCGGCCGGATTGCCCTGGGGGCCCAGGCGCGCATCGTGCTGGACGTTCGCCCGGATGTGTCCATCCCGGCCCAGGTCACCTTTGTGTCGCCCCAGGCCCAGTTTACGCCCAAGGCCGTGGAAACCCACTCCGAACGCGAGAAGCTCATGTTCCGGATCAAGGTCACGATCCCGCCGGAACTGTTGCTGGCCTATGCCAGACAGGTGAAAACCGGCCTGCCCGGCGTGGCCACCGTGCGCCTTGACCCCGACGCCCCCTGGCCGGCAACCATGCCGCCCCTGGTTGGCGAAAAGAAGAAGACCGGCCAATGACGTCCCCCGGCGTTGCCCGGCTGGCCGGCGTGTCCTTGCGCTATGGGAAAACCACAGCCCTGGACGCCATCGACCTGGAGATCCCGTCCGGCTGCATGGCCGGCCTGATCGGCCCGGACGGTGTTGGCAAATCAAGCCTCCTGGCCCTTGTTTCCGGCGCACGCCGCATCCAGGCCGGCACCGTGGCCGTGCTTGGCGGCGACATGGCCGATGCCGGCCACCGAAACGCCCTTTGCCCGCGCATCGCCTACATGCCCCAGGGCCTGGGCAAGAATCTGTATGCAGCCCTTTCCGTTACCGAGAACCTGACGTTTTTCGGCCGTCTCTTCGGCCAGGACCGGGCCGAGCGGGAAGAACGCATTGCCACGCTGTTGGCCGCAACCGGGCTGGCCGCCTTTGCCGACCGCCCGGCCGGCAAACTCTCAGGCGGCATGAAGCAGAAACTCGGCCTGTGCTGCGCCCTGATCCACGATCCCGACCTGCTGATCCTGGATGAGCCGACCACCGGCGTGGACCCCCTGTCCCGGCGGCAGTTCTGGCGGCTGATCCAAACCATCCGGGCCGGACGTCCGGGCATGAGCGTGCTGGTGGCCACGGCCTACATGGAAGAGGCCGAGAGCTTTGACTGGCTGGCGGCCATGGATGCCGGGCGCATCCTGGCCCAGGGCAGCCCGCAGGAGCTGTTGGACCACACGAAAACACCCGACCTTGAGACGGCTTTTATCGAACTGTTGCCCCAAGACAAGCGCCAGGGGCATAAGGCCCTGGTCGTCCCGCCGTTTGTGGTCCGGGAGGGCGAGCCGCCGGCCATTGTCGCCAAGGGCCTGACCATCCGTTTCGGCACGTTTACAGCCGTGGACCATGTGGATTTCGAGATCCGGCGCGGCGAGATCTTCGGGTTTCTCGGCTCCAACGGCTGCGGCAAGACCACGACCATGAAAATGCTGACCGGCCTTTTGCCGCCAAGCGAAGGGGAGGCCATGCTCTTTGGGCAAAAGGCCGATGCCCATAATCTGGAAACGCGCAAGCGCGTCGGCTTCATGACCCAGGCCTTTTCGCTCTACAGCGAGTTGACCGTACGCCAAAACCTCACCCTGCACGCCCAGCTCTTCCACCTGCCAACGGCCGAAATTGCCCCGCGCGTGGCCGAGATGCTGACCCGGTTTGATCTGACCGATCAGGCCGACACCCTGCCGGACCAACTGCCCCTTGGCCTGCGCCAACGCCTGTCCCTGGCCGTGGCCGTCATCCACCGGCCCGAGATGCTGATCCTGGACGAGCCGACCTCCGGGGTGGACCCCGTGGCCCGGGACAGTTTCTGGGAGCTTTTGATCGATCTCTCCCGCAACCAGGGCGTTACCATCTTTATTTCCACCCATTTCATGAACGAAGGCGAACGCTGCGACCGGATTTCCCTGATGCATGCCGGCCGGGTGCTGGCCAGCGACACCCCGGCGAAGCTGGTCGAGCAGCGCGGCAAGTCCAACCTGGAGGACGCGTTCATCGACTGCCTGGAGGAAGCGACCGGCAAGGAACAGACGGCCGTCCCGGACCGGCCTGCGGCAGCCCCCTCGCCGCCGCCCCAGGCCAGCCCCCGGACAGGCTCATACGACCTCCGTCGCAGCCTGCTGCGCCTGTGGGCCTACGCCGACCACGAGACGCGGGAGATGCTGCGCGATCCGGTCCGGCTGGTCGTTTCCCTGCTCGGGTCGGTGCTGCTGCTGTTTGTCCTGGGCTATGGCATCACCTTTGATGTGGAGAATCTCAAATTTGCCGTTCTGGATCGGGACCAGTCGCCGGAAAGCCGGGACTACATCCAAAACATGGCCGGCTCCCGCTATTTTATCGAGCAGCCGCCCCTGGCCGACGCCGCCGAACTCGACCGGCGCATGGCCGGGGGGGACCTGAGTCTGGCCCTGTCCATCCCGCCGGACTTTGGCAAGGATCTGCGGCGGGGACGGGTGGTTGAAATAGGCGTCTGGGTGGACGGGGCCATGCCCTTTCGCGGGGAAACCGTGCGCGGCTATATTGAGGGATTAAACACCCTGTACCTGCAGCAACTGGCCCTTCGCACCCAGGGCGTCGTCACCGGGATGCCGGCGGCCGGCACGCAGGTGCGCTACCGCTACAACCAGGATTTCCGCAGCCTCTACGCCATGGTTCCCGGGGTCATCCCCTTGATGCTGATCTTTATTCCGTCGATCATGATGGCCCTTGGGGTGGTGCGCGAGAAGGAACTGGGTTCCATTACCAACCTCTACGTCACGCCGGTGACCCGGCTGGAATTTCTTCTCGGCAAGCAACTGCCCTATGTGGCCGTCAGCATGGTCAGTTACTTCGGGATGATGGCCGTTTCCGTTTTCGTCTTCGAGGTGCCGCTCAAGGGCAGTTTCCTGCTCCTGAGCGGCGCCGCCCTGGTCTTCGTGACGGTCACCACCGACATTGGCCTGCTGATCTCCTCGTTTGCCAAAACCCAGATAGCCGCCCTGGCCCTGACAGCCATTTCGACCCTGCTGGTCACGGTCACGTTTTCGGGCCTGACCACCCCGGTTTCCTCCCTGCAAGGACCGGGGGCGTTTCTCGGGGCGGTCTTTCCAGTCACCTTTTTCATCAATATCTGTCGGGGAATTTTTACCAAGGCCCTGGGCTTTGGGGAGCTTTGGCCCAACTTTCTGGCCCTGGCCGCCTACGCCCCGGCCCTGACCCTGTTAAGCGTCGCGTTACTGCCCAAACAGGAGAAATGACCATGCGCCGTCTGGTCAATATCTACCGGCTGGGGACCAAGGAGTTTTACAGCCTGTGGCACGACAAGATCCTGCTGGTCGTCATCTGCTGGGTCTTTACCGGCGGCATCTATGTGATCGGCACGGCCACCTCCCAGGAATTGCACAATGCCCCCATCGCCATTGTGGACGAAGATGCCTCCAGCCTCTCGGTGCGCCTCATCCAGGCCTTTTACGGTCCATACTTCCAGACGCCCAGTCTCATCCCCTTGACGGCCATGGACCATGAGCTCGATGCCGGGCGCTCCATCTTTGTCCTCGACATCCCGCCGGATTTCGAGCGGGACGTGCTGGCCGGCAAACAGCCCGACATCCAGGTCAATATCGACGCCACCTGCATGTCCCAGGCCTTTATCGGCGCGGTCTACATTCAAAACATCCTTGCCAATGAAGTGGCGGCCTTCGTCGCCTGGGGCCAGGAGACGCCAAAATCGCCCATCACCCTGGCCACCCGCGTCAAGTTCAATCCCAACCTGACCAGTTCGTGGTTTGGCAGCGTCATGGAAATCATCAACAACATCACCCTGCTCTCCATCCTGCTCGTGGGCACGGCCCTGGTGCGCGAGCGCGAGCACGGGACCCTGGAACATCTGCTGGTCATGCCGCTTTCGGCCACGGAAATCTTGCTGGCCAAGATCTGGCCCACAAGCCTCGTCATCCTGGTGTCCGTCACGATCTCCCTGTACGGCGTTGTCCGGGGAGCCCTTGGCGTGCCGCTGGCCGGGTCCATCCCCTTGTTTCTTTGCGGAACATTGCTGCAATTTTTCGCCACCGCCTGCATCGGTATTTTCCTGGGCACGATTTCGCGCAACATGCCGCAATTCGGGCTGCTCATGATCCTGGTCATTTTGCCGCTGCAAATGCTCTCCGGCAGCATCAGCCCGCGCGAGAGCATGCCTGTTGCCGTCCAGGACATCATGCTGGCCGCACCGACCACCCATTTCGTCAATCTGGCCCAGGCGATTTTGTATCGCGGTGCGGATTTCAGTCTGGTATGGCCGCGCTTTGTCGCCATTGCCGCCATCGGCGCAGTGTTTTTCGGGCTGGCCCTGGCGCTTTTCCGCCGGAGTCTGGCCCAGTCACGCTAAGGTGCCGGCCGACGCGTTGCCTGCGACGGCAGGCGAAACAGACTTGGCCCGTTTGGCGGCCAACTCCGACAGGAGGGAGAACAGACATGCACATCGATCTGACTGGAAAATTGGCCATCGTCACCGGCTCGACTGCTGGCATCGGATTGGCAATCGCCAAGGGGCTCGCCGCAAGCGGCGCAACGGTCGTTGTCAACGGCCGCTCGAAACAGGCGGTCGAAAGCGCCCTGGAAAAGCTCGCCCGCGACCTTCCTCCGGGCCGGCTGCTCGGATTCCCCGGCGACCTAGGCGACGCCAAGGGCTGCCAGGCCCTGGTCGCCGCCCATCCGGATTGCGATATTCTCGTCAACAACCTGGGGATTTACGGACTGCAGGATTTCTTTGAGATCCCGGATTCGGAGTGGACCCGCTTCTTTGAAACAAACGTCATGTCCGGGGTGCGCCTGTCCCGGGCCTATCTGCCCCAGATGGCAAAAAAAGGCTGGGGCCGGGTGGTGTTCCTGTCCTCGGAGTCCGCGCTCAACATCCCGGCGGAGATGATCCACTACGGCTTTACCAAAACCGCCATGCTCTCCATCGCGCGCGGCCTGGCCAAGCGGATGGCCGGCACCGGCGTCACGGTCAATTCGGTGCTGCCCGGCCCGACCCTGTCCGACGGCCTGGCCGCCATGCTGGGCGATGCGGCGGCCGCCAAGGGGCAAAGCATCGAAGAGGCGGCAACGGCTTTCGTCATGGCCAATCGCCCCTCCTCGCTGCTGCGCCGGGCCGCGACGGTCGAAGAAGTCGCCAACATGGTCGTCTATGCCTGCTCCAAGCAGGCTTCCGCCACCACCGGGGCCGCCTTGCGGGTGGACGGCGGCGTGGTCGAGTGCCTGTAGGAGCCTTGGCCGGGCAACGAGCCTGCCTCTGAAAATGCAGGGCAGGCTCGCCGCGGCCTGGCGGCAGGACCGGCTGGCAGCCAGGCCGCGGCGGATCTGGCGCAGGCTTCTCCGTATGCCTTGCCCGCCGCCGTTACTCCGCCAGGGGAAAAAGGAAATCGAACGTCGAGCCCTGGCCGGGTGTGGAGCTGACCCGGATGGTTCCGCCCAGGCGTTCCACCTCGGCCTTGACCGCAGACAGCCCCACCCCGCGGCCGGACAAGGCGCTCACTTCTTCCTTGGTGGAAAACGAATCGGCAAAGAGCAGGCCGTAAACCTCCTGCGGGGCCATGTCCCGGGCCTTGGCCGGGGAGACAAGGCCCTTGGCCACGGCCAGTTGCAACACCCTGGCCGCGTCTATGCCCTGCCCGTCGTCAGACACCCGCAGGCAGACCGTATCGCCGGATTGCTCGATGACGCAGGCAATGCGCCCCTGCTCGCGCTTGCCATTCTCCAGACGGTCCTCGGGCGTTTCAATGCCATGGTCGATCATGTTGCGGATGACGTGGACCAGGGACTTGACGAATTTCTGGACGAGCTCCTTTTCCACGAACACGTCATCACCGCTGACGCGAAGCGGTTCGACCGACTTGCCCAAACGGGCGGCCAGGGCCTGGAGATAGTCCTGGTATTCGGCCACCAGGCTTTTTAAGGGGCAAAGCCGCAGCCGGCGCAGGGCCAGCAGGATGCCCCGGCGCTCGGGGCCATCCGGCAGGCCAGCCACCTGGGCCTCGACAGCCTGCACCATTTCCGCACTGACCTGGAACCGTTCGTCCTTCTCGAAAAAGGACTTGCCGAGGATATCCGCCAGGATGTTCACATCATCCCGGGCGATGGCCCGGCCATCCCAGCCGGCCACGATCCCGGCGAGCGACTCCTGGTCCGGGGCCTCGGGCCGGGCGACCAGTGCGGCCAGCTCGTCCTCAATGACGTGCAGATTGGCGGCCGTATTGTGCAGGCCCAATTGGGCGAAATCGCCCTTGTAGGTGTGCATCAAACGGAAAATCTCGGCCAGGGCCGCCCTGGGCTCGGCAATCTCCTGGGCCATGGCCCGGGCCTCGCCCGGGACGAAACGGTAAAATTCCTCAAGGGCCAGATTGACGTCGGATTGTTTGGTCAGGGCCTTGGCCACCATCTTGACGTTGTTGCGCTCCTCGGTCATGCGCGCTTCAAGCTTTCGTTTCTCGGTGACGTCCGTCAAAATCAGCATCATCTTTTTGTGGTCGCCGTGGGGAATGATCTTGTAGGCCACGCTGACGGTCTTGCCGTAGATGCCGAACTCCGGCGGCAACAGGGAGAGGTAGACCTTTTCCCGCAGGGACTTGCCCGAGGCAAAGATGCTCTCGAACACCCGGGCCATGGTCTGGATGGTTTCCGGGGAAACATGCTTGGCCATGAGCTCCAGGAAATTGCGGCCCTCCATGGGCACGCGAAAGATCTGGACGCATTCCAGACTGTATTCGCCGGACACGGCCAGATCCTGTCCGAACGACAAAAAGCCCTGGCCGGCGTTGTCCATGAGGTTTTTTATCGACTCGTTTTTCTCGCGCAGCTCCAGGCTTTTCTCCTCGATCTGCCGGCGGTTGCGGATCTCGGTCTCGTTGGCCTCGTGCAGGATCTCTTTTTGCCGCTTTAAAAGTTTGATCTCCACTTCCCTGTTCTGCGACAGCTCGATCATGAAGCGTTTGACGCTGACCACGCCGGAGAACTTCTCATTCTCGGTGATGACCACGAGGTCGTAGAGCTGGTCATGGGGTCGGTTCATGGCAATGAGGCCGATGGTGGCGATATCCACCGAGACATCCACCACCAGCGGCTGGGTGTTCATGATGAGCTTGATGGGCCGGCTCATGAACAGGTCCCGGCCATAGAGCGTGCCGATCTTCTGGTAGAAATCGTTGCGCATGATCAGGCCGGCCGGGGCGTGGTTCTCCACGATGACCACCCCTTCGGCGCTTGGATGCTCGGTGAAAAAGCGGTGCACCGCCAGACCCGGGTCAGCCGCCGCAAAGGTCCGGGTCTGCTCCACCAGATTGCCGATGGATTGGTCTTCGGCCGAGTACGCCTCCTGGTCCATGTCCAGGTCCTTCAAGGCTGTCGCTTCCATGAACCCTCCGTACGTCAGGGTTGGGGGCTTGGGGTGGCCTGGATTATTCGCTTAACAGTTCGGTCACCGCTTCCAGGACTTTTTCCGGCTCATAGGGCTTGGTGATATAGTGGCGCGCGCCGCTGTTGATCGCCTCCAGGATCTTGGCCCCCTGGCCCAGGGCGCTGATCATCATCACCCGGGCCTGGGGATCGTGGCCGAGGATGGCCTTGAGGCACTCGATGCCGTTGAGCTTGGGCATGGTGATGTCCATGGTCACCATGTCCGGCCGCAGGGACAGGTACTTCTCCAGGCCGTCCTCGCCGTTGACGCCCTCGCCCACCACTTCATGCCGGGCGCTTTGCAGGATGTTTTTGAGGCTGGTGCGGGACACGATGGAATCGTCCACAATGAGTATGCGGGCCATGGCTGGTTCCTTTTTAGCGATGATTGAAAACAGGCGAGCCGACGCCGATAAAGAAATCGAACTGCCCAAAAGACAGGGCGAAGGGAATTTTGTAGGCCGCGCCCACGGACTTGAGGCTGCCGCTGTGCTTGTATTCCGGGGGCAAAAGCTCCAGTTCGACCCATTCGTTGGACAGCTTGGAGAGGTACAGGCCATTGTGGACGTTCATGAACTCGCCCAGCGAATCCTTGGCCACCTCGTCCATGCCGGACACGGCCATCTTGGCGAAGCGGGAGGCAAATTCAGCCATGGCCGGCTCAGGTCCGGCAACACCGGTGAAAAACTTGAAGCGGCCTTCGATCTCCTGGTAGATCAGGCAGTCGAATTCCTCCAACTGGACCTTCCGGGCTTCCTCCAGCAGGATATGGTCATCAATAAAGCGGACCAGATTGCGGACGAACAGGGCGAAATAGTCCACGTACATCTTGGCGTCGCCAAGCTCGGGCAGGTGCACCAGGGCCTGGGTGACGGTGTCGATGTCGTTGGTTTTAAGCGCCTCGAACTCCTTGGCCGAAAGCCCGGAATCCTTTTTGTAGTCCTCCAGGTAGCTCTCAAAGGTCTCGAAGGTCATGATGCCCTGGTCGATAAGGGCCTGGCTGATAAACAGGTGGCGCTTGTTTTGCTGGCCAAGCAGGACCGAGAGCTTCTCCTGGTCAAGGATGCCCCTATCGATGGCGATCTCGCCGAAACGCTTGTCGATCGTGGATTGCAGGTTGTGGACCTCTTCAACCTGGGCTGCGGTCATGTACCCGGCGTCGATGGCCAGGACACCCAGTTTGACGCGCACGGAATCCTGCAACGCCAGCACGTCCCGCATCTGCTCCAGGGTGATGCAGCCGCGTTTGCGCAGGTAATTCCCAAAAAACTGACTGAACATGATACACACTCCTTGAAAATATCGGCCAGACCGCTGGCCAAATGGCCGTATTGCCGCCACACCATCGTATTCCCCGCGCGACTTATGGTCGCATGCTGACTCCTGCACTGCGTGCGCAATATCCCGGGAGCCAACCCGGCCTGTCTGAAGGCGAAGCCCCCGCGGCAGCCGGCGGCTAGCCCGCCTTTCTCCTGGCCCCGGGCTCGGACGCACAACCGCAAGCCGAGTCCTCGCGCATGATGAGATTCTTTTTCAAATCCCGGTAATATTCCAACTGGTAGGATTGCAGGAGCTTGAGCAGTTCCAGGCAGCCCTCGGCCCGGACATCCCGCCAGCGGGCCTTGTGGCCCCTGCCCAAGGCGGAAAGAAATTGCACCCCGACCTCGGGACAGGCATCGGCATCGTCGGGCACCCGGGAGTTGCTGACCTTGGCGATAAACTCATAGCCGTGCTCCTGGTCCGGCTCCTGCCCCGGAAAGGAGAGCCTGGCCAAAAGGCGACAGCCTTGTTCCAGCCACTCCATGTGCTCCTCGAACAAGGGCCTTGGCAGGGCCAGGCGCATGCCGCCTGCCGAGATGTTTTTCAACACCGCCTGCACCGCGTCCGCCTGATCGGTCAGTTCAAGCAGCAGGCGTTGCTCCACCAGCCGGGACTGGCTCTCGTTCTTGCTTTTGCTCACACCCCAGACCGACAGGCTGGGCAGATGGCGCCGGTGCAGTTTGAGGCGGATGTTGCGGCGTTGTTCGAGGACCGTGATGCTGGCCGGCATGGCCACGGTGATGGTTTTCAGGTCACCGTGGATTTCGGTGATCCGCCCTTGAAATTTGTGGAGCCTGGGGAACTTGTCGCTGTGGGTCTGCAGGAGAAAGCGGAACGGGAACTCCTGTTTTTCCCATATTTTGCAACAATTGTGATTGGGTCCGCGGCAGGCCAGGACCACGCTGTTGCCCTTAACCCCCTGGCAAACCATGTAGCGAAACGGCTCCATGGCCTTGTCCGGATCGATCGTCAGCTGGAATATGGCCTGCTGTTGCGCCGCCAGACCCAGGAGATTTGCCGCCATGGGGTCGGGCCTCTTTTGCCTGGACGAAAAAAGCGAAAGCAAACGCTTTAAGGAATCGTACATCTCCATCGCCTCCGCTCGTCAGTCGGAGGATGGTATAGGGGGTGAATATTGCGGACCGGTGAAAAAAAAGTGACCGATCAAAATGACCTGCAATCTCTATAAAACCCCTCTCCCCCGGTGCGGCAAAACCGGCGAATGCCCTGGCCGACAGGCCAGGCGCACAGAAGCCCCGGCCCGGCCTGTCGGCAGGAACGAAAAAGCCGCCTCAAAAGGCGGCGACGGCCTGTCCCAGGCCAACAACGACAACGGGGGGAGTCCTACCCGATACGGACGCCACGCCGGGCAAGCAGCGTGTAGGTTGCATAGGAACCGGCAACGGCAAAAAGCAGCGGATAGAAGAAATCATGGGCAAAGTGCGTGAACTCAAAGGCCAGCACCAGGGCGGTGACCGGCATATTGAGCGAGGAAGCAAGGAACGCTCCAGCGCCGATGATGGCCAGACTGGCCGGCTCGATGGGGGGCAGGGCAAGGTTCCAAAGGCCGGCGCTCATGGTGGCCAGCATGGCCCCAAGGGCCAGGCTTGGCGTCAGCAGGCCGCCGGCAGCGCCGACACGCAGGCTGGCTATGACAAAAAAGAATTTGAGCAGGAAGAGCACTGCGGCCAAATTCGGGGAAAGGGCATCATAGAAACTGAGTTGGATCGGGCCTCTGCCGTTTCCCAACAGTTCCGGGTAGGGAATGGCCAGTGTGCCGAGCAGGACAAAATGCACCAGGCACAAGACGATCATGCGCCAGTCTTGCGGCGCATGACGCCTTGCAGCCGCTGCGCCTCGTGAAAAGGCAAAGGCGGCCATGCCCAACAACGGCCCCATCACCAGGGACCAGGCCACAAGGGAAACGGAAATCGTTTGTTGCGAAAAATGGTATTGGGTCGCATCCCCCAATCCAATCCAGGCAATCATGGACGCGATTCCGGAGGTGGCCATGGCCGGCAGCACCGCCGAGAAGCGAAAGGTCCCAAGCAGCACTTCCAGCGTAAAGAGCATCCCGCCAACCGGCACGTTGTACACGGCGGCGAGTCCGGCCCCGGCTGCAGAAGCGACGAGAACCCTGGATTCCTGGCTGGTCAGGTGGGCAAACTGGGCAATTTTTCCGGCGCAAACGGCTGCGAGTTCCCTGGGCGCGACTTCCCGGCCAAGCGGCGAACCGAGGGCCACGGTGACAATCTGCAACAGGGCATGGCAGATTGTGGCAACGACAGGCATCCGGTGGTCGTCGTGAGCCTCGACCGCCTGCGAAATGGAGACAAGGGGCCGGCAGAACCGGCGAACGCTCCACCAGCCAAGGCCGGCGACAAGCCCGCAGACTCCAAGCACAACCACCCGACGAAAGGGGGCGGCATCGGACACGCCCTGCAAAAAGCTTTCTGCCCCATGGGGCTGGTACATGTCATAGCCAAAGGCAATATGCTGTATGGCATGCAGCAGCAAAGCCAGACCCATGCCGCCGAGGCCGGCAACAATGCCGGTCACTATGGTCACGCCCGCAAGCACGGGAAGGGATGAGCCGTGTTCTTTGGGGGCAGCACTGCCGCTTCGCGTCATCACCATAAAACGTCCCATGCCTGACTGGAATAGGGCCCATAGCGGGACCGAGACTAAAAGCTGTAGCCCAACGACAGTTGTCCGCCAAGCCCGGCGCTGCCTGCGCCGTCGCCGACAACGACATTGCCCCTGGCCTCCAGGCTGAGGGCATGGCGTCTGGCCGTGATACCCAGGCCGGCCGTCAGGAGATCGTGGCTGTCAAAGGCCGATTTCTGGCTCACGGCGAAGCCGTAGCGCGTTCCCGTGCTGGCGACCTGGGGATTGCCAAGATAGCGCTCATAGCGAAGCGTGGCCGTGGGCGCCAGGCTCCAAGCGCCGAGAATCTGCGGCTCAAGGGCTGCGTCGAGGTCAAGCAGGAGGCTTGCGGCGGTATTGTCGAGGCCATGGACGCCAAGCGCCGCTTCACTGCCGCTTTCCGTGAAAGCGCCAAGGGTCTGGCTCGTCACCCGAACCCCGGCCTGGGGCGTGAGCGTTACCGGCGAAAAAGCAATGACATCGCCCAAACCGGCCAGACCGCTGAAAAGAGCGCCGTTGGCCTGTCCGCTGGCGGCTCCCAGGCCGCCGCCCAGGGGGCGGTTGCTTCGGTAGTCCACCCAGCCGCCATCGACCCGCCCCACCACGTACGGACCGGCTTCCAGGCTCGAAAAACCGTAGCGCCCGCCGAGGGTGGCCATAACCGTATTGACCGTGGCCGTGGCCGCCGCACTCTCGACCGTGCCGGAGGTGTAGCCAAGCCCAAGGCTGGCACTCCCCCGATCACTTAAGCGGGAGGTCGCGCCGATAAGCGTGCCGGCGCTGCGTTCCGTGCTGGGGGAAATACCCGCCCGGCCCTGTGACCAGAAGCCGCTGCCCATCCCGGCCAGCCACATCCGGGCCTGCCCCGGCACGAGTTCCCGGCTGTCCGTATAGGGCGCGAGGGCCGCATCGATCCACCGGGGCTGGCGCAGCAGATACGAGGCCGCATCGGCATGGACCTGGCCGCCGACCTGCCTTTGGACGCCGCCAAGGGTGCCGGCGTCCACGGAGGACTGCAGATAGTAGTTATAGGCGGTATAACGGCCGGACAACGAGGAATTCTGCAAGGCGTTTAAGAAGGCTGCGCCGGAAGCATCATTGCCGGAATAGACGGTTTGTCCGGGCAGTATGGCATAATTGACCATCTTGCCCCGCAGCACATAGATGTCTTCCAGACTGAGGCCCAGGCCCTGGATCAGGTAGCCGTACATGGAGCCATACGAAGCCGTCACCTGATCGAGGGCCGCCTGGAGATACCCGGAATTGACGCCGAAAAGCGGGGTCAGGTCTACGCCGCGCAGTTCCGGAACCGCCGCCGCCAGGGCCGCCGCCTGGGCATCGATGGTCCCGGCCAGATAGGTATTCGAGGCCAGATAGTCGTTTAGGAGGGTGGTCGAAGACACGCCGGCAATGCTCTCCAACAGGGCCGCCACCCAGCCGGTGCGGTCCTTGCCCATGGAACAGTGGAACAGATCCGGGCCGGTGTCATGGGCCAGGGTCAAAAGGACGGTGCGAAAACCTTCCCGCTCGACCGGATTGGTCACAAAGGTCTGATAGCCGCTCTGGCCGACACTGAGGAGAGACGCCAGGGAGACGCTGGACGGGAGCATGGACGGCATGCTCGACGTGCCGATGACATTGATGTTGGTATAGACGGCTCCGGCCGGCACCACGTCGGGTGTCGCGCTGATCTCCGCAGGGGTGCGCAGGTCGATAACCCGGCCGATGCCCAGCCCTGAAAGGGTGGTCCAATCCGCGCTGTCCAGGTCAAGGACATTGGAACGATAGAACACGCCGGTACGCATCACGCCAAAGTTGCTGGTCAGGTTGGCAAAGCCGGTCCCGCCGGCACTGGCCGAAATACCGGCAATATCCCTGAAGTTCTCGGCTGTCGTGAGAATCGGCGTGCCAATGGCCTGCTGCGCCGAGGCCGTGGCCCAGGGCAGGCAGGCGCCAAGGGCCAGAGTACAAAGGACACGACGCACCCCGACAAGCATTGTACACAGAGACACGTTACCCACCTCGTTTGTTGCGATGTATCCGTTACGCCAATCGGGCCGGAGGCCTTCCCCGGCCTGACGCCCTGGCCCTGCGGCGCTCTTTGCCGCCGCCACGTGGCCGGCCTGTCAGCACAGCTTTTTCCAACATGCGCCCCCCACCCCGCCCTAACTTTGGCCAATGACGCCGCCTCACAGGCCGGGGTCGGCGTTTGGCCACGGCGCGGCGCTCAGGCTCCGGTTGCCGCCGGGGCGGCTTTGGCCGGCATCGGCGTCCCGGATGCCGCCAGTTTCGCCTGCATCTGCGGGCTAAGCGGCACCACCAGTTCCCCATTGTAGGTGCCGGTTGGCAGGTAGGGCATGGGGTTGGAGGAAATCGCCGGATTGACGATAAGCTGCATGGCGGCCACGGCATGGGAACGGGACACGGCGGCCAACGACCCGTCCTCAAGCTGGGGGCCGGCATTGACGGTCACGATGGAAACCGTGCCGTCGCTGTTGCGCACGATGTCGAAAGTGCGAAACTGCTGGGGGAAGTCGCGCAACGAGGCGGTCTCGACCTGCCAGAAGCCGAGTTCCGGACGGGTCTGGTCCGGGGAGGGAAAGGCAGTGACCGTGTTGTAATGACGATGTCCGGCGATCCACAACAGAAGATTGGGATAGCTGTGGAGCTTGGCGAAAAGCGCCTCTTCCGTGACATAGGCCTTGTCCCACCAGCTCATGAACGCGCCCGGCTTTTCCACGCCGATGGGGATGTGGGCGGCGATAATCATGAGCTTGCCCTCGGCCTGCCCCGCATCCAGTTCGCCGACCAGCCAGTCCCAGCGCTTCTTGTCCACGCTGCCGTGCCAGAGAAAGCCCCGGCCGGAAAAGTCCTCGTTTTGCTGGGTGTCGTCCAGGACGATGACCTTAAGCGGCACGTCGGCTTTGGGCTCGAAGCTGTAGCAGGCAAAGTCGGCATCGACATTGGCCTGGGTAAAGCCGTGCCCGACCGGTTGGGAGGAGGTCTTCAAAAATTCGCCCATCCACTCCCGGCGGGTCAGGGGCCGGCGGTCCGGGTCCGGGACGACCTTGGGCGGGCTGGCAAAGTCGGTCACCGGCCCGGAATCGATCACCGTGCCGTAAGGGGTGCCGCCGTCGATGGTCCCCATATAAAAGCCCCGGCTGTCCATGCCGTCGACCAGGATGTTGCCGAGGTTTAAGACCGTATCGCCGAGGCAGGCCTGACGCAGATAGTCGTCCACCGGAGCCGAGCCCAGCCAGAAGTGGTCGTGGTTGCCAAGGGCCTGGTACCAGGGAATGGACCGGTGGAGCCCGGCGGCCTGGAAGGGTTTTTGATAGTCGATGGTATCGGCCCCGGCATGGTCTCCGGAACTGGGGGTGATGGGCTTGCCGTCCAGGATGTCGACGTACCAGCGCAGTTCGTTGTAGAGCGTGCTGTTGCAGGCATCGCCCAGGGAGATGCCGAAATCGATGGGGTCCTGGGCATTGAGGGCGTTTATGGCCTGCACTGCCGCGTCAAACACCTGGGTGGTATAGAGCATGACCGGGGAATAGGCCGAGGAAATATGCCGCACAAGGCCGAGGCCGATCAACTGGGCCGGCGACTGCTTGTCCGTCAGATGGATGTCGCTGATGGTGAAAAAGCGGATCAGCCGCGCCGCCCGGGCCGCGCCCTGGCCGCTGTAGCCAGACGGCATGAGGTCCAGCCTTTTGGGGCAGTCCAGCCCCGGGGCAAACGTAAAGACGCCATAGCCATACCGGGCAAATTGGCCGATGTCCGTCGGCGACAGGGCCGGGGACGCGGCAGGCACCGGGACGGCGACCACGGTCCGCTCCAGGCTGGTCCAGGGAATGACCGCTGCGACCGCCGGTTTCGGACCGGGCATGGCGTAGACGCCGCAGGCAATGCAGGCCGCGCCGGCCGCGCCGGTCTTCAAAAAGGCTCTTCTCGACATCGCCATGGTTTTTCTCCGATGGGGCCGTAGGATTTCTGTTTGGATGCCACGCCCCAGAGCATGAAAAGCCCCCGGAAGCCGGCAGCAACGCCGCCGGGCTGCCCGCAAACCGGCCGGCTCCTGCCCTCTTTCGCGGCGGCTTGCCCGCCTTATTCCCAGGCGAAAATGCGCTTCCAGTCCTTTTGCATGCTGATGACGACCCAGCCTCGTTGCGCTGCTTCCGCCATCAGGGAATCAGGGAACGTGCCGACCTTGGACTGGGCGCCGTAGGCGTATTCCCGGGCGGCGTCATCGTGGTGCACGAGCATCATAAGGCGCACCCCGCCGCCGGCCTGGGTGTATTCGAGCATCTCCTTGTCTCCGTCCGAATTGCCAAACGCGGCCTGGGGACGCCGGCCGACCATGAGCTGGATGCCCTCGGGCTTGCCCGGACCGACATTGTTGAGCAACAGCCGCGGCTCCTCGGTGAGGATCGGCTTGCCCTTGGCGTCATAGCTGAATTTGGTGGCATTCATGGTGCCAACCACCTGCTCGGGCGGGATGCCGTAGACCGGTTCGGCGTAGGCGCGCAAAAAATCCTGGCCGCCGCCGGTGACGAAATAGGTCTTGTAGCCATTTTGGCGAAGGAGCTGCATCACTTCGAGCATGGGCTGGTAGACAAGTTCGGTGTAGGGACGATGCCAGCGCGAATCCCGGGCCGTTTCCAGCCACTGCCGCACCTGCCCCCCAGCTCCTCCACGGTCATGCCGGTCATCGTGGCGGCGTAGACCTTCACGATGTCGCTCATGGGCAGGCCAGCCAAGCGCTCCAGACTGCCGGACAGCACGGACTTGAAGGGCTCGGTGTCGGCCAGTTCCGGTTTCTCCTGGGCCAGCGCCCGCAGCCGGGCCAGACAGTAGAGCATCGGCGTATACATGGGCTGCTCGACCCAGGTCGTGCCGTCCTGGTCAAAGGTGGCGATGCGCTCGTTTGGCGGGACGTAGCCCGGATTCGAGGCATCGGTGGTGGTGCGCACAAAGGCCAGGATCGCCTGTTTGGCCGGCCCCTCGTTCCAGGATGGCAACGGGTCGGGCTGGGCCAGGGCGGCAGTGGCGGCAACAAGCAGGAAGCACAGGACCAGGGCGGCCTGGCGATATGGGAAAAGAGCCACACGCAAAGGCGTCAACCGGGTAGCCATGATATTCCTCCACTTGGATTGGTGATCGCCGACAGCCGGAGACCGGGCTAAAACAGTTCGGGAGTAATTGGGATGATGGACACTTGTGCGGGTCGCGGCCACGGCCGCAACCCGCGTAAGCAACCCGCCCCAAACGCCCCCTGCCCGATGCGCTGGCCGCAAGCGGGTCCGGCCAGTCCGGGGCAGGAAACCGACCGGACCAACCAGAAATTAAAAGCTGACGCTCAGGCCGATATCCCCGCCATAGCTGACCGTTTGCGGATTGAAGACCGTGGCCGAAGCCGCGCCCCGCACCATCACCCGCTCGCTTATCCTGTAGGTCGATCCCGCCGAGACGGTCGCCCAATCGGTTTGGACCGGGGCGGCGGCCAGGGAATACGGCGCGGCCGTGGCGGAGGTGAGGGCGGCCCGGACCTTGCGCTCGCTTTGGTCCACCAGCTCATGATTCCACTTGGCCTCGGCAAACGGCCGCCAGCCGGCCACGGCCACCGAGACGCGCCAACCGAGCTGGCTTATGGCCGAATCCCGGAGCTGCTCGCCAAACGACAGGGCGGTGACGCCGTTGCTGCCGGTCAGCCCGCCACTGGTCCCGGTTTCGGCAAAGCCTTTGAGGCGCACTCGCTGCAGCACCAGCCCGGCCACCGGGCCGGTGGCGACCGGTCCAAGCGTGATGTCGCCCCCGGCCCGAAGGGCCAGGGCCAGGGACGTTCCCGTGGTGTCGGCGCTGTTGCGGTCGGTAAAAAGGCCAAGGGCCACGTCCCGGACAATGCTGTCCTGGTACCAGCCATAGGAAGCCACGACATTGCCCCAGACCGGGCCGGCCTGATAGGCTGTGTAGAGGCTCAGGGCCTGGTCGTTTTGGTCCACGTGGCCGCCGCCCATGGAAAACTGCTGGGTCTGGGTCCCGGCCGTGAAGGCCGCGCCCAGGATCAGCCCGGACGGCGTCTGGTAATCCGCGCCAACCGATCCGGTAAACGGCGTGCCAAAGACGCCGGGAAAGCCCGAAGCATTGTGGAGATCCAAAGCGCCCGCGCCGCCGCCGAGCCAGACGTTGAATCCGGTCGGGCCGCGGTGCTGGCCGGACAGGTCGATCTGGCCCTGCAGGGTGGCTGCCCGGGCCAGCCCGCCGGCAACCGGGAGTTCGGCCAAAAGCGACATGAGGCGCGGGGCCGTCAGCAGACTGGTTTCGTAATCCGACTCGATCCGCTGGCCGGCCGTGGTCAGATGCTTGCCGTCGATAAACAGGTACGTCTGCAACTGGACCGGGGTGATGTCGGACCAGTCGGTGACCAGGGCGCTGACCGGGGACGGGGCATTGGCCGCCAGCACCGAGGCCGGGGTAAACCCGAACAGGCCGGGGTTGGTGGCCACGAACCGGAACACGCTGTCGAGGTCGGCCGGAACAAAGCGCACGCCCGCAGCCGTCAGGTCCGACCATTTCGTGGCCCCATAGGCCGTGGTCAGGGCGTAGGCGTCGAGGTTGGCCGCCGGGACGATGCCGCCCGAACCGGTGAGCACGGTTGTGTAAAACGAATTGGGAACCACAATGGTGCGCGCCCCGGCAGCCTGCAGAGCGGCCACGCCGGCCGTCAGTTCGGCCGCCACGCCGCTTAAATAGGTGGGATTGGCCGCGATCCAGGCCGAGCCCTGGTTGATGACGAAGGACACGTCGTTGTTGCCGCTGCTAACGACATACAGGCCGCCCGGGTTGGCAACGCCGCCGACCGAAGCGAGATAATTGGCGATCTGCCCGGTGGTGGACACGTTCCCGGGCAGTTGGCCGGAAGCGCCCGTGCCGCCGGCCGTGGCACTGAGCAGCGCCGTATAGGCGCTGCCGTTGGCGAAATTGGTTCCGCCGAGGCTTACGGGTGCGGCCGAGAGGCCAAACCGCCCGGCCAGCATGGTGCTGGCCATCACCCCGGGTCCGGAGAACCCGCCGCTGGCCCCGTCGGCAACAGCAGCGACGACCTGTGCATCGACGGATGCGTTGCCGCTCGACGTATAGCGAAAGTAGCCGCTATCCAGTGTACTGTCGCCCAGGCCGATAAATTGATTGAACGCTCCTGTTGCGCCGGCCGGACCGACGGCAAAAAGAGAGAAAAGGAAGAGGCCAAGGGCCAGGATAGGCGACCTGAACTGGTGCATGGCGGCGGCTCCAAGGCCGCCATGGCGGCGGCCGCTGTCTGATGCAGACCAAACGTTTTAATGACATCCACTTAAGTGTGCTGTTTTACAAGCATATCGTACTTGCGACACAGAGTAAAGCCCATACCGGGCCGCCGCCCTCAGGGGACGGGGCCACAGTCCTTTCAGAGGCCATGAACTTCAAGAGGGATTTCCGGAATAATCCACCAGCGACTCGGGCTTCCCGCAGTAAAGCCGCGCCCCGGTGTCCCTTGTCCTTTTCCGGTTCGGCCCGGCCAAACCACCCGCCGCCAACGCTGCATTCGTTTCGCGGGTCCTGGAAATGCGGACGGCCTGATTCTGACGGAATCAGGCCGAATCGGCATGGATGGTTACTGCGGGTAAAGACGGAGGGCCTGGTGCTGCGCCACGGCAGTGACGCCGGCCGGCCCGGGCACAGTGATGGTCTTCAGGTCGCGATGAATTTCCGGGATCCGTCCCAGAAATCTATTGGTACAGACTAATTGAACAAGAGGTACACGATTACCAGGATTATGGTCGGCACACCAAGGATCCAGGCCAATAAATACTTCCCCATGGTAAAACCCTCCAGGTTTGTTCTTTTGTTTGCCGCAATGAAAACGTCGGATACCTTTTTGGCGTCGTCACGGCATACAAAAAATCCTTATCAAGGCTGTTACCACAGGGATTCGTTCCCTGGGTAGTTTTATTTTTATCCAGGCATTGAAATGTGTTTCTCGCCCAGACCACTCCTGACGCAATTTTGGTCGGAAAAAAAACAAAGCCCAGGCTTTCCGGGGGAAACCGGGAGCCGTGGGCTTTGTTCTTGTTGCGAAAAAAAACGCCCGCTCCGCAACGGCACAGGACACCGTCGCGGCCGGCAGGAAGGGAACTTCCGCCTGCAGCTGCCGGAGGGTCTATTTTTTGGGTGCGGCCTTGGCCTTGGGGGCCGGTTTTTTCTTGGGCTTCGCGGGCTTTTTGGGCTTTTTCTTGGGCAGTTTGCCTTCCTCGGCCAGCTTGAAGAGCTTGCGCTTTTTCGAATCAAAGCTCAGCGCCGTGTTGATGGCCGCCAGGGCCAGGGCCGAAATGGTCAAAATGACCACCAGCCCCTTTTGCAACTGCCACTTCTGGTGCTCCACCATCTCCGCCACCCAGCCCTGGCCGAAACGCTGGAAGGCATAAACCATAAGCGGCACCAGTACGAGTGACAACCCCAGGCTCGCCACCTCCATCCACATGAAATTGCGCCCAAAAAGCATGGTGAAAAAGGTCGTGTCGCGGACAAGGCGCAGCGTGATGAGCCGGGTGCGCAGGGTCTGGATTCGCTCGTCCACCTCGGGGATGCTCTCACGGCTTTTGCGGAAATTGGCGGCCTCGTCCATGGGCGAGGTGCGCATCCAGTTAATCCGGGTGGCGCAGTAGTTGAAATCCTTGTTAAATTCGCGCAACAGCGTGGGAAACGGAAACCACGCCGCCTCCCTCTGGATGCCCTTTAAGTCCTCCACCTGCCGGTCCTGTTTGGCCCGCATGGCCGCCAGTTCCACTTCGATGGCCTTTTTGACTTCGCCCTCAAAGGCGTCCACCCCGTTGACCAGACGCTTGAAGGCCACATAGTTGCTGACCTTGCCAAGCGTCGTCAGGACTTCGGCCCTGGCCGTGGCCTCGGCCAGATACGGGTCTTCCTCGAGAAACCGGCCGCGCACCGACTCGGTCAGCTCGGCCAGGGTGGCCAGCCGGCTCCTGGCCTCTTCCCGGGCCGCGCTCCAGACCCGCCACAAGGCCGCCAGCACCTGCAACCGGCCACGTTCCAGTTCCGGGTCGAGCATCACCCGGTTAAACGTCGGCGCATCCGCCGTCACCAGGGGGAGCAGATACTGCAAGCCCTGGTCGATAAAGCCCATCTTTACCAGACACACACCCTGGCGGTAGACCGGCTCCAGCCACTTGGGATTTTCCCGAAGCGTTTCGCGGTAATGGGCAATGGCACTGTGGCTGTCGCCCTGGATTTCCGCAGCCCGGGCCTCCAGGAAATGAAAATAGCCGCGTTGCAGGGCCGTATAGCATTGCCGGCCCGACTCCTGCCAATAATAGACCGCCTTGGTCCAGTCGCCGGCTTCCATGGCCTGGAACCCTTGCAGCGACTTGGGCTGGTAGGCGCGGGGATACTTGCCCAGGGCCTGGGTCATAAGCGCTTCATAGTTTTCCGCATCGTCGCTGCGAAGGGCAGCCAGAGCGCCCCAGAAAAACTCCCCCTCGCGCTGGCCAAGCTGGGCCAGGCCATCGGGCAGGATCTTGCCCTTGCTGCGCCATACCAGCTCCAGGAAGCGGGTCTGAAACGGCATCCCGGTCTCGAAAAGGGACTGGTAAAACAAAGACGGCGCATCATTCCCGGCCAGCAGGCGGGCCGATTCCGTGGCGAAATCAGCAGCCAGGGCCGTGTCCAGGCCCTGGGACAAGGCCTCCAGCCCGCCCATGTCCACATCGCCAAAAAGCTCCCACACCTCAGGCTTGGGCGCACTGAGCAGTTTGGACGGGCAATGGCGCGGGGTGTGGTTGTTAAGCCCGCAATAGAAACACGGCTTGGCGTCCCCGCCGGACAGGGCCGAAGGGAGCGGCACGGCCAGTTCGCCTTTCGGTTCCTCGTCGGCGGCGTCTTCGGCCCCCTCCACCTGGACCAGGCTGACGTTGCACCAGTCCTCGACATTGATCCCGCGCGACAGCGCCCGGGCCTCGTGGATGATGAAGTCGTCGCCAAGCAGAAAGGCCGAGCGGTAGCTCATGTGGGGATAGTCCGGGCTCATCTGGTCCCAGTCAAGGCCGAGCCGCCTGGGCAGGTCCTTGCCCAGGGTGCGGCCCTTGGACGAGGCCGCAGCCATGACGCTTGGCCAGTAATGCCCCTGCTCCCCCTCTTCCTTAAGGCGCATGATCCGGGCGATGGTGTCGCGGGTCCAGGACCGGAACTTGCGAAGGCCCGACAACTCGAAAATGAGAAAGCCTTCGTGGCGGATGAATTTGACGCCCAGGCGCTCGACGATGTCGAGGAGTTCCTCGGCGATGTTGCGCCAGCCCTCGGCCGTGTTGCGGCTCAAGGGATCGCCCAGGGGACGCAGCACGCAGTACCAGATAAGCCCCGGATCATAGGACAGGGCGGTATCGGCCTCCAGCCGCTCGAAAGCGACCCGGGCCAGGCCCATGGTGGGCTTGGTGTGCTGGCCCGACAGCCCCGGAAGATGGGCCAACTGCTGCTTGAGGTTGGGGTGGAGCAGGATTTCCAGGGTCTCGCCCGGCGAGACATGCTGGCGCGAGAGCTCCACGGACATGGTCAGCGAGCGCTCGAATTTGGGGCTGACCAGCATGGCTGCCGGCACCGCCTCCATGAAAAGGCGCATGGCATTGACCTTGCCCCAGACCTGGATGCGCCCCAGAGCCCGCAGGCCCTCCTCGCTGAAAAAAAACCACAAGGCCTGGCCGTAGGCGTCGGCTATGCGAAAACCGCCGTAGTCCTCGAGCATGGTCGGGATGCCCGGATCGAGTTCGCCGTCCCAGACCACCCAGATGCAGATGCCGTTATGCACCATGCGCGTGGTCGGAATCTGGGGCAGCTTCTCCAGCAGATTGGCGATGTAAAACGTAGACAAGGGCGAAATTCTCCCTTACTTGCCGCTGATGGACATATCAAAAACCATTGCGGCGCTTAAGGCTCAGCCGGGCTTTCTGGAGAAAGTCGGCATGGTACTCGTGCATAACGGCATGGCCCGGGCCACATCCCGCCAGGGAGCCCCGGTGGCCTCCCTGGAAGTCCAGGTGGATGCGGACCTGGTGGAAGCCATCCGCCAGGAAGGCGAAGCCATGCCCGGCATGTTCCGGGTGCTGGTCGAAGCCAGGGCCGGCACCTTTGCCCCCGGCGACGACCTGCTTTTCATCATCGCTGCCGGCGATATCCGGGAAAACGTCCTGGCTGCCCTGACCCACACCCTGACGCGTATCAAAGCCGAGGCGATTACCAAACGGGAAGTCGCGCCCTAGGCTTTTCCCCCGGGCCGCGCCTCCCTGTAGGGAGCCGGCCGGACCAGTCAGCCGCAAGCCGCCCCGCCCTGCGCGGGCGGCCGGCTTTGGTGCGCCCCGGCGGCCAGCAGGGCCGCCTCCATCAGGGCCGACACCCGCGTCGCCTCTTCCGGCCTGTCGCGCTTGAGACAGCCCGTCACATACACCCGGACCTTGCGGCGCAGTTCTTTTTCAATGCAATCCCGATGCCAGGGCGTTATTTCCGGCCGGCCCAAAAGCCCGATCATGGACCGGATGCGAAAGAGGTCCTGGCCGATGTACATGGTCGAGAGCTGATCCCCCCGCCCGCCGTGGCGTACGGCCAGATATTCGTCCACCAGCCCAATCGGGTGTCGCAGCAGGGTGCGCAGCCACAGGTCATAGTCTTCGCAGGCCGGGAGGCTTTCGTCAAAAAGCCCGATTTCCTCAAAAAATCCCCTGGCAAACATCGTTGTCGAGGGGCTGACCAGACACATATCCAAAGCTGCCTCAAAAAAGAACCCATCCGGCTTGCCATGTCTGGCCACGGGATTGACCCGCCGGCCGCCGCGCATCCATATTTCCTGGGTCTGGCTGATGACATGGCCGCTGGCCTGCATAGAGGCCAGTTGCCGGGCAGTCTTTTGCGGCAACCACTCGTCATCGGAATCAAGCAGGGCGATATAGTCGCCGCGAGCCACGCCAATGGCGACATTGCGCGCCGCCGACACCCCGCCGGGCGTCTGGCGGCGGATGACCACCAGCCGGGGATCGTCCAGGGCGGCAAGGAGCGCCGGGGTGTTGTCGGTCGAGGCGTCGTCGACCACGATGATTTCCAGGGCCGTCCAGGTCTGGGCCAGGGCCGAGGCAATGGCCCGCGGCAGCAGCCCGGCCCGGTCCCGGGTGGGGATGATGACCGTGACCAGCGGTCCGGCCGCAGGCGACAGGGATGCATGCGTCATGTTCCCGACACTACATGGCCGGGCCGGGCCTGCCAAGGCCGCCTCTTTCCCCACGGCAGACAACCGGGCATACTGGGGCAAACGCCGCCCGCAAAGGAGCCGCCATGCCCCCCGTCCACCTCGATCCCGTGCGCGCCTACCGCCAGACCCTGGCCCCGCGGCCCGGCGAAACAGCCTTCCAGGTGGTGGTGGCCCAGACCGATCTGCTGGTCGTAGCCGAACGCGATTTGTCCAGGGAAATAGCAGATTTCGTCTCCGCCCTGCGCGCCCGGCTCTCCACCTACCTGCTGCTCCACCCTGATTTCCAGCACAGCCTCGTGCCTGTGGCCGCAACCGACGACGCCCCGGACATTGCCCGGGACATGGCCGAGGCGGCCGCGCGCTTTGGCGTCGGCCCCATGGCCGCCGTGGCCGGGGCCATGTCCCAGGCCGTGGCCGACCATTTTGCCGGGCAGTCGCCGGAACTCTTGGTGGAAAACGGCGGCGACGTGTTTTTAACCGGCCGGCGCGAACGCATCGTGGCCCTTTTGGCCAAGCCCGTGGAAGGGGCGCGCCTGGCCCTGCGCTTTGGCCCGGACGCCCTGCCGGCCGCCATCTGCGCCTCCTCGGCCACGGTCGGCCCATCCTTAAGCCTTGGCCGGGCCGACATGGTGACGGTGGTGGCCGACCGGGGGGCCATCGCCGACGCCGCCGCCACGGCCCTGGCCAATCTCTTGGTCACGGCCGATGATATGGAAGGCGTGCTGGCGGCGGCCGAGGGCATGGCCGGAAGGGGCGTTCGCGGCGCGTTTCTCCAACTGGGCGAACTGGTGGGACTGGTCGGGGACCTGGAACTGGTGGCCTTGGAGTAGGCCGATGCCGTTGCCAAACCCATTGCCTGTGCAATCAGACACCGGGCTGACCAGATTCCAGGAACTGAGGGTCAAAATGGTAACGGCGACAAACCTGACAAATTTCCTGTCCTCCAGATGCGCACGTGTGTAGATTGTAAAGAGGTTTAGCGGCAATATATGAGGCTGATATCCTTTCGCTTTAAGCTAGCACTTGCTGGCGGAGTCTTCGGGGCAGTTCTTGCGTTTTTAATCAATAGCATATTGGACCCAGAGGCGTTTGCTAAATGGCTAATTCTTGGCATAGGGATACTATCTGGATTTGAAGCTGGTTACAGTTTGGGTGAATTCAAGGCTGTACAAAAGAATCATTCCACGATGCTTGATTCAAGAACAACATCCCCAAAATTTATCATATTTCTATCCTGCGGCATGACACTTGCCGGATTATTCTGCATAATATATATTGACCGGTCTGTTAAGACGATCATTTCTACATTGTTTTTTATTTAGTTCAATATATTTAATCTTGGAAAAGAAGTGAGTCGAAATTGTCGACGTCGCAACTTAGCGCTATCCATGACGTCTTACACTTACTTGTCAAATATTGCCAATTTGTTAATTTGGGTATGGTAGGTACTGGCGAACGTTCAATGCTTGGTGGCATGACAATAATTGGAACTGGCATTGCTGCCATCGGTGCAATTTCTTCCCTCACAGCCGGGGATTCAGCAGACATTGCTGTCGTCGGGACCCTAATGATTCCTGTTTTTGTAGGTGGTTCCTTTAATACTTTACATGGTGCGCATAGCATCGTAGAGGGTTTTCCGATCACGGCACTGACCATGACAATAAACAAGACCAAGGATCAGAGCAAAATCCACCAGTGGCACCTTGTCCTTAGATTTGTGCAGTCTCTTACAGTCAACACAATAGGTTGTAACCTATATGGCAATCGATAATAAGCGCTCAGATGTTTCCGCTAAAGTATTCACTACCTCTGTGTCGTTCACAGTATCAACGATAGTTTGCAGCATGGTACTCGCCATTGAATTCGCCCTCTTTATGCTAATTCTCCCTAGGCTTAATTCACAGCCTTTGGAAATTGCAATATTCTCTACTATGGTCATTATTGCCATACTATGCGGTGTGATATCATTTACGCGTGCGCGCAAATATCTAAAAAAAACTACCCGTAACATTTGATAAAAAACGTTATAATTTCTGCAGCCCATAGCTGTTGCCTTCTTAAAGCCATAAATAAGACCTTTCCGCCGGCGATAGCTAGGCAGTGATGACTGTTTTCGTCTTAAGGCGGCACAGCACCCAACAGGGTCTACCGTTTTCCCTCTACGTCTACGACACCGTCGGCCAGCTGCCCCAGGTGACCAAGGACGGGGCGGTCGTCGAAGCGCACGCCTCCGCCGGGCCGGGCACCGGCTGCACCGTCGAGACCAACGCCCTGTACGGGCTGGCCAATCGGGCCAGCGCCTACAATCCTGGCAACCGCCCGCGACCGCGCACAAAAAAAGCAGACGCCGGACTTTTCAGTCCGACGTCTGCCCGGCCAATGGCGGCCTCCCCCTAGCTGGTGCTTGTTCTCTGTTTTCGAGTCTGCCTGCCGGCTCCACAGGGCGCCTGGTGTTGGTCGCCGGAGCGTGTGGCAGGGCTGCCCTCGAAGGGGGCCTGAAGGGGAAATCCTTGTGTGCGGCGCTCGTTAGGCCCGCATCTGGTCGATGGTGCGCTCCAACTCCCGGCCAAGCGGGGTTTTCAGGGACAGATGCTTCTCCAACGAAGTGATGCCCTTGACCACCGTGGAATGGCGGCGATTGAACCGGTTGCCGATGTCGGCCAACGACAGGTCGGTGTGCTGCCGGGCCAGCAGGAAGGCCGTGTTGCGGGCCAGGACAAGCTGGCGCTTGCGCGATTTGGACTTGAGCTGGTCGGGCGAAAGCCGGTAGACGTCGCAGACATAGGTCACGATGTCGTCGATGGTGCGCGGCGCGGCGTCCACGTCGTAGTGGCGAAGGACCTCCCAGGCCAGATCGACGGAGATGCGGCAATTGAGCAGCCGGGCCTTGAGCGCCAGATTCTGCAGGCAGCTTTCGAGTTGGCGCACATCGGCCGAGAGCTTGTCGGCCAGAAGCGTGGACACGTCCTCGGGCAGGAGCACCTGATGAATAGCGGCCTTGCGCTCCAGGATGCGCCGGCGCGTCTCCCGGTCGGGCTTGTCGATGACGGCCAGAAATCCGGAGTTGATGCGCGATAAGAGCTGGTTGTCCAGGCCGGCCAGTTCCTTGGGCAAAAAGGAGCTGGTGAAAACAAGACGGCAGCCCCGTGAATTGAGCGCCTTCAAGGTATTTAACAGCTCGTCCTGGATGCGCGGCTTGTCGCGGAAGAAATGGATGTCCTCCAGAAGAAGCACATCGACGTTTTCCCGGAACGCGGCCTTGAACTGCTCCACCTGCCGGGTCTTGATCGCCATGATGAGCCGGTTGGCGAATTCCTCGGCCGAGAGGTAGGCCACCCGCGGCTGGCGCTGGCTCGGGTCGCTGTGGCACAGCCGCCGGCCCATGGCCTGGATGAGATGGGTCTTGCCCAGGCCCGGGGCGGAACTGATGAAAAGCTGGTCCGCCGTCAGCGACATGTCGCAGATGCCCCGGCTGGCAGCGTAGGCCAACTCGTTTGAGGGGCCGACCACAAACTCGTCATAGCTGAAGCGGAAGCGGTCGGCGGCCAGTTCCGGGGCGCGCGGGGCCACGGGCAGGGTCAGCGAAGCGGCCACCGGACGGGGTCCGGCGGCTTTGGGCGTCTCCTGGCGGCGGCTGCGGGGCGCGGCGCTTGTCGGCTTGGCTTCGGCGACAAGGACCTGGGGACGGCTGCCCATGACCACGGCAGCGGCTTCGGCAATGGAATCGCTCAGTCGTTCCCGCACCCAGGAGGCCACGAAGGCGTTGGGTGCGTCGAGTTCAAGGACGCCGTCGCGGGCCCGGGCCGCAAGCGGTTTGATCCAGAGGTTGAAGAGTCCGGGGCTCAGAGTCTTTTCGAGCAGCTCTTTGGTTTGTGACCAAATCGTTTCCATGGGGCGCACACTACGGCCGGGGGGCGGTCGGGCAAAGGACGATTAGGGACCGCTTTTCCCAGGCCGCCCTTTTTGTTCTCTACAATGCAAAAGTCCGGAATCAATTAGAATTTCCGCCAAGCCAGGAGAACCGTGGGATTTTGGGGGACCGCGCCAGGCCGCCTGTGGCCTGGGTTTTGGGGGAACGGATTTTTTATGCACATCTGTGAAAGGTTTTTAAACAGGCTAATCAGCATTTATCTTGATATTGCTCAATGACAGTCAAAATATTTCATCTTCCAACATGCATGTTTTGGGTTGACCTGCCCATAAATCCGCTTGGCCCTTGCCTTTGCGCCGCACAACACCCTCTGGTGAACATGCACATGACACGAACAATCTGCTTATTTTATTGGCAAAAAAAGATTATCCCGCATTTTCCGGCCTTTTTGACGCCAAAACGAAAAAACCCGCCACTTTCGTGGCGGGTGGGAAAAAATGCTCCAGAAAGCCGGAATTCGGGAATTACGACGAAATGGAACCAGTTTGCTGAAGACGCGGGTAGCGGCCGCAGCCAAAACGCTCGGACTCCGGGCAATAGCCCAGGCGCTCGCAGCGCGCCCCGGCCCGGGCAAAGATCACCGGCAGCGCCTCCCGGCAAAGGCCCAGCATGGCCAGGGCCATGGCCCGGATCTCCCACTGGGCCCGGGTGCAGCAGCGCAGTTCGAAAAAGTGCAAGAGCGACCGGCAGTTCATGGTCACGACAACCTTCGTCTCGCAGGCATTGGGCAACACGAACCGGGCATCCTCGTTGGCCTTGTCCCCCCGGCCATGGCGGGTGAGGATCTCCTGCAGCTCGGTATAGGCCGCAGCCGCCTGCTCCATGGCCGCCTCGTAGCGCGTCCGGGCTTCAGGGAGGGCGGCAATCTGCGGCGGCAGGACATAATCAAAGCCCACCGCGTCCACATAGCGCTGGGACTGCTGGGAATAGCTGGCGATGCGGTGGCGCACGAGCTGGTGCGACAGGGCCCGGGACACCCCGGCCACGGCAAATGTGAAGGAGACGTGCTCTATGGGCGATTCATGGCCGGAATCCAGGATGCGGGCCACGAACGCGGCCTGCTTTTCCGCCGTTATCTCGCCGGACAACAGGCGCGGCCACATATCGGCCACATACCCGGGATGGTAACATTGGCGAAAGGCGGCATAGATCAGGGCCAGGGCGTCGGGGGTGTGGGCGAGCAGCTCCACGGAAAGCCGCGTTTCGGGCATGGTCGTATCCTCTGCGTCACTTAAATCAACTGCATCTTGAGATGGGCATAGGCCTTGGCCGTGGCCACCCGGCCGCGCGGCGTGCGTTTGATCAGTCCGCACTGGATGAGATAGGGTTCGTAAATCTCCTCCAGGGTGCGCACCTCTTCGCTTATGGCCACAGCCAGGGTTTTGACCCCGACCGGGCCGCCTTCATAATGGTTGATGAGCGTCTCCAAAATCTTGCGGTCCATCTGGTCCAGGCCGCTTGGGTCGACGTCCAGGCGCAGCAAGGCGGTCTTGGCCAGTTCCTCATCCAGAACGGCCGCCCCGGCCACCACGGCGAAATCGCGCAGCCGGCGCAACAGCCGGTTGGCGATGCGCGGTGTGCCCCGGGAGCGCTGGCCGATGGCCAGAGCCCCGGCCGGGGTGATGCCGATGCCGAGAATGGCGGCGGCCCGGGTGACGATGCGGGCCAGTTCGGCCGGATCGTAAAATTCCAGGCGAAAGATCACGCCAAACCGATCGCGCAAGGGCGAGGTCAAAAGCCCCAGGCGGGTGGTGGCCCCGACCAGGGTGAACGGTTCGAGGTCGATGCGCACCGTCCTGGCCCCCGGCCCCTGGCCGATAATCAGGTCGAGCTTGAAATCCTCCATGGCCGGATAGAGGATTTCCTCGACCGCCGGCGGCATCCGGTGGATCTCATCAATAAAGAGGATGTCGCCCCGGCGCAGATTGGTGACAATGGCGGCCAGATCGCCGCAACGCTCAAGGACCGGCCCGGTGGTCTGGACCAGATTGACGCCCAGCTCCGAAGACATGATCTGGGCCAGGGTGGTCTTGCCAAGGCCGGGAGGACCGTAAAGCAGGCTGTGGTCCAGGCTTCGGCCCTGCTCCATGGCGGCCTGCAAAAAGACGCGCAAATTGGCCCGCAGATCGTCCTGGCCGATGAAATCATCCAGGCGCGAGGGGCGGATGGTGTCGTCGGGAACGGGCGTGGCGGCCACGATGCCGTCCGGCGGACAGAAGTCCTTGTCCATGCTCATGCCTTGGCCGCCGCCAGCCGCTTGAGGGCCTGCCGCAGCGCCCCGGCCACATCGAGATCCGGCTCGTCGTCAAGCACCCCGGCGGCCACGCGCCGGGCGTCGGCCTCGGGATAGCCGAGATTGGTCAGCCCGGCCACCACATCGCCAAGGACGCCGCCGGGCAGGGCCGCGCCGGCGGCCGGCCCGGCGACCGGAGCCCGGCCTTCGAGCTTGTAGGACAGCTCGATAAAAATGCGTTGGGCGCTTTTCTTGCCGATGCCCGGCACCCGGACCAGGGCCTCGGCGTCGCCGGCGGCCACCACCCGCAGCAGGTCGTCGGTGGAAAACTGCGACAGGATGGCCAGGGCCGTACGCGGCCCGAGCTTGCTGATGCTTATAAGCGCCCGGAAGGTCTCGCGGTCTTCGAGGGTGGCAAAGCCGAAGAGCTCCAGGGCGTCCTCGCGCACCACGGTATGGACGAACAGGGCCGCCTGCCCGCCAGCGGCCGGCAGGGAGGCCGCCACCGGGGAGGGCAACTCCAGCTCGTAGCCCACCCCGCCCGGGGTCAGCACAATGGCGAAGCGGTCGCGCCGGGCCAGCACCCGGCCCTCGATATAGCCGATCATCGCGCCCCGCACAGGCGGGTCAGCCGCCTTTGGTTCAGATGGCACACGGCCGCGGCCAGTGCGTCGGTCGCGTCCACGGTGAAAGTTTCCCGACATGCCAGCACCCGTGTCACCATGAAGGCCACCTGGGACTTCTCGGCCCGTCCCGTGCCCACAAGGCTTTGTTTGATCAGCGTCGGCTCGTAGGAAAAGACCGGCAGCCCGGCCACGGCGCAGGCGGCCAGGGCCGCGCCCCGGGCCTGGCCGAGTTTCAAGGCCGTGGCCGCGTTTTTGGAGACGAACACGTTTTCCACCGAGGCTTCCGTGGGGGCATATTGTTTGATGAGGTCGGCCACGGCGGTAAAAATAACGCCCAGGCGGCTGGGGAAATCGGGCTGTGAGGCGGTGCGCACGACGCCGGCACCGAGCAGTTCGAGCACGCCCGAGCGTTCGCGCACAAAGCCGTAGCCTGTGATCCGCGAGCCGGGATCGAGCCCGAGGATGATCGTATCGCCGCCCTTGTGTTCCATGCCCGTGGTCCTACCTTTTGTCCGGCCTCACGGCTAGCCCCAATACACCATCGCCCCCGGCAGCAAAAGGTCCGGGAGGCGGCAACCTCCCGGACCCGTATGCGCCGTGCGGCGCAGCAACGTGCGCTGCCACATCAAACATACCCCAGGTGGGATTCCAAAGGGCTCAGCCCTTTGGCCGCCGGAGGCACTCTTTCTCTTTTCTCACTCCAGCCCGGCCGCAGGAGGCACTCTTCCTTCCCTCTCCGGCTCCTGCCCTAGCCCAACATCTCGTCGGGCAGGTCGCCGTTGCTGTGGACTTTCTGCACGTCTTCGTTGTCTTCGAGCATATCGATCAGCCGCAGGAGCTTCTGGCCGTTTTCCAGATCCAGGGCCACGACGTTGGCCGGCACCATGGCGATTTCGGCGTCGTCCGACACCATGCCGGCGGCCTCGAAGGCGACCCGCAGCGGCTCGAAATCGGCCGGGGCGCAGTGCACTTCCCAGACGTCGCCCTCGTCCATGATCTCTTCGACGCCGTGCTCCAGGCCGATTTCCATGAGCTGGTCCTCGGTGAAGGATTTGGGGAAGGAGAACACGCCCTTTTGGGAGAACATCCAGGACACGCAGCCGGATTCGCCCATGGCCCCGCCGCCCTTGGAGAGCATATGGCGCACTTCGGCCACGGTGCGGTTGCGGTTATCCGTGGCCGCCTCGACCAGGATGGCGACGCCGCCCGGACCATACCCTTCGTAGAGCACCTCTTCCAGGTTTTCGCCGGCCAGCTCGCCGGTGCCCTTCTTGATGGCCTGCTCGATCTTGTCCTTGGGCAGGTTGACGGCCTTGGCGGCGGCGATGGCGGATTTGAGCCGCACGTTCAGGGCGGTGTCGGCTCCGCCGGACCGGGCGGCCAGCATGAGTTCCTTGGTGACTTTGGTGAAAAACTTGCTCTTCTTGGCGTCCTGGACCGACTTGCGGGCCTGAATGTTGTGCCATTTGCTATGTCCGGCCATGGTTTCTCCTTGAAATATACCGGGGTTTCGCCCGGGGGATGCGTCTTTTGCTGCCTGGGGGCCTGTTCAATCGGCTGCCGTCGCCTCGCCCGGCGGCAACGGCGAGGGGGCGGGATCGTCAGGCTGCCCCACCGGCGCATGAAAACCGGTGGCCACGAAAAAGATTTCCTTGCTCTCGGGCCGGGAGCTCTTGGGCTTGGCCACGCGCACCTTGGAAAAATACAGCCGCAGCCCCTTCTGGTAGGCCTGGAAATCCGGGCCCTGGAAAATCTTGACCACGAAGGAGCCGCCGGGTTTGAGCCGGGCCACGGCCACGGACAGGGCCGCCTCGCACAGTTCAAACGACCGGGCCTGATCCGTGAACTTATGCCCGATGGTGTTGGGGGCCATGTCGCTTAAGACCACGTCAAAGGGGCCGTATTTGGCAAAGGCCTCGAGGATGTCCGGCCCGGGGTCGAGCATGTCGCCTGTGAGGTAGGTGACGTTGCCGGAAAAGGCCGTGCCGGCCGGCTTGAGGTCGATGGCCAGCACCCGGCCCTGCGGGCCGACGCGTTCGGCGGCATACAGGCTCCAGGAGCCGGGGCAGGCCCCGAGATCCAGCACAGCCGCGCCGGGAACGAGCAGGCGCGATTGTTTTTCGATCTCCTTGAGCTTATAGACCGAACGCGCCGGATAGTTCTCCTGCTTGGCCTTATTGAAATAATGATCGCGATACGTTTTCATGACGGGCAACCCCGATACCGTTTACCGAACAAGCTTTCAAGGAAAAGACGCAGCCATGGCCAGTTTAAACCGTCCAGCGCGCCCAAGCGTCATTGATGAAACAGGCGGGAAGCGCACGCTGGCCGGCGGTCCCGGGGCCTTTGCCGCTTTTGGGGACGGTGACAGATTGATTTTTCTCGGCCTTGGCCCGGACCCGGCCGATGCCGTGACCCTGGCCGACGGACGGCCCGCCGCCTATGTCGAATGCCCGGCCTTTGCCGCGGCCATGGGGCCGGCCTTTGCCGCGGCCATCCCGGACTCCTGGCCGCGCCTGGACCCGGCCGAACTGACCCCCAATCGGGTCGGCGCGTCCCGCTTCTATCTCTATCGGCAAAACACCCGGCTTTTCCCGTCGTTTTGGGGACCAATCTGGGGCCGGGTCCAACTGGCCCTGCTGCCGCGCCCGGAGACCGTGCCGGCCAGCCCGACCGTGCTGCTCTTTCGTTCCCCGTCCGGGATGCTCGAACCGCAACTGGCCCGGACCCTGGCCGGCCTTGGCCGGCCCGTGGCCGACATCCCGGCCGGGGGGAGCACTACAGCCGTGGCCGCTCTCCTTTGCCGGGAAAAACCGGCCCTGGCCCTTTGCGTCAACGGGGCGGGGCTTGACGACGACGGGCTGGCGGCCGAACTGCTCGAGGCTGCCGGGGTGCCGCTTTGCCTGTGGTTTGTGGACAACCCGTTTCATGTGCTTGGGCGCTTTGCCAGCCGGTTCTGGCAGCGGGCCCTGCTTTGCGTCACGGACGACAGCTTTCTTTCGCCGCTCAAAGCCCTGGGTGCCGCCCGCGTCCTTCATCTGCCCCTGGCCGCCTCGGACCATTTCTTCGGAGCCTCACCGGCTCCGGGCCTGTCCGACCGGGCGGTCTTTGTCGGGCGAAGCGCCTTTGCCGGCCGCGATGCCTTTTTCGCCGGCTGCCGGATTCCCGGCACGCTGGCCGACCATGCCCGGGAAATGACGCTGGCCGGGGAACGGCCGGACTTTTTCTGGTGGACGCGCTCCCTGGGCCTTGGGGCGCTATGGCCGGGAAAGGCCGCCCGGCAGGCCGGCTGCGGCGCCGAAGCCGCGGGGCTGGCCCAGCGCACGGCCGTGCTGGCCGCGGTCGGGCACGGTGCCGCGCTCACCGTCTACGGCGACCCGGGCTGGCGGGACCTGCTGCCGCCGGGAATCGAGGTGCGCCCGCCAATCGATTACTACGGCGCGCTCCCGGGGCTCTATGCCGGGGCCGGGGTGTCGGTCAACGTCACGAGCCTGCTTCTGCCCCGGGGACTGACCCAGCGCCATTTCGACGTCTGGGCGGCCGGCGGCTGCCTTCTGACCGATGCCACGCCGGGACTGGCCCTGTTCCCGGCAAAACTCACCGCCCCCATAGGCTATGCCGCGCCGGCCGCAGCCGGCCCGCTCGCTGCCGCGCTCCTGGCCGATCCGAACCGGCGCCAGGATCTGACCGCCGCCTGGCAGGAACACATCATTGCCGGGCACCGCTACGCCCACCGCCTCGCCGCCCTGCTCGGCCGCCTGTCCGACCCCTGAAATCCCGCCGACTTATTTGACCGGCAAACGCCAGGACGGATCGTAGCGCCCCTGCCTGGGCCGTCGCGAAGTGCCCCCGTGCAGGCCGCGACGCACCAGATAGAGCAGCCGCCGGCTGAACTTGGCCGCCCAGGCATCGCAGGCCTTGTCCAGGCGGATGCGCTCGACCAGCGTTTCCGCCCCGTCCGGCAACCGCTCGCGCCTGGCAATGCGCCGACGCAGGGCGTAGTGCCCAAGTTCGTCAACCAACACCATGGTTTTTCGGAAGTCGCGGATGGAACGGTTGATGAAAATATGGTAGCGGCCGTCGCGAAACAGTAAAAATCCCCAGCTATCAATGTCATCGACCTCGGTGACCACGAGATCGTCGCGCCTGCCGGCCATGTCAATCAATCGGGCCAGAAGTCCAGCCATACGCGCTCCTTTGCCGGCCCTGTCGCCGACCTCCCCCTAGGATAAACCCTTGGTCACTGCCGTCAAGCCGCCAGGGACGAGGCTTGCCCCCTGACAGGCCGCATGGTAACGCCATTGAGGCAGCGCACACCCCTGTTTGGCCCGATGTATCCAAGGCCCCCATGGCACTTCTCGAATACCGGCAATGCCCGCATTGCGGCAAAACCACCTGGCAGGAATACGTTCCCCGGGTCAGTTCGGCTGATTCCTACTGGCGTTGCCGGGATTGCGGCGACCGGCGCACGGCCAAGCGCATCTGCGTCGGCGATGCGGCCCTGCTCCACCGGGGCCGGCTGCAGGCCGAAGGTGTCTGCGCCGATGTGCTCATCGTCGACATCAGCCGCACCGGCGCAAAACTGCGCCTGGACGAAGAAATGCCCGTCGTGCTCACATGCGAGCAAAGCGTGCTGTTTAATCCCAAGCTCCAGCCCTTTGGCGAACTGGCCCAGTACATCCAATGCCTCGTGCGCTGGACGGATGGCAGTGCGTTCGGCCTGCTTTTCAAGCAACCGCTGACGATCTCGTCCAGCGACATCATGCGTATCGTCAAGAATTGAACAGTCTGCCTGCCCGGACATTGCCTCCGGTCCGGCAAGCGGCTATGGTCGCCAAGGGTCCGGAATCCTCCGGGCCATCCCCCAAGCCAAGGCGCGGCGCGGCGTATGATGGACTACGAAAAGATTCGGCACGCGGCAAAAACCGGCGACAAGATTCTCGAACTGGCCCTGTCCATCGGTCTTGACCCGGCCCGGCACACCATCAAAGAACTGGCCGATAAATTGCTGGCCCGCGCCCTGGCCGAAAGCGGCCGCGACGACGGCTGCAAGCCGTAGGACGAGAAGGACGGGAGCAAGAGAAAAAAAAGAATGCCTCCGGCGGCCAAAGGGCTGAGCCCTTTGGAATCCCACCTGGGGGTTTATTTGATTTGACCAGGTGCGTTATCGAGTCGATGCGTGAAAGTTGCACAAAAAAAGCCCGACGAATCCGCCGGGCTTTCTGCTATCCGCCACAGCGGACACACTATTCCAGATCGATGATGACCGGGCCGAGGATGTTGCCCACGGGATGGGACAGAAATTCCTCGCGTTTGATTTCCTTGCCGTCGTAAAGCATACTCTCGATATGGATGATTTTCTGCATCCAGACGTTGTTCTCGATGGTTTTCGGGATCTCCGTCTCGGTAATGCGGGCGGTGATCTTGTCGATGTCTATTTCCTCGACGTCGCTGAACGAATAGGTGTGGATATACTCTTCATTGAAGCCGAAGCAATAGAGCAGGTTGTTCTTGACGTGGGGCTGAAAGATCTTCTTGGCCGGATGGCTCTTGACCTCGCAATTGATCTTGCTTAGGCTGACCCGGAGCTTCTCCCTCTCATTGACAATGATGTAGACGACGGGACGATTGCTTTCCAGCAGGTCCTCGCCCGAAGAGTGGATGTTGTTGTCCGCTCCATGATAAATGTATTCGATGTAGCGTTCCCGGTTGGCTTCCCTGGCCTCCCGCACCACTTCCTTCTCAATGTAGGAATAAAAAATTCGCTGACCGAAACCCTTGATCTCAATGGTAAACTTCATCCTCCGCCTCCTGAGCAGATTCCGTGGTGTTCCGGCCTTGTCCGGGAAACGGCCCCAGTCCTTGCGGCCCGGCTATCGTATGGATGTTACGCCGCTTTCGCCTCGCGGTCAATTTGTCGTCAGCGGATTGGTCCTTGCCGCTGTCCTGGCCGTCGCCATCCCGGCCCTGGCCGGCGATCCGGGCGCGGCCGTCACTCCGTTGCTCGGCGTGGCCTACCGCGACGACGGCGTGGACGACCCGGCCGGCCGCCATACCCTTTTTGCCAACCAATCCGCCACGTTCCCCGACCGGGGCTACAACTGCAGCGGCTTTGTCGTGACCGCCTCCCGGGGCATCCTCGGCCGGCCCCTGCCCCTGGAGGCCATGCGCCGCGACCGCAAGGGCGATTCCGGCAAGACAGCCCCGGCCGGCGAGGACTGGGATTTCGGCTATGACCTGATCTTAAACGTCACCGACGGCCTGCCCAGGCGCGTGCTGCTGCCGGCCGGCCAGACGGCCCCTGCGGCTCCGGAAGCCCTCGACGCGGCCCGGTTTCGCGGCTTTCCCCTGCACGACGCCGCGGCCTGGGCCTCGGTCCTTGGCCAACTGCGGCCCGGCGAAATCGCCTATGCCACGCTCAGCAAGGAAATTACCGGCCGGCTCTACTATTACCACGTCGGCCTGCTCTATGCCGACGCTTCGGGCCGGGCCTATTTTGCCCACGCCACCCCGGGCAAGGGCAGCCACCGCCTGGAGCTGACCTCCCCGGCCGGCATGGCCGCCTTTAAGAAGGAATTTGCCGAAAAGCGTTTCGGCGAAAAATGGATCCTTCTCGTCGCCGCCCCCCTGCCCCGCTGATATTTCCATCGGGCGAAGGCCCCTTGCCCATTTTGGAGGGCCGAGGCCCCCGGCCACCGGAGCAACGGTGGTTCCCGTCAAGCGCAAACACCAAATGTCACGGCTCCGGCCCTTTCTCCTCTTTTCTTGCGCAACTTTCGCGCATCGACTCGGCAACGTGGCCGGTCAAATCAAACTCCCCCAGGTGGGTTTCCAAAGGGCACTGCCCTTTGGCCGCCGGAGGCATTCTTCCTCTTCCCCCTCTCTCCCTACCTACACCAACTTTCACCCCACCGGAAAAAGCCGGGCTCCGTCGGCTGCGTCTTCCACCCGGTAACCCAGGGCCTCGATGGCCTGGCGCAGGGCATCGGCCCGGGCGAAATCACGGGCCTCCCGGGCTGCGGCCCGCTCGCCGCAGAGCCGGGCCGCCTCGGCCGGCCACAGGGCGCGCGGCGCCGGCAGGCGGGTGGCGTCGAGCAGGCCCAGGGCGCTGTCGGCCTGGGCCAGGCCGGCCAGCAGCCGCGCGGCGTCGCCCGGAGGCAGGGAACCTGTGGCCAGGGCGGCATTGGCATAGCGGCAAAAGGCAAAAAGGGCCGGCCAGAAATGGTAGACCGACAGATCGTCGGCCAGGAACGTTTCCAGGGACGCCTCCAGGCGCTCGGCTTCACCGGCCGCAGCCAGTCCCGGCGCGGCGTCATTGGTGGCGGCCAGGGTCAGGTTGGCGGCCAGTTCCTGGATGCGGCTGCGGTTTCGCTCCCACATGGCCAGGGCGTCAGGGGTGGCGGAAAGCGGCTTGTGGTAGCTCGTGGACAACAGCCAGGCCCGGATGGACAGGGGATGGACGCCAAGGGCCAGCAGATCGTCCAGGCGCGGCACGCCTTCGATGCCTTCCCGGCCCGACACCCGGCCGCCGGCCAGCCAGGCCGCCGGGGGAAAGCCCGGCCCCGCCGGGCCCAGATGGCCCGGAGGTTTTCCAGATGGGGAAACGTCTTGTCCTCGTCGGCCACGACCACGGTCACGGCCGGCAGGGTCTTGGCCGCTGCCGCCGCCATCTGCAAAAACCAGCTCGGCCGCACATTGCCCCAGGGTGTCACCAGGATATCCCCGGCCTTGAGGTCTTTGAGGCTCACGCGCTTAAGCAGGGTGAAATCCCGGGGATGGTCCTTGGCGTAGGAATCGAGGTCCACGGTCTTGCCAAGGGCCAGCTTGGTCATGTCCAGGCCAAGCAGCCGGCCGTAGGCCTTGTCCCGGGCCACGTCGAAATAGACGCTGCGCAGCTTTTCGTAGGCCAGCCCCTTGTCCATGAGCTTGCGGGTCATGGACAGGGATTCCTCCAGGGCGTCGCCGGCCAGGGGAAAGACGGCCCCGGCCACGCCCAAAAGCGCTGCATAGCCGGCCACGCGCTCCCGGGCCGTGGCGGCAAATTCCCGGCACTTGAGCCCGGCCGCCCGGGAGGCTTCCAGGCAGCGGTCGTCGAGATCGGCCAGCCCCACGGCCAGGGTCGGCCGGCCCCCGCCCCGGACCAGGGCCCGGGCCAGGACGTCGAGGACGACCACCCGCCGCCAGGCGTCCAGGTCGCCGGGATCGGACAGGGGCGGACCAAAGGTGAAAAGCCCTGGCGAGGCGGCGGCCGGGTCGAGATAGACCGGCGAGGCCGGCCCGACGCTGCCAAGGGCCACGCCCTTTTTCTCGGGCGCGGCAAAAAGCGTGGTGGAGAGGTAGCGCTCGCCGCTGTCGGCCAGGATGACCACCACAAGGCCCGTGGCCAGTTCCGAGGCCAGCCGCGTGGCCGCAGCCATGGCCGCGCCGCCGCTCATGCCGATCAAAAGCCCTTCCTCCCGGGCCAGACGCCGGGCCATGGCAAAGGCCTCGTCGTCCTCAACCGGCACAATGGCGTCCAGGGCGTGCTTGTCGAAGATGCCCGGCGGATAGGACTCCTGCATGTTTTTAAGGCCCTGGATCTTGTGGCCGGGCCTGGGCTCCACGGCAATGACCTGGCAGGCCGAGTTCAACTCTTTGAGTTTCTTGACCAGTCCCATGGCCGTACCCGACGTGCCAAGGGCCGCGACCACGTGGGTGACCCGGCCTTCGGTCGCCTCGAAAATTTCCACGGCCGTGGCCGCGTAGTGGGCCTCGATGCTGGCCGGATTGTTGAACTGGTCCATGAGCACGTAGCGCTCGGGTTCCTCCCGGGCCAGCCGGTAGGCCTCCTCGATGGCCCCGTCCGTGCCGAGGTTGCCCGGGGTGAGCACGATCTCTGCGCCGTAAGCCCGCATGATGCGCTTTCGCTCCTCCGAGGCCGAGGCCGGCATGAGCAGCTTCAACTTGTAGCCCTTGACGGCGCAGACCATGGCCAGCCCGATGCCGGTATTGCCGGAGGTGGCCTCGATGACCGTGCGTCCGGGCGTCAATTCGCCGGCGCGCTCGGCCGCCTCGATCATGGCCAGGGCCACCCGGTCCTTGATGGAGCCGCCGGGGTTTCGCATCTCGATTTTGGCGCAAACGGTCACCGCCGGGTTGGGAGAAACCCGGCCCATGCGCACAAGCGGGGTCTGGCCGACCAGGGACAATACGGAATCATGAATCATGGCACGCCTCGCAGGATAAAGCCCGGTCATGGCCGGACAGGAAACGTGGTAGGCAAAAAATCGTCAACCGGCAAGAGTGGCAGGAAATTTGCTTGAGGCCAGGCAGCAAACCAAGGATGGGACCATGGAGATCAACAAGTACCTTGCCGACAATCTCGCCTGGCTGGCCGAGTCCGGCGACCCGACGGGCCGCTGGCTGGCCGGCTGCAATCCTGATCCGGCCATCGTCCACGAGCGGCTTTTCCGCAATCCGGGCGGCGTCATCGACTGGCGCATGGACGACGGGCAAAGCCTTTTTGAGAAGCTGCCGCCGCCGTTTTTCTACAAGGACTGGCGGCCCACGGAAAAGCTCGAAGGCGCAGCCACGATCATCATCGGCACGGCCCTTGGCTATGGTCTCAACCATGTGCTGACCGGCACGCCCAACTCCCACAAGGTGCTGGTAGTGGAACCGCGGCCGGAAATGCTGCTGGCCTGCCTGGGACAGACCGATTATCGGCCGTTTCTGGCCCATGGCAAGCTGCGCTTCGTGCCGCCCGAGGCCCCGGCCATCGAAGCGGCCCTGCAAACTCTCGACGTCAGCTTCCTTTTCTCACGGATTTTCCTGCGAAACGACATGGCCTGCAAGCAAATGGGGCCGGAATATTCCCGGCTCACAGCCCTGGTCAAAGCCAAGCTCGAAAGCCTGTCCGTGGAACTGACCACGCTGCGCCAGAAGCAGGAAGTCATGGTCGGCCACGAGCTTCGCAACTACGGCCGGGCCATGGACGAAGGCAGTCTGGTCCGGGTGGCCGGCATGGCCAAAGGTTTGACAGCCGTGCTCCTTGGCGCCGGTCCGTCCCTGGCCGACTTCGCCCCGCTGCTGCGCCGCCACCGGGACAAGGGCTTTTACGCCGCTGCGCTGCAGACCCTGCCGGCCCTGGAACGCCTGGGCATCAAGCCCGACCTGTGCCTGGCCATCGATTATAACGACAACATGGTAAACAGCCTGGAGAATCTGACCGACCCGGACTTTGCCGCCGACATTCCCTTCATCTATTCCACCAAGATGGCTCCGGCCGTCCTGGCCCGCTATCCCGGCCCCAAAATTCCACTGTGGACCCAGGGCGGCATCGGCACCTACGTGCTCAAGGACCAGGAGCTGGTCCTCGACGCCGGCGGCAACGTCTCCGTCACCCTGGAACGCTTTCTCACCTGGGCCGGGGCCGAACGCTTCATCCTGGCCGGCTGCGACCTGTCCTGGAAGGGGTCGAGCACCCACGTCGCCGGCCACCACAACGCCGGCTGGGTCCATACCTACAACCCGCAGGAAGACGTGAAGCTGGCCAACCAGCAGGGCGAGGCCATCTACACCCACCTCGGCTTCCTGGCCGCCAAACGGGACATCGAAAAAGACATCGCCACCTCCCGGGCCGGGTTTTTCAACCTCTACGGCGGCGGCGTCGTCATCGACGGAGCCGTCAACATCGGCCCGGACGACCTGGAGTCCGGCGAACTGCTGGCCAGCCAGGGCATTGCCAAACAGGTGTTCCTCGACGCGCTGGCCCGGGCTTCGCGGCCCTGCACCCGGCCGGTGTTTTCGCCCAAGACCGACGCCTGGGCCACATCGCTTAAAAACGCCTCGCGGCGGCTGGAAAAGCTCGTGCGCAAGGCCGACAAGCACCAGGGCGAAATCCGGCAACTGCTGTCCCAAATCCAGTTCTTCACCCGGCATGACCCGCTGTACATGCCCTATCTGTACAACGAGATCATGGACCTGGCCGGGCTGGTCCAGACCAAGGCCCGCTACGGCGTCAAGGAATTGGCGACCTTCAAGGCCATCCGCCAACGCATCCTGGCCAAGACCCGGGAAATAGACGTCTGCCTCGCCCCGTCCGGGTCATGGGCGGCGTAGAGAAAGAGGAAAGAGGGAAGAGTGCCTCCGGCGGCCAAAGGGCAGTGCCCTTTGGAAACCCACCTGGAAGACACGTTTTTTTGGGGGGGAAGTGGCCGGGCGCGACCGTTTGGAAATTTTCCCCTTTGCAGGGGTCCGGGGGGATCATCCCCCCGGCCGCCGGAGGCATTCCCCCTTCTTCCTCTTCCTCTGCTCTCACACTTACTTCACACCAGCCGCGTCCACGATGGCGCGCAGTTGACGGGCCGCAGCTTGCGGGTCGGCTGCCGAGCACACGGCTGACACCACGGCCAGCCCGGCCACGCCCGTGGCCATGACTGCGGCGGCATTGGCCGGGGCCACTGCGCCGATAGCCAGCACCGGGACCTCGGCCAGGGCCAGCATCCGGGCCAGCCCGGCCAGCCCCTGGGGCGCGCCGGCATCCTTTTTGGTCGCCGTGGCAAAGACCGGCCCGGCCCCGAGGTAATCGACCGGCATCCCCCTGGCGGCCCGGGCCTCGTCCTCGCCGGTGACGGACAGCCCGATGATCCGGTCCGGCCCGATAAGGGCGCGCACATCGGCCGGATGCATGTCGTCCTGGCCCACATGCACGCCGTCAGCCCCGGCCGCCAGGGCCACATCCACCCGGTCGTTGATGACAAGGCGCGCGCCGAGCGGACGGATGCAGGCGGCCAGCCCCCGGGCCAGTTCCACGAATTCGCGGGTGGTGGCGTTTTTTTCCCGCAGTTGCACAAGGCGCGCCCCGCCGGCCACGGCCCGGCCCACCACGTCAAACAGGTCGCGGCCTAACAGTGCCGCCCGGTCCGTGACCAGACACAGACCCAGGTCGAAAACCGGCCGGCTCATGCCAACACCCGCACGCCGGCCGCGATGTCGGCCTCGGTCAGATTGTACACCACATCGAGAAAACGCACGGCCAGACTGCCCGGTCCGGCCACACCGGCAGCGGCCAGGGTCCCGGCGGCGGCCATGACGGCCATGGCGTGGACCGTGGCCGAAAGCCGGTTGGGGTTGACCGCCAGAAAGGCGCCGACAAAGGCCGTGGCCGTGCAGCCAAGGCCCGTGACCCGGGTCATCATCACGTGGCCGCCGGCCAGCTCCACTGCATCGCGGCCGTCGGTTATAACATCGACCTCGCCGCTGACGCACACCACGCAGCCCAGGCCCTGGGCCAGGGACGTGGCCGCCTTGATGGCCTCGCGGCTGGAATGCTGGCTGTCTGCGCCCTTGGAGGCGACATTGCTGCCGGCCAGATAGAGTATCTCCGAGGCATTGCCCCGGATGGCGGCCAGGCGCACGGATTCGATGATGGTTTTCGCCACCTCCCGACGCCGGCTGGTGGCCCCAACAGCCACCGGATCAAAGGCCACCGGTACCCCGGCCTCGCCGGCGGCGGTGGCCGCCGCCACCATGGCTGCCACGTTTTCGTCGCCCGGCGTCCCCATATTGCACACCACGGACCGGGCCAGCGCAGCCAGTTCGGCGGCATCGGCCGGATGATGGGTCATGGCCGGCGACGCGCCAAGGGCCAGCAGGGCGTTGGCCGTGACATTGGTGACCACGTTGTTGGTGATGTTGACAACCAGCGGGGCCTGCTCGCGGATGCGGTTCAAATCGGAAAAAACAGCGGCAGCAAAATCCATAGCGATTATCCGGGGTTTTGAGGTTGGTGGGGGCATGACCCGGCTGAAACTAGCCTGGGCCACGCCCCTTGGCAACGCCCGCATTGACTCCGGCTTCGCATAGGCTATATTGCATCATGCCCCGCCGTGACAGCCACATTGTCCTTCTTGCGGTTCTTGCCTGGACAACGCTTCTGGGCCTTCTCTTTGCCATTCAATACCAGTCCGACCGCCAGAGTACCCAGACCATGATGTTGCAGGCAGCCCGGGGCATCTTTCAACAGATTGTCATCACCCGGGAATGGAACGCCGGGCACGGCGGCGTGTACGTGCCGGTCACCGGGGAAACCAGGCCCAATCCCTATCTTCCTGCGGAAAACCGCAGCCTGACCACCACCGACGGCCAGCAACTGGCCTGGATCAATCCGGCGTACATGACCCGGCAGATTTCCGAGGTGGCCGGCAAGCGGGACGGCATCAGCCTGCACATCACCAGCCTCAAGCCCCTGCGCCCGGAAAATGCGCCCACCCCCTGGGAAACCCGGGCACTCTGGGACTTCGAGGAAGACATCCCGGAAGCCTACACCCTGGATCAGCCTCCGGACGGGCCGGTCTTTCGCTATATGGCCCCCCTGCCGGTCACCGAATCCTGCCTGCCCTGCCACACCCGTCAAGGTTATCAGCTTGGCGAGGTGCGCGGCGGTATCAGCGTCAATTTGCCGGCCGGCTATTTCATCGCCGCCCAATCCGCCGCCCTGGGCGGCACCGCCGGGCTGTACACCCTGATCTGGCTGGTCGGGGCGATCAGCACCGGCGTCGGCACGGCCACCATCCTGTCCGGCAAAACCCGGGCCGAGGCAGCCAGCCGGGCCAAGTCCGCCTTCATGGCCATTTTGAGCCATGAACTGCGCACACCCTTAAACGGGGTCCTGGGCATGTTGGGACTGGCCCGCTCGACCGAACTGACCGAGGAACAGCAGTCCCTGCTGGCCGATGCCCAGGCCGCCGCCCAGACCATGAATCTCCATGTCCAGGAGCTGCTGGAACTGGCCGGTCTGGAAAACGGCCAGGACCTTCTACAAAAGACCTGCTTTTCCCCGGCCGTACTCCTGGCCGAGGCCACCGCCCCCTTTGCCGCCGCTGCCCGCAGCAAAGATCTGGCTTTCTCCGTCGCCCCGGACCCCGCCTTGCCGGCGCACCTTGTCGGCGACGGGGCGCGGTTTGTCCGCATCCTCGGTCTTGTGCTGGATAACGCCGTCAAATTCACCGACTCGGGGAGCATCACCGTGGCCCTGGCCCCGGGCGGCCTGGAGGACGGGCGCTACGTCCTTTCCGCCACTGTGGCCGACACCGGCTGCGGCATCCCCCCGCCGCGGCTCACCGCCATCTTCGAGCCGTTTTTCCAGGATGCCGACATCCTCACCCGGCGCTTTCCCGGCCTGGGCGTGGGACTGACCATTGCCCGCCGCCACGTCGAGATTCTTGGCGGGACGCTGACCGCCGACAGCCGCCCCGGCAGCGGCTCGACCTTCACACTGCGTGCTCCTTTTGAGACGAGAGGCGACGAGCGTAGAGAAGAGGAAGCGTGCCGGCGGCCGGGGCATGCGTGGGAGAAGAGGAGGAATGCCTCCGGCGGCCGGGGGATGATCCCCCCGGACCCCTGCAAAGGGGAAAAATGGAAAGGGGGTGATTTGCTCTTTCAGTCGGCCGGAAGTCAGAACTGCATCCCAACGCAACAGCCTGTCACCCACGACCACTCCCCATAAAAACCCTTTGCCTTTCAGGTGGGATTCCAAAGGGCTCAGCCCTTTGGCCGCCGGAGGCACTCTTTTCTCTTCCTCTTCCTCTTCACCTTCCCCTTCTCTCCCTCTATCACGCAAAAAAGGCCGCTTCCTTGCGGATGCGGCCTTTCGTTGGTCGGCAATGTGGGATCTAGACAAAGACCAGGGTATCGTCCCGGGCGTCCACGGTGACGGTCTCGCCGTCGGCCACCTGCCCGCCGATGAGCGCCTTGGCCAGCGGCGTCTCCACATGGGCCTGCAGGTAGCGCCGAAGCGGCCGGGCTCCGTAAACCGGATCGTAGGCTCCCTCGGCAATAAAGGCCTTGGCCGCGTCGGTTAAGACCAGCCCGATCTTGCGGTCGGCCAATCTGGCCCGCAGTCCGCCGAGCATGAGTTCCACGATGGCTGCGATCTGCTCGCGCAAAAGCGGCTTGAAGAGCACGGTCTCGTCCACGCGGTTCAGGAACTCCGGCCGGAAGTGCCCGCGCAGGGTGTTCATGACCGCTTCGGACACGCCTTCCTTGAACTCGCCCGAGGGCAGGATGCCGTCGAGCATGTACTGCGCCCCGATGTTCGAGGTCATGATGATGATCGTGTTCTTGAAATCCACGGTCCGGCCGTGGCTGTCGGTCAGCCGGCCATCGTCGAGGATTTGGAGCAGCGTGTTGAACACGTCGCTGTGGGCCTTTTCGATTTCGTCGAAGAGCACCACGCTGTAGGGCTTTCGCCGCACGGCCTCGGTCAGCTGGCCGCCTTCGTCGTAGCCGATGTAGCCCGGAGGCGCGCCGATCAGCCGGGCGACGGTATGCCGTTCCATGTATTCCGACATGTCCAGGCGCACCATGTTGTCTTCGGTGTCAAAGAGTGCTGCGGCCAGCGTCTTGCAGAGCTCGGTCTTGCCGACGCCGGTCGGGCCAAGGAAAATAAACGACCCGATGGGCCGCCCCGGGTCCTTGAGCCCGGCCCGGGCGCGCAGCACGGCGTCGGCCACGGCGGTGACGGCCTCGTCCTGGCCGATCACCCGGTCGTGGAGCACATCGCCCAGGCGCAGGAGCTTTTCCCGTTCGCTTTCGAGAAGGCGCGTCACCGGGATGCCGGTCCAGCGGGAGATGACCATGGCGATATCGTCCGGGGTCACTTCCTCGCGGATCATGCGCGTGCCGCCCGTGGCCTTGGTGATGGCCTCTTCCTGGCCGGCCAGATCGCGCTCCAGGGTGGCCAGCCGGCCATAGCGCAACTCCGCCGCCCGATTGAGGTCGTACTCGCGCTCGGCCACCTCAATGGCCTGCCGGGTCTTCTCGATGTCTTCCTTGAGCCGGCGCAGATCGTCCACTCCGGATTTTTCCCGCTCCCACTGGGCAACGAACCCGCCCTGGTCCTCCTTGAGATTGGCCAGCTCCTCTTCGAGCTTTTCCAGCCGTTCCCGGGAGGCCTTGTCGGTTTCCCGGCGAAGGGCCTCGCGTTCGATCTCCAGCTGCATGACCTTGCGGTTAATGAGATCAAGCTCGGCCGGCAGGGAATCGATCTCGGTGCGGATCATGGCCGCGGCCTCGTCCATGAGATCGATGGCCTTGTCCGGCAACTGGCGGTCGGCGAGGTAGCGCTGGGACAGCACGGCCGCCTCGACCAGGGAGGAGTCGCTGATGCGCACGCCGTGGTGCACTTCAAAGCGTTCCCGCAGCCCGCGCAGGATGGAGATGGTGTCCTCCACCGTCGGCTCGTCCACGAAGACGGGCTGGAACCGGCGTTCGAGGGCCGGGTCCTTTTCGATGTTCTTGCGGTACTCATCGAGGGTCGTGGCCCCGATGCAGTGGAGTTCGCCCCGGGCCAGCATGGGCTTGAGCAGGTTGCCGGCGTCCATGGACCCTTCGCCCTTGCCCGCGCCGACGATGGTGTGGATCTCGTCGATAAAAAGCAGGATGCGCCCTTGCGACGTTTCCACGTCTTTCAGCACGGCCTTGAGGCGTTCTTCGAACTCGCCCCGGTACTTGGCCCCGGCAATGAGCGCGCCCATGTCCAGGGCGAAGATGGTCTTGTCTTTGAGGCCCTCGGGCACGTCCTTGTTGACGATGCGCATGGCCAGGCCTTCGACGATGGCGGTCTTGCCCACGCCGGCCTCGCCGATGACCACGGGATTGTTCTTGGTGCGCCGGGAAAGGATGCGGATGACCCGCCGGATTTCCTCGTCGCGGCCGATGACCGGATCGAGCCGGCCCTTTTTGGCGTCTTCGACCAGATCGCGACCGTACTTGGACAGGGCCTCGTAGGTGCCCTCGGGATCGGCCGAGGTGACCCGCTGGCCGCCGCGGATTTCGGTCAGGGCGGCGAGAATGCGGTTTTTGTCGATGCCAAGGGCCTTGTTCACCTGTCCGGCCAGGGTCGAAGGCGGTTCGTCGCAAAAGGCCAGGAACAGGTGTTCGACGCTGACGTATTCGTCTTTGAGGTGCTTGGCCAGATCCTGGGCCTTGACCAGGATTTCATTGAGGCGCGGGGCGACGTAAATCTGTCCCGGAGCCGCGCCCGGACCGCTGACCTTGGGCAGACGGCCAAGGCCGCGTTCCAGTTCGGCCAGGTAGGCCTGGGTATTATACCCGGCTTTGTCCAGGATGCGGGGCACCAGCCCCTGGTCCTGGGTCAACAGGGCGTAGAGCAGATGCTCGGCGTCCACCTGCTGCTGGCTCATGCGCACAGCAACATTCTGGGCTTCGCCGATGGCCTGCTGGGATTTCTGGGTAAACTTATTGAGATCCATACAATGTCCTCCTCCGTGGCTGCATCAGAGATAAGAACGCCGGCGGAAATTGCAACAACCCAAAACAATTTTTTCTGTCAACGAGCGAAAACTTCAAAAACACTTGACCGTTTCTTGGTATGTCTCAGCTATAAGAGTCGATGCAGCTCATTGACCTTGCCTTCAAGATACTCGATACGCTCCAGCAGATCGACAACAATGCTTGCACCCAGGAGCGGCAGCTCGAAATCGCGCTTGATGCGGTCGAGCTTGCGCAATCTGTAGACGTCCCGGCTGCGAAACAAAAACGCCTCGGACGTGGTGCGTTCCGGCGTGATCCAGCCAAGTTCGATAAGCTCCCCCACCACCGCAGAATCGAGTCCGGTCAACTCCTGGACCTGGGCCAGACTGAGACGCTCGGACCGGGCGGGGAGGCTGCCGGCAATAACGATGTGCTTGATCTCCATGGCGACCTCTCTTGGCCCTAAAACGGCCGGGGGTTGAAATCAGAGGCTTGGGCCAGCTTTTCCCAGAGTTCCCGCTCCTCGTCCGTGAGGCTGCCCGGAACCTGCACCATGAGCCGCACCAACTGATCGCCGCGCTTGCCCTGGCCCCCCAGGCCCTTGCCGGCCAGACGGAGCTTGCGGCCCGACGACGAACCGGCCGGGATGGACATCTCCACGGCCCCGTCCAGGGTCGGCACCCGGACCTTGGCCCCAAGGGCGGCCTCCCAGGGGGCCAGGGGCAGATCCAAAATGACGTTGCCCTCTTCCAGCTTGAACAGGGCATGGGGCATGATCCTGACCTTGAGATAGAGATCCCCGGCCTTGCCCCCGGCCCGGCCGGCATTGCCCTGGCCGGAGAGACGGATTTTCGCCCCGTCGCGCACGCCGGCCGGAATGGACACGCTCAGGCGCTTGGTGCCCAGGCGCGGCGCACCATCAGGACCGATGGTCTGCTCCTGGAAAGCCACTTCCTTGGCCCCGCCGAGGTAGGCTTCCTCCAGGGTCAGCTCCAGGCTGGCATTGGCGTCGGAGCCGCGCGACGGTCCCCGGGAATAGCCCCCGGCCCCGCCAAAACCGCCCGCGCCGCCAAAACCGCCGAAATCCCCAAAGGACCCGCCCCGGTCCTGGCGTCCGCGAGGGCCGGCCGCCCCGCCCACGCCGCCGAAAATGGTCTCGAAAAAGTCGGAAAAGGCCCCGGCGTCGAACTGCTGGCCGCCCTGGCCGCCGAAGTTGTACTGCACGTTTTCAAAGCCCGGCGGACGCTGGAAATTCTGGCCATGCTGCCAATTGGCCCCCAGCGAATCAAAAAGCTTGCGCTTCTCCGGGTCTTTTAGGACCTCATAGGCCTCGCTGCACTCCTTGAACTTCTTTTCCGCGTCCGGATCGTTCTGATTGAGGTCAGGATGGTGCTTGCGGGCCAACTTCTTGAACGCCTTGGATATTTCTTCCTGGCTGGCAGCCTTGGTCACCCCCAGGATCTTATAATAGTCTTTGTATTCAACGCTCATAGGGGCTTTCTCTCCCGTTTTCCCGGCTGGTTTCCCGGCAAGTTTACATAATAAGCCGACATCGGACTGCGTCAACCATCCCGGTCGATTCTCCAGCCGGACCGCTGCCCTGGCAGTATTACACCAGGGCCGCGGCAAAGGCCATAGGCTCCCGCCCGGCCGGGCTTGCCGGATGCGAGCCAGGCCGGGCCCCTGGCGGCACAGGCGCCCGCCAGCCAGCACCCCGGGCCGGACCAGACTCGTCCGGCCCGGTCCCGGCTTGCCAAGGGCGATGGTTGCCTATAGCCTCTCCGGCCATGTCGAAGAAAGAAGATCCAACAGCGTTTCGTCCCTTTGCCGGCGTCTTCAAGGGCGTTAAAGTGGCCCGAAAAAAAGACCTGCCGCCGGCCGTGGCCAAGGCCGTGGCCGCCGCTTCCAAACCGGCCCAGCCGCAACAGGCCGACGAATCGGATTTTTTGCGGGCCATGAACGGCGTGGCCAAGCTCGATCGGGAGAAAAGCGGCGGCCGCGACATCCGGCCGGTGACCCCGCTGCCGCCGCCGCCCTCGCCGGCCGATGAAGAGCAACAAGCCCTGGACGCCCTGCGCGATCTGGTGGCCGGCCGGGTGGAATTCACCCTGGAATACAGCGACGAATACGTACAGGGCTTTGTCAACGACCTCGATCCCAAGATCTACCGCCAATTGCGGGCCGGCCAGTTCTCCCCCGAAGCCCACCTCGACCTGCATGGCTTTACGATTGACCAAGCCAAGCTCACCCTGCTCCACTTCGTGCGCGAACACTATATGGCCGGCAAACGCTGCCTGCTTGTCATCCCCGGCCGGGGCTCCAATTCACCCGGCGGCCTGCCGGTGCTCAAGGAAGAACTCAAATCCTGGCTCACCCACGACCCCCTCAAACGGGCGGTCCTGGCCTTCAGCACCGCCCTGCCCCGCCACGGCGGCACAGGCGCACTCTACGTGCTGCTGCGCAAATTCAAAAAGACCAAAGGAAAAGTGCGCTTCGAAAAGGACTGGCCGGACTTCGGCTAGGCGTGGCGTGAGAGAGAAGGCGAGAGGGAAGGTGAGAGGGAAGGTGAGAGGGAAGAGGAAGAGTGCCTCCGGCGGCCGGGGGGATGATCCCCCCGGACCCCTGCAACGAAAGAAGTGTGTAAAGGGGTCTTGGCGTTGGCTGGTAATTCGGTCGGCCGGGGACCGGAACAGCCGAAGCATGCCCTTGATCCGGGCCACCGTCGCTCCGGTGGCCGGACGGCGGGTCAGCCGCCCCGGCGGGGGGCAGCGGGCGGAGTCGGGGCCGGAACGCCTTTGCGGGGCGCCCAGGTGCGGGCCATGGCCTGCATGGACTCGATCTGGCGCTTGGACAGGGTGGCCTGGATCTGGTCGCGAAGGGCCGTGGCCGCAGCCTTTTCATCCTCCGGCAGGTCGGCGGCGGCAACAGCCAGCAAGGACCAGAAATAAGCCTTGACCGGGTTGGCTTCGATGCCCTTGCCGTAGAGTTGCAGGGTGGCAAGCAAATACTGGGCCCCGCCCTTGCCGCCAAGGGCCGCGTCGGTGAGCTGCTTGACCGCCTCTTCGAAATTCTGGGGCACGCCCTGGCCGTAATAGAAAAGCTTGCCCAGGCAATACTGGGCCTCGGGACTGCCGGCCACAGCAGCCTTTTTAAACCACTCCGCCGCCTTGGCATAATCCTGGGCCACGCCCTGGCCGGTATAGTACATGGCCGCGATCTGGTTTTGCACCGTCGTGTCGCCGGCCATGGCCAGGGGCAGAAATTCCTCGAAAGCCCGCGAATAGTCCCCATCCCGCCAGGCCGCCCGGCCTTCCTCCAGCCCGGCCCGCACCGGCCCGGCCTGGACCAGACAGACCACGGCCGAAAGCGCGGCAACCCCGGCCCGGATAAAACGCAACCCGGCCTCAGCCATTGCCGCCCCCCTGCTCTGCCGCCTGCGGCGTACAGGGTGGTTCCGGCACGCTGGACGAACTTTCCAGATCCACCCCGAGGATGACGTAGCGCAAAATGAAGACCGACACCGGCACGCCGAGCACCATGCCCCACAAACCGAAAAGCTTGTGCCCGACATAGAGGATCATCAGCGTAATGAGCGGACTGATCTTGAACATGGCGGCCACAATGCGGGGATTTAAAATATAGGTCTCAATGGTGTGGACGATGATGATCATGAAAATGGCCCACAGGGCATGGTTGGGCCCGGTGGTGTTGACGGCCACCAGGACGATGGGGGCCGAGGAAATAAAGGTGCCGAGCACCGGGATCAGGCCGCAAAAAAACACCACCGTGGAGAGCAGCCCCACCGGCTCGATGCCGAGAATATACATGCCAAGGGCGGTCAGCAGGGTGTTGAGGCCGGCAATCATCATCTGGGCCCGAAAGCCCATGCCGACCACGATGGCAAAACGCACCACGCTCCTGGCCGTGACGTCGTAGATGTCACGCAGCCGGGACTCGCGCAGGGCAATGGTCTTGGCCTTCAGGTTGGGGAAATCGAGCATGATGAGAAAACTGAACAGCGTGCCCAAAAGAAAGGTCGAGACGTAGGTGCTAATCTGGTTGAAGGAATTGACAGCCAGGGAAAAAAGCGTCTCGGCCTTGACCCCGACCAGGGCTTCCAGGGCTAGGTAGTCCTTGACCTTGGAGATGGGCGCAGCCATGTCCGGGGCAATCCAGGCCCAGTTGTCCAGGTGCTTGCGCAGGGTCTCCAGGGTGTCGGGCAGCTTTTTGAGGAACGACGAGGACTCGGCTCCGATCTTCGGCACCACCGTGGAAATGATGGTCAGGACCACGGCCAGAAAGACAATATAGACAACGACGGCCCAAAGCACCCGGGGCCACCGGGTCTTGGCAGCCAGCCGTTCGATGGGGCCGTTGAACAGGAAACACAGGATATAGGTGATAAAGACCAGCCCGAACAGGCCGTAGTAACTGGTCAGCCACACCAGACCGAAAAAGGCTGCCCATATGGCCAGGGTCTTGTTGGTGCGAAAAATCTGGGCGATGTCGAATGGCATAGGTCCGCCTGGGTAGCACGTTTCAGGGTGGGCGACAATCGCGGACAGGCCCGGTCTGGCGACGCCCCGGGCGTCGTGGCAGACGTTATTTTCGCAGCAGCCACAGGAGCAGACTGGCCAGGGCGCTGACCACCAGACAGCTGACCCACGGGAAATACACGGAAAACCCCTCGCCCTTGACGCGCACGTCACCGGGCAGCCGGCCCAAAGGCAGGCGTTCGAGCAGGCTTCGCACCACGCCCGGCCGCTCCGCCAGCATAAACACAAGCCCCAGGGCTGCAAGCAGCACCCCGACGATCAGAAGCATCTTGCCGGTTGTCGCGAACATGCGTATGTCCCCTTGTCCCTTTTTTCCCAGGGACGCTATCCTACATAAAAAGGACCGAAACGCCTTGAACCTACCCCCGTTTCGTCTGGAGCGTTTTTTCGCCCGCCACGAATTCACCGCTCCCTATCTGCTGTGTGTCTCCGACGGCGAATCGTTAAGCGTGGCCGAACTGCTGGCCCTGGCGCCCGGCGGGGCCGAAGGGCTTGGCGCGGTCCACCTGGGCTACACCGATTCCAAAGGTTCGCCGGCCCTGCGACAGGCCATTGCCTCGCTGTATACGACCATCGAGCCTGAGGACGTGCTGGTCCATGTCGGGGCCGAAGAGGCCATTTACACCTTCATGACCACGGCGCTGACAACCGGCGACACCCTGGCGGTGACCACGCCATGCTACCAGTCCCTGTCCGACATCGCCACCGCCCTGGGCTGCCGGGTGGCGCCCTGGCGCTGCGATCCGGCCTGCGGCTTTGCCCCGGACATGGCGGCATTGGAGCCGCTGCTAGGTGCCACGACCAAGGTCCTGGCGGTCAATTTTCCCCACAATCCCACAGGCTACCTGCCCACTCCGGAAGCCTTTGCGGCCATCGTCGCCACGGCTGCGGAGCATGGCGTACGGGTCTTTTCCGACGAGGTCTACCGTTTCTCGGAAGCCGCGGGCGTTCCCGCCCTGCCGGCGGCCTGCGACCTCGATCCCCGGGCCGTGTCCCTGGGGGTCATGTCCAAGTCCTTCGGCCTGGCCGGCCTGCGGGTGGGCTGGGTGTGCTGCCGGGACCGGGAGATGCTGGCCCGCATGGCCTCGGCCAAGGACTACCTGTCCATCTGCGGCTCGGCCCCATCGGAATATCTGGCCACCTGCGCCCTGACCGCCCGGGAAACACTGCTTGCCCGCATGGGGACGCTCCTTGATGCCAACCGCCGGCTGCTTGGGGAGTTTTTCCTGGAGCACGCCCATCTTTTCCATTTCGTGCCCCCGCGCGGGGGCCTGACCGCCTTTCCCGGGCTTTGCCAGGGCAGGGCCGATGTCTTTTGCCGGGAACTGCTGGCTGCAACCGGCGTCCTGCTCCTGCCCGGCAGCCTCTATGGCGAAGACTGGCCGGAACACTTCCGCATCGGCTTTGGCCGGGCCGATTTTGCCGAAAACCTCGAACGACTGGCGGCATTTTGCCAAAATTGGGACCCGGCGGCGGCCGGCCGGCCGGTCTGATTTACAGGGTTTTATGCCCGGCCTGTCTTGAATTTTGCAGAAGATTCGGACACAAGGGCGTGACACGTTCACGGCGTTAAGGGTACGTTCCCTTGTTATTTGTCACCTCCAACCCCCGGAGTCTTCCATGGTCAAAAAACTTGTCCTGGCCCTCGTGCTTGTCGCCATGACCGCTTCGCCGTCCCTGGCCAAAACCATTGTCTTCGCCACCGACGCCACCTGGCCGCCCATGGAGTTCGTGGACAGCAACCACAAGATCACCGGACTGGCCGTTGATCTCATGGAAGCCGCCGGCAAGGAAGCGGGCTTCACGCCCGAATTCAAGGCCGTGGCCTGGGACGGCATCTTCGCCGGACTGGCCGCCGGCAAGTACGACGCCATCTGCTCTTCGGTCACCATCACCGACGACCGCAAGAAAAGCATGGACTTCTCCACTCCCTACATGACTGTCAAGCAGGCCCTGGTCATCCCCAAGAAGTCCGATGCCAAGTGCATCGAGGACATGAAGGGCAAGACGCTTGGCGCCCAGATCAGCACCACCGGCCACTTTGCCGTGAAAAAGTCCGAAGGCGTCAAGGACAAGTCCTATGACGAAGTCGGCCTGGCCTTCGAAGACCTCTTCAACGGCCGCATCGACGGCGTTGTCTGCGACGATCCGGTCGCCAAGCTCTATGCGCTTAAAAAGGACAACTACAAGGACGCCCTGAAGATCGCCTGCATCATCCCGGCCGACGACGAGATGTACGGCGTTGCCGTGAAAAAGGGCGACAAGGAAACCCTCGCCCTGATCAACAAGGGCCTCGAAGCCGTGAAGCAGAAGGGCATCGAGAAGGAAATCCTCAAGAAGTGGCTCGGCACGGCTGAGTAGCAAACCGGCAATGCCGACACCGTCCGCCGGCCCTTTGGGCCGGCGGACGCCCTCGAGTGGACAAGGCTCATGAAACACCAAGGCAAGTGTCCTGTGGAAGAACCCCAGGTCGTCATCGACGTCGGCGACGGGGCGGCCATTCCCAAACCCTCAGACAAAGGGCTGGTTTCAGCCTGGCGGCTGTCGTTTGCCGGCGCACTCATCGTGCTCGGCTACCTGCTCGTCTTCCACCCCGATCCGTATCTGCGCATCTTCAAGTTCATCCCCGACGGCATTCTGATCACCTTCCAGGTGACCGTCTGCTCCATCGCCCTGGCCCTGGTGTTCGGACTGATCACCGGCCTTGGCCGCATTTCACGCAACAAATACGTCAATCTCGTGGCCTCGACCTATGTCGAGATCGTGCGCGGCGTGCCGCTTTTAGTCCAGCTCTTCTATATCTACTACGCCCTTGGCCGCATCGTGCAGGTGCCCGACCTGCTGGCCGCCGTCCTGTCCATGAGCGTGTGCTACGGGGCCTACATGGGCGAAGTGTTCCGGGCCGGCATCCTGGCCATCCCGGTGGGACAGACCGAAGCGGCCCGCTCGCTTGGGTTCAACCGGGCCCAGACCATGTACCACGTCATCCTGCCCCAGGCCTGGCGCACCATCTTGCCGCCGGTCGGCAACGAGTTCATTGCCCTGCTCAAAGACACCTCCCTGGTTTCCATTCTCGGCGTGGCCGACCTGCTGCGTCGCGGCCGGGAATTCGCCTCGGAGTCGTTTATGTATTTCGAGACCTTCACCATGGTGGCCGTGGTCTACCTGATCATCACCCTGGTTCTCTCCAAGCTTGTGAGCATCATGGAGGAGCGTCTGTCGCACCATGTCAAACGATAGCCCGATCATCCGCATAGCGGACGTCAGCAAGTATTTCGATGCAGTGGCCGCCTTGTCCCATGTCAGCCTGGACGTGGGACAAGGAGAGAAAGTCGTCATCATCGGCCCGAGCGGCTCGGGCAAGTCGACGCTTTTACGCACGATCAACCGGCTCGAAAACATCAGCGCCGGCCGGATTGTGGTTGACGGCTTCGATCTTGACGACAAGACCGTGGACATCAACAAGGTGCGCATGGAAGTGGGCATGGTCTTTCAGAGCTTCAACCTCTTCCCGCACAAGACCGTGCTGCAAAACCTCACCCTGGCCCCGATAAAGCTCAAGGGCATGGATCCGGCGGAAGCCGACGCCATGGCCCGGCGGTTGCTCGACAAGGTGGGCATCCTGGAAAAGGCCGACGTGTTTCCGGCCAAGCTTTCGGGCGGCCAGCAGCAGCGCGTGGCCATTGCCCGGGCCTTGGCCATGAGCCCCAAGATCATGCTTTTTGACGAGCCGACCTCGGCCCTTGATCCGGAGATGATCGGCGAGGTGCTCGACGTCATGGTCAAGCTCGCCCGGGAAGGCATGACCATGGTCTGCGTCACCCACGAAATGGGCTTTGCCCGGGAAGTGGCCGACCGCATCGTCTTCATGGACGAGGGGCAGATTCTCGAAATCGCCACGCCAGCGGAGTTTTTCACCAGCCCCCGCCATCCGCGCACCCAAAAATTCCTGGAACAGATTCTCTAGCCCGTGCGACTTTTATTCGCCAAAAGGCTGCCCCCGGAAACGGAGGCAGCCTTTTTTGCCTGGTGCGCCGCAGGGCGTCGCCGGGGCATCGGCCTGGAGCGACAGGCTTACTGCTGCCGGCTGCACGGCCCTTCGTGGCCTTCGTGGCTGCCCTGGCGTTCGTAGTCAGTGAGATAATCCAGAAGTTTTTTGGTCGTGGCCGCGGTCTGGCTGTCGCCAACGCCCTCAAAGCCGGCAATGGCCCGATTGTACCAGGACTTGGCCGCTTCCAGATCGCCAAGCAGGTGGCAGATGATGCCGAGCTGGTGGCTGGTCTTGGCCTCGCCAACGACGTTGCCGTGCTTTTCCTCGAGAGCCAGCGCCCGCACGTACCAATCCCGGGCGGCCTCGTAGTCCTCGCCAAGCTGGGCCACCACGCCGAGCTGGTGGCAGGTGACGGTCATGCCGCCGTCGAGGTCTTCGCGTTCGCTGATGGCCAGGGATTTTTCCAGCCACTGCCGGGCCTCTTCCAGGTCGCCGGCTTCCTGGCTGGTCAGGCCCAGGTTGTGGCTGGTCATGGCCACGCCGATGTCGTCGCCAAGGGCAGTGAAGGCGGCCAGGGCCTGGGTGAAGCCGTCTTTGGCGGCCTCAAGTTCCTTGCGTTCCAGGGCTTCCAGGGCGCTTTGGTGCAGGGCCTCGGCCTTGGCCGCTTCCGGGGAAAGGGCGTCGTCTGGTGTGTTCAAGGCGTCCTCCTCGCCGCTCTGGCGCGGATCAGGCGCACCGGCCGGCGGTGGTTGCGTTTATGTCTTGGCTGACCGACCTTGGTGCCGTGCAGCGGCTTGTCCGGTCAAGCCTTTTTCCGCTCAGGCTCCGGGTTCCGGCTTGGCCTTGGGCGGGCGCAGGAAATCGAGCACCCGTTTTTCCGCCTCGCCGGCCGCCTCGTCGCCAAGCCCCGCCGCCTCGTCCCGGGTGACGTAGTGGATGGCTCCGCAGGGGCACATTTCGGCGCAGGCCGGCTTTTTGCCGCGCTGGCGGCGGGAGGCGCACAGGTCGCACTTGACCACGGTCACCCCCTTGTCGGTCTCGAAAATGGCCATGTAGGGACAGGCCAGCATGCACTGGCGCGATTCACAGCCCCGGCACAGCATCGGGTCGAGCACCATGGCCCCGTCCACGTCGCGCACAATCGCCCCGCGCTTGCAGACCTTGGCGCAATTGGGTTCGGCGCAGTGGCGGCAATACAGCGGCGCCATGAACCCGGAAGCGGCCCGGATCATGTGGATGCGCGGCATATCGCCCACGAACCGGCAGACATACTCGCATGTCTCGCAGCCGATGCACTTCGAATAATCAATAAAAAGCGTCTTCCCGTCATCCATCCCGCACACTCCCCTCCCGCCTGCCGGCGCAGCACTTGCTCTTCCCGCCCTGCCCCAGGCAATAATGCAAAGGGGCGTCTTTCCCGCTGGCCGCCGCAGCCGGCGGCTCGTCCTGTCAAGCGACCGTATGCCAGCCAGGGCCAGGGCACCCTTTACAAACAACTTCCCCTTTGCAGGGGTCCGGGGGGATCATCCCCCCGGCCGCCGGAGGCCTCTTCCTGCCTTTCTTCTCTTTTCCCCACCTACCGCCCGCGTACGCGCGGCGCGTCGCGGAACTCGCCGCCGGGGAAGCGGTCGGCTTCGCGGCTTATCAGTTCATCGCCGGCGAATTCCGTCTGGCGGTTCTGGGCCTTGAGGTCGAGCCACTGGGCCAGGGACCGGGCGGCGCGCAGCCCGGAATAGATGGCCTTGCCGATCTTGCTTGGGCCGGTGAGGGCATCGCCGGCCACGAACACGTTGTCGATGGCCGTCATGTTGAGCCAGCGCACCTCGCCCTTGCGCACGGATTCGAGGCCGAGTTCCTTGGCAAAGGGCGGCGTGGCCACCTCGCCGATGGCCGCCACCAGCAGATCGGCCGGCAGTGTCTTGAGTTCACCGCCCTGGCGGTAGGACAGGCCGGCGAGAGTGGTTTCACCGAGGACGGCCTCGGGCAGGCAGCGCTCGTGCCAGGTGACGCCGGCCGCCTCCAGCCGGTCGATCTCGAGCGCCCCGCAGGGGGCTTCGCTGCGGCTGCGGCGATAGAGCATATCGACCGAGGCCGCGCCCAGGGCCACGGCTCCGTGGGCCACGTCCACGGCCGAGTGGCCGGCTCCGATGACGATGACCCGTTTGCCGGCCACATCCGGGGCCTTGACGCCGGGGGCGCAGTAGTGGGCGGCCCGGATGGGAAAGAGAAACTGCAGGCCCGAGAGCACGCCGGGCAGATCCTCGCCCGGGACGCCAAGGCGGCGCGAGCGCCAGGAGCCGGTGGCGATCATGATGGCTTCATGCTTTTTGATCATCTCGCCCAGGCCCTTGACCTCGTTGCAGAAATGGTCGCCTTCTTCCTCGAAAAGCGGCGCGCTGCAACAGATCTTGGTGTGGGTGTGGAAGATGACGCCATAGCGCCGGGCCATGCGCAGGGTGCCGGCCTCGATGCGCTCGCGCGGGATGCGGTGGCCGGGGATGCCAAAGAGCATGAGCCCGCCCGGACGCGGCATTTTGTCGTAGACTTCCACGGCATGGCCCAGGCACGACAGGTAGCCGGCCGCAGCCAGCCCGGACGGTCCGGCGCCGATGATGCCGACCGAAAGGCCGCTTGGGGGCGGCGGGTCGCCGCACAGGAAATTGAAATTCATGGGTTCCATGGCTGCTCCGGGTTTGGGGCAGCCTACGCCAAAGGCCGGGCCGGTTCAACGACGCAACGGGTGACTTTTACTCGTGAATATGCGAACAACCTCGCCCCGCAGGGAAAGGGAAGGACGCTTGCCATGACGCATATTTACGCAAAGCTTGTCGGTTCGGCCGTGCTGTGGGGCGGCACCTGGGTGGCCGGACGGCTGCTTGGCACGTACATGGGACCGTTTTCCGCGGCCTTTTTGCGTTTCGCCCTGGCCTCGGTCTTTCTCTATTTCCTCACCGCCCGTATCGAAGGCCGCTTCCCCAGACTGGCCAGACAGGACCTGCCCTGGCTTCTGACCCTGGCGGCCACCGGCATCTTCGCCTACAACGCGCTTTTTTTCGCCGGCCTGCGCACGGTCCCGGCCGGCCGGGCCGCGCTGATCGTGGCCTCGATCCCGTCGGTGGTGGCGCTTTTTTCCGGCCTGCTCTTTCGGGAAACCTTTGCGCCGCTTAAAATCGCCGGCATCGTCGTGTCCTTTGCCGGGGTGGGGCTTATCGTCTCCGGCGGCGACCCGCTGGCCCTCCTGGCCAAGGGCCTTTCCTCGGGCGACCTGTGCATTTTCGGCTGCGTGGCCGCCTGGGCCGCCTATACCCTGGCCGGCAAGAAGGCCATGGAACGCATAGCGCCCTACAGCGCCGTCACCTGGTCGTGCATCCTGGGGGCTTTGATGCTGTTGCCGCCGGCACTTTTCATGGGCCTTTCGCGCGATGTGGCCAATGCCGGCCCGGTGGCCTGGGGGCTCATCGCCTTTTTCGGCATCCTGGCCACGGGATTCGGGTTTTCCTGGTATTACGAAGGGGTCAAGGCCCTTGGGCCGACCAAGGCCGGGGTGTTTATCAATCTCGTGCCGGTGGTGGCCGTGTTCCTGGGCTGGCTTGTGCTGGACGAACCCCTGTCCCGGGCCCTGGCCCTGGGCGGCCTACTGGTGCTTTTGGGCGTGTGGCTGACCAATCGCCGGCGGCCATCAGAGAGGCGCGTCTTGCCTTCAGGCCGATGAGAGGCTAATGCAGGCCCATCCTCCCCCTCTGTGGAGTCCCCGGTCATGGAAATGCAGACAATCCCGGCAACGGTCCTCATCGTTGACGACGCCCCGTCCAATCTGGCCATCCTCACCGAGACGCTGCGCGCGGAATTTGACGTGCGCATAGCCAGCAGCGGCATCCAGGCGCTGCAGTTGGTGGATGAGAGCCCGCCGGACCTGATCCTGCTCGATATCGTCATGCCGGACATGGATGGCTACGAAGTCTGCCGCCGGCTCAAGGCCAGGGCCGCCACCCGCAATATCCCCATCATCTTTCTGACAGCCAAGGGCGACGTGTCCGACGAGACCATGGGTCTGGCCCTCGGGGCCGTGGACTACATCGTAAAACCGGTCAGCGTCCCCATTGTCCAGGCCAGGGTGCGCACCCATGTGGAGCTCAAGCGCCGGGGCGATCTGCTGGAAACCCTGTCCATGCGCGACGGCCTGACCGGCATCGCCAACCGCCGCCGCTTTGACGACTGCCTCGGCCGGGCCTGGCGGCAGTCGATGCGCGGCGCCACGCCCCTGGCCCTGATCATGGCCGACATCGACTGTTTCAAAGCCTACAACGACACCTACGGCCACATGGCCGGCGACGAATGCTTAAAGGCCGTGGCCCGCACCCTGACCGGCGCGCTCAAGCGTCCGGGCGATCTGGCCGCGCGCTTTGGCGGCGAGGAATTCGTCATGGTGCTTGAGGATACCGACATCGGCGGCGCGCTGCATCTGGCCGAAACCATGCGGGCCGCTGTGGAGGCGCTTGGCCTCGAACATGCAGGCTCCAGCGTTGCCCAGTCGCCAACCAGGGTGCTGACCATCACCCTCGGTGCCGCCGCAATCGTACCCACCCCGGCCTTCACCCCGGAAGCGCTCCTGTGCCTAGCCGACCGCAAGCTCTACGAAGCCAAGCAGGCCGGTCGCAACCGGGTGCTCGGCATCCAACTCTCCTGACCCCGCCCGGGCGGCGTCCGGAAGGCACGGCAGGGCGGGCAGACCGCCCCGGCCGGCCCGGATTCCTCTTGGCCGTCACCCCGGCAACACCGGCCGGACGGCGGACACGGACACGCCGGTCTGCCCGCCGCACCTACGGACCATCCGCCAGCCCTGCCGCCATCGGCCTTGATCGCCGGGGGCTTGTCTGTTAGTCCTTTTCGGTTCCGAATCGTTGATGCGCCAGTGCGCGCCGGACCTCCCGGCGTCGTCGGATACGGCCATGGCCCGATACTGCCACCTTCAACCCCGGGAGCGACCCATGCGCAAACGTTTTGGCCTTCTTCTGGCTGCTCTGGCCGCCTTTGTCCTGTGCTTCGGCGGCTTGGCCCAGGCTGAGGAAAAAGTCTACGTCAACGGCATCGACTTCGGTTTTCCGCCCTTCGGCTTTGTGGACAAGGCCGGCAAACCCACCGGCTTTGACGTCGAGTCCATGGACTGGATCGCCAAGAAGATGGGCTTTAAAATCAAACATCAGCCCATGGACTGGGACGGCATCATCCCGGCCCTGCTCGCCAAAAAAATCGACATCATCGCCTCGGGCATGAGCGCCACGGCCGAACGCGCCGAGAAGGTCGACTTCTCCATCCCCTACTACGAAGTCACCCAGGTGCTCGTGGTTGGCGACAAGGAAACCGCCCCCCTGGCCGATCTGCTCAAGTCCGGCAAAAAGATCGGCATCCAGCGCGGCACCGTCACCGCCAAGCTGCTTGAGGGCCTCGTCACCCAGCCCGGCTACAAGTTCGAGCTGGTGCCCTACGACTCCACCGACCTGTCCATGGAAGACGTGAAAATCGGCCGCATCGCCGGTTCCGGCATGGACAGCACCATTGCCAAGGAAATCATGAATGCCCCGGGCTTCAAGGTCGCCGGCACCTTCGACGCCGCCCCCGAGAAGTACGGCTACGCCATGCGCAAGGAAGACAAGGAGTTCCAGGACAAGGTCAACAAGGGCCTCAAACTCCTCATGGCCGATCCCTACTGGGGAGAGCTCAAGGCCAAGTACGGCCTGTAAACCACTGCCCGACGTTGCCGGGTCCGGTCCGCCCCAGGCGGCCCGGACCCGGGCGACTCCCCCCGGACGTTTTTCATGGAAGGATTTTTCAAAGCCGCCCAGGCCAGTTGGGACGCCCTGCCGTATATCCTCGGCGGTCTGTGGTGGACGGCCGGGCTCATCATCGGGGCCATGTTCGTCGGGTTTCTCCTGGGCGTGCCCCTGGCCGTGGCCCATGTCTACGGCCGGCCGCTTTCGCGCAAACTCGTCGCCGGCTATGTCTGGCTCTTTCGCGGCGTGCCCATCCTGGTCCAGCTCTATCTTTTTTATTTCGGCATCATGGCCTACCTGAGCGAACTGCCGGCCCTGTCCTTTCTGCCGCTCTCCTCAGGCTTTCTTTCGGCCGTCATCGTCCTTGGCCTGACCAGCGCCGCCTACCAGTCGCAGATTTTCCGCGGCGCCATGAACAGCCTGCCGGCCGGACAATTGCGGGCCGCCAAGGCCCTTGGCATGAGCGACGCCGTGGCCATCCGCTCCATCGTGCTGCCGCAGGCCCTGCGGCTGGCCATCCCGGCCTGGTCCAACGAGTATTCCATTTTACTCAAGGACTCGGCCCTGGCCTTTACCATCGGCGTGCTGGAAGTCATGGCCCGCACCCGGTCCGTGGCCGCCACCACCCACCAGCCGCTGCCGCTTTCCCTGTTGGCCGGGGCGCTCTTTTTCTTTCTCACCTGGGCCGGCATCAAGGCCCTCAAACGCCTCGAAGCCAAGGTGCGCATCCCCGGATACGCGCACCAGGGAAGCCTGTAGCATGGATGATCGGGTCATTTTACGCCTGGAGAACATCGTCAAGACCATCGGCGGCCAGCGCATCCTCGACGATGTCTCGCTTTCGGTCAAAAAAGGCCGGCTCAAGGTCCTGATCGGCCCGTCGGGCGCCGGCAAATCCACGCTGCTGTCCTGCATCAATTTCCTGTCGCCCCCGGACTCCGGCACGGTGTCCCTGGACGGTGTGCCGGTCAACGGCAAGAGCAAGAAGGAACTCCTGGCGCTTCGCCAGCAGGTCGGCATGATCTTTCAGGATTTCAATCTGTTCGACCACTTGAGCGCTCTTGACAATGTGCGCGTGGCCCTGATCAAGGTCAAAGGCCTGGACAAGCGCACCGCCACCAACCGGGCCATGGAAGAACTCGCCCGGGTGGGACTGGCCGACAAGCCCTCGCTTTATCCGGCCCAGCTCTCCGGCGGGCAGAAACAGCGCGTCTCCGTGGCCCGGGCCCTGGCCATGGACCCCAAGGTGCTGCTTTTGGACGAACCCACCTCGGCCCTTGACCCGGAATTGATCGGCGAGGTCTTGACCGTCATCCGCGACCTGGCCGACGAGGGTATGACCATGGTCATGGCCACCCACCAGATCAGCTTTTCAGCTTCGCTGGCCGACGAATTCCTGTTCATGGAAAAGGGCCGCATCGTGGAACGCGGCACCCCGGCCACGCTGCTCGCCCGGGAATCCGGCAGCCGCACCCAGTCGTTTTGCGCCAAGCTCAGCGAACTGGCCGGCGACGGCCACTGCGAGATCGCCCCTCCTCCCCGGGCGTAAGGAACGGCGCAGCAGCATATGGACGGTTTTTTCACCTTCGCCGCCGAGCGTATCATCCCGACCCTGGACGCGGGCCTGTGGACGAGCATCCTGATGATCATCCCGGCCTCGCTTCTGGGCGTCTTCATCGGCGTCTCGGTCGGGGCCATCCGGGTCTACGGACCACGGCCCCTGGCCCGGGCCTGCGACGGCTATGTCTCGCTGTTTCGCGGCACGCCGCTCGTGGTGCAGCTCTATTTCTGGTATTTTGCCCTGCCCTACGTCACGATAGGCGGCGTCTCCCTGGTCCTCTCCCCCATCTGGGCCGCCATCGTCGGCTTTGGCCTGTGCAGCGGGGCGTACCAGTCCGAGTACATCCGGGGCGGGCTGCTCTCGATCAAGCACGGGCAGTTGCGCGCCGCCCAGGCCCTGGGCATGACGCCCTTTCAGACCATCCGCTCCATCGTCATGCCGCAAGCCTTTCGTCGGGCACTGCCGGGCTGCGGCAACGAAATCGTCTACCTGATCAAGTATTCCTCGCTGGCCTCCATCATCACCGTCAGCGACCTGACCGGCATGGGCCGCAGTCTGGCCAAGTCGTCGTTTCGCAATACCGAGGTCTTTGTCGTGGTCGGGCTGTATTATCTGGCCCTGGTGACCGTGGCGGCCTTCGTGTTGCGGGTCGTGGAGAAAAAGCTGGAAATTCCGGGCTTTGAAGTCAAACGGGACGAACAGTCATGAGCCTGGACCCGGGGCTGCTGCACCTGCTTGGCCGGGAACTCGGCCCGGGACTGACGACCGCGCCCGAGGCCCTGACCGCTGCCGCAACCGACGATTCCGGCCTGTTTTTGCCGCCTGACGCTGTTTTTTTTCCCGAAGACGCCGCCGCCGCCAGCCGGCTTATGCAGTTGGCCGGCCGCCACGGCTTTTCCGTCACCCCGCGCGGGGCCGGCACCGGGCTGGTTGGCGGCTGTCTGGCCGAAACCGGCGGTGTGGTGGTGGATCTCTCCCGATTAAACCGCATCACGGCCATCGACACGGCCAACCTGTGCGCCGTGGTGGAAGCGGGCGTGGTGACCAAGACCCTGCGCGACGCCGCAGCGGCCGTCGGGCTTTTTTATCCGCCCGATCCGGCAAGCTATGCCACCTGCACCATCGGCGGCAACGCCGCCACCAACGCCGGCGGCCCGGCCTGCGTCAAGTACGGCGTCACCCGCGATTATGTCCTGGGACTGACCGCCGTCCTGCCTGACGGCGAGATCGTGCATACCGGCACGGCCACCCGCAAGGGCGTGGTCGGCTATGACCTGGCCAGCCTGTTTGTCGGCTCGGAAGGGACCCTTGGCATCATCACCGAACTGACGGTCAAGCTCATCCCCCACCCCCGCGAGGTGCGGGCCGTGGCCGCTCTTTTCACCGATGCCCGGGCGGCTGTCGGGACTGTTGCCGCGGTCATGGCCGGCGGGGTGTCGCCCTGCGCCCTGGAGCTCATGGACCGGGCCTGTCTTGGCATTGTCGAGGAACTTCTGCCCTTTGCCCTGCCCGGCGGCGAAGCCGCCCTCCTGCTCCTTGAGGCCGACGGCGACCCGGATCAGGCGGCCCGGGACATCGGGCGCATGGAATCCATCTGCCGCGACCGGGGGGCGCTGGCCATCCTGCCGGCTGCCGACGCCGCCCGCCGCGACGCCCTGTGGGACATCCGCCGCCAGATTTCCAGCCGCATCCACGAAAGCGCCCCGGTCTACCTGTCCGAGGACGTGGCCGTGCCCATCGCGCGCATCCCGGACCTCATCGACGCCCTGCCGGAACTGGGCCGACGCCATGCCCTGGCCGTCTACGCCTTCGGCCACGCCGGCGACGGCAATATCCACGTCAATATCACCGGCGAGGCCGGCTGCCGGGAGCGCACCCACGCCCTGGCCCACGACCTCATCGGCGTTGTGCTCGACCTTGGCGGCACCATGTCCGGCGAACACGGCATCGGACTGGCCAAACGCCCGTTTCTGTCCATGGAGTTGTCGCCGCGTTCCATCAGCCTGCAGCGCGGCATCAAAGACGTGTTCGACCCGGCCGGCATCATGAATCCCGGCAAGGTGTTTCCCTAGCCACCCCCTTTCCTCCCGAACGCCCTTGCCTCCCCGTCCTGCCCTTGGCACCACCCGGAGCAACGGCGGTTCCCGTCAAGCCCAAGCGCCGGCTGCCCCGGTCTGTAAGCGACCGGACGAACTGCGAACGCCAAGAACTTCCTTGAAAAACTTCTCCCTTTGCAGGGGTCCGGGGGATCATCCCCCCGGCCGCCGGAGGCATTCCCCCTTTCTTCCCTTCCCATCACACCCGCTGCACCCAGAACTGGTACATCTCCAAAAATGTATCCGGGTTATCCTCTTCGAATGCGTGCCAGTTGGACAGGTCGGTGGCGGCCGGGTCCTGCGGGAAGCGCGCCCGGTAGGCGGCCAGGACCGGCGGGTCCACTTCGATGCCAAGGACGGCCAGGCCGTTTTCCAGGCAAAAGCCCTTCAGTTCAAGCAGGCTCAGGCAGTGTTCCTGCACGTGGAAAAGCAGGTCGCGGCAGCCGCTGACGCTGAAAAAATCCCCAAGCAGATAGCGGCCCCAGCTCGGTTCCCAGGGCATGTCGAGGAGCTCCTGGCGAAAGGCCCGGATGGTCTTGGCCGAACCGTCGAGCCCCCGGGCCGCGATCAGCTCCCGCACCTTGGCGATGCCCCGGCGGGCGAGGCGGCTGTAGAGGCCGATACGCATGATGCCGCCCGGGCGAACCAGCGGCACGAGCGCCCGCCACCCTGCTGCCGGGTCGGCCAGATGGTGGAGCACGCCCGAGGATTCGACCAGATCAAAACGCCGGCCAAGCTCGCCAAGGCGCAGCAGGTCGGCCTGGGCGTATTCGATGTTGGCAACGCCGAGCTCCCGGGTCTTTCGCCGGGCATAGCACAGGCTGGTCAGGCTCAGGTCAACGGCCAGGACGCTTGCCCCCTGAAACACCCGGGCCGTTTCCAGGGAATGCTGGCCCGTGCCGCAGCCGGCGATCAGCACGTCAAGCGTCGGGCCGCCGGGCACATTGTCCAGGGCAGCCCGGGGAAAGCGCTCGCGCAGATGGGCGGCCAGGGTCACGGCCGCGCCGACCGGGGCCGGGCGCACCCAGCGCGGATAGGGGTTTTCCTCGTATTGCCGGCGCACCAGCCGCGACACCTCGTCCTCGATGGGGGTCAGTTGGCGAATGCTGCCGCGAAGCCGCTGCTCCTCGGCATGCCTGACAAGCTGCTGCGTCAGGACCAGGGCAACCGGCTCGGGCCAGGACCGGGCCAGCAGGCGCTCGGCCTGGGGCAGGCTGTGGAGCGGGACAAAGGCGGCCACGGCCACCAGCCACAAGGCCGGCACAGGCAGGTCCCGGTCCAGGGCCTCGGCCAGCCGCGCCGTCAATTCGGCCACACCGGCCGCTTCGGCCGCGGTGACGTCAAAGACGTATTCGTTGATCCGGCACTGCCGGGCCAGGGCCGCGTAAAAGGCGGTTTCGCGGTCATTGCAGCCGCTGTCCGCCACGGCTGGGCCGGCCTGGACAGCGGCGTCCAGCAGCACGGCCCGGGCCAGGGTGAGAAAGCGTTCCAACCCGGGCGAGGCAATGGGGGCGGCATCGAGCAGGGCAGCAAAAAGCGCATCCCCGGCCACGCTGGCCAGCCCCGTGGGGCCGTACAGGGACGTGGCATCCAGCCGGCCGGGCCAGGCAGCCAGCGCCCGGCCCACACAGCCGCCAACCACCACATCGGCTTCGAGCATGGGGGCGACGACGGCCGCCACCTCGGCGCTGCGGCCCCAGGGTTCGGCCAGGGCGCGCAGGATGCGCCCCCGGCGCACCGAGCCTTCAGGCGGCACCGGCAATCCCCGCAGACAGGCGACAAAAAACCGGCGCATCTCCGGGCACTCCCCGGCGTCGAGGGCGGCCTCGACCACAGCCAGGGCCCCGGCCGGATCGTTGCGCAAGAGCAGGCAGTTGATGAGAAGAATCCGGGCCTCGCCCATCTCCGGGGCAAGGCGCAAGGCCCGTCTGGCGCAGTCCTCGGCCTCGGCGCTGCGGCCAAGCGAAGCCAGGGCCACGCCGTAGTTGGCCAGGGCATAGGCATAGTCCGGGGACAGGGCCAGGGCGGCCCGGTAGCGGACAAGAGCCTCCTCGGGCCGGCCCAGGGCATAGAGGGTATTGGCCAGGTTATACAGGGTGTGGGGCTGGTCCGGGGAAGCGTCCAGGGAGGCTTCGTACTGGGCCGCCGCCTCTTCCAGCCGCCCGACAGACTCCAGGGCGTTGGCGAGATGGTTGTGGGCAGACACGGTGGCGGGACTGATTTCCAGGGCGCGGGTAAAGCTCATCATGGCCTCATCGGTGCGCCCCAGGCCAAGCAGCGCCAATCCAAGGTTGCTGTGTAGCCCTGCCTCGCGGGGCGACAGATCGAGAGCCCGGCGAAGCGGCGGCAGGGCCTGCTCGCTTCGGCCCTGGCGGAGCAGGGCGGAACTGAGCACGCTCCAGCCAAAGGCGTCACCGGGATAGCGCGCCGTCAGGTGCGTGGCCCGTTCAATGATTTCCGCCAGCCGGCCGCTTTGAAACAGGGCCGCGACATCCTGTTTTTCGGTCTGGCTCAACTGTCCCCGTGCCGCCTGGGTCCTGCCCGCCTGCATCATCCACCCCGCCCGGTTGCGTGTTGCCTGGGATACGCCCTGCCCACTTCGCCGCTGCCTGGTCGAATGCTGCGCCCGGAGCCTGTGCTGCCGCTACGGACGTGAAACCTGATTTTCCTGCAACCGTAACCTATTTTGCGGCCGGGACCAAGGGGGCGCAGGGCAAAACCTGCGCTCCCTGCCGGCGGAGGACAGCAGGGAGGCATCCTCCGGCGGTTGCCGACCGGGCCAAGACGGGCTAAGGATTCCCGGAACTTGCCTGACAAGGAGGCCGGAAATGGCCGCGTTGCGCTTGGCCCTTGGCCAGATCAATCCCACGGTGGGCGATGTCGGCGGCAACGCCGCCGCCCTCCTGGCCCGACTCGAGGCGGCCAGGGCCGCCGGGGCCGATATCGTTGTTTTCCCGGAGATGGCCGTTTCAGGCTATCCACCGGAAGATCTGCTGCTCAAGCCCGATTTTGTGGCCGCCTGCATGGCCGCCGCCCAGGACATCGTCCGGGCCAGCCTGGGCCTTACCGTCATTTTCGGCTGCCCCTGGCTCGACGGCGATCTGGTCAATGCCGCCATCATCGCCCACGACGGGACCATCGCCGGGGTGGCGGCCAAACGCTTCCTGCCCAACTACGGCGTCTTTGACGAGAACCGCTATTTTGCCACGGGCCGGGGCACCACGGTGTTCGACCGGGCCGGCTTTGTCTTCGGAGTGAGCGTTTGCGAGGACATCTGGTACCCAGACGGCCCGCCCACGGAACAGGCCAAACATGGCGGGGCAAGACTGCTCATCAACATCTCCGCCTCGCCCTACCACATGGACAAAGGTGCGGCCCGCACGCGGATGCTGGCCACCCGGGCGGCCGACAACGGGGCCTTTGTGGCCTATGTCAATCTTGTCGGCGGCCAGGACGAACTGGTCTTTGACGGCCAGAGTCTGGTCTTTGGCCCGGACGGCGTCCTCCTGGCCCGCGGGCACCAGTTTGCCGAGGATCTGGTCGTATGCGACCTCGACATCGACCAGCCCACCCGGCAACGCCTCCTGGACCCGCGCTGCCGCAAATGGGAGCCGCTCCTCCCGGCCTGCTGCCCGGCCCGGGTCGTCCTGCCGGGACTGCCGGACCGGGCGGCCGCGCCCCGGCCCGCGCCTGTCGGACCGGCCATCGCCCCCTGTCTCGACCCGCTCGAAGAAGTCTACCGCGCCCTGGTCGTGGCCACCCGGGACTATGTGCGCAAATCCGGGTTTTCCGGGGTGACCCTGGGCCTTTCCGGGGGCATCGATTCCTCCCTGACCGCGGTCATCGCCGCCGACGCCCTTGGCCCGCAAAACGTGCTGGGCGTGGCCATGCCCACCCGGTTTTCCTCCGATGACAGCCTGGAAGACGCCGAGGCCCTGGCCGCGCGCCTGGGCATCGCATGCAAGACCGTGGTCATCGAACCGATTTTCCAGGCGTTTCTCCAGGCCCTGGCCCCGCTTTTTGGCGACCGTCCCTTTGACGTCACCGAAGAGAACCTGCAGCCGCGCATCCGCGGCACCCTTTTAATGGCCCTTTCCAACAAATTCGGCCGGCTGGTGCTGACCACGGGCAACAAGTCGGAAGTGGGCGTGGGCTACTCCACCCTCTACGGCGACACGGCCGGCGGCTACGCCGTCATAAAAGACGTGCCCAAGACCCTGGTCTATGCCGTCTCCCGCTGGCGCAACGCCCAGGCCGGCACGGACCTCATCCCCGAACGCGTGCTGGTCAAACCGCCCACCGCGGAACTGCGGCCAAACCAAAAGGATTCGGATTCGCTGCCGGAATACGACGTCCTTGATCCGGTCTTGCGGGCCTATGTGGAGCTTGGCCTGTCGCCCACGGCCATGGTGGCCCGCGGCCTGGATACGGCGGTGGTGGACCGGGTGACGCGGCTGGTGGACCGTAACGAATACAAGCGCCGCCAGAGTCCGCCGGGACCGAAAATCACCCCGCGCGCCTTTGGCAAGGACTGGCGGCTGCCCATCGTCAACCGCTACGCCCCCGAGCGCGGTCCGGCCGGGACGGATACAAAAAAATTAAGGACGAAGCCTTGCGGCGGCCGACTGCCGTGGCTCCCAAGGGCCGGAGGCCTGTCCCCGAAAAATTGCCTCCGGACCACAACGCCAAACGCCCGGACAGGAAAACCTGTCCGGGCGTTTGGCGTTATCGGCACGGGATGCACTATTTTTTAATGCGCCGTTCCCAAAGCTTCATTTCCTTCATCTTCTTGCGGCGTTCCCGCTGCAACTCCTTGCAGACCAGGGGCATTTTCTTGGGATAGCCCCACTTCTCGCGGTAGGTCTCGGGAGTCAGGCCGAATTTGGAAAGATGCTTCTTGGTCAGGATCTTAAAGGCCTTGCCTGACTCGAGGCAGATGATGCTGCGCTCGCGCACGGCCTTTTTGGGATCAACAGCCGGTGTGGCCGCCGGTTCCTCGACAACAGGCCCAACCGAGCCGGTGGCGACGAAGCCGCGAATATCATCGGCCAGCCGACGCACCATGGAGGTGATTTCATCCTCGGACATATTGCGAACGCTAGCTTGCGCTTTAACGATTTCCAACGCTTCTCTCAAAAAATCATCCATGGGTACTCCTCGCTTGCTTTGTGGTCTCATAATGCAAGACCCACAATCATTTCAAATCCTACATCGGCCAGGGTGGTTATGCAAGAACAATATTTCGATATGATTTGAAACGCATAAGGGCCAGTCCAGCCTGTTGCTGCAAGCCTCCGCAACAGGCTGCGCGCCGACTTTGCGCACCCAAAAAGTCAATTCATAAGCAGACGATGAAGGGCCAGAAAGGGCGAACACCCTCGCAAGCAACATCTCGTGCGACACAAAGGCAACCTGGTGAAAGGATCCGAGGGCAACGAGATTCTTTCACCAGGCCGCACCCCCGTCAACAAAGGAAACGGGGGAAATCCCGAGCGCTAGACTTGAATATCCGGATCAGGAACAAGACCGGAAGTATCGCGCCGCCAGCTGCCTTGGGCGTAGCGGACGCCGAGTTGCTTGAGTTCTCGTCTGTGCCCGATGCTTTGTACACCTTCCACTGCAACATCCATCAGGAGGTTGTCGGCAAATTGCACCAGTGAGGCCATGGCTTCCTGGCGTTTGGCACCATCCCAATGCCAGGGCATCTGCCTCGGATCGACCCGCAACATATCGGCCGGCAGCACTTCCATGAACCGGGCCGGCGGATTGTCCATGTCGAAATTGTCGAGCAGCACCCGGGCTCCCCCGCGCTTGGCCGCGACCAGGGTGTCGATGGCCCGGGCCGGGTCGACCAAAAGGGCTGCAACATCGTACATGATGATGACGCGGCCGGTCTTGACCCCGAAGGATGCGCCAAGGCCGGCAGCCGAAGTGGTCAGATCGCCCCGGACCAGATAGGCGGCCGGTTCCCGGACTTCGCTGCCCCAGGCTCCCAGGACATCGTGGCCCGGGGTTTGGAGGGAAGGCAACGCCGTGCCGGCCAGGAAGGACACCGGGTCAAGCCGGGCCTGCCTGTTGCGGGCGGCCTCGATGCCGGCCACGCCGCCGTTGCCCAGGTCCACCAGAGCCCGAAAATAGATTGGCCCCCGACCGGCAGTTGCGCTGCAGGCGGAAGCATAGGGGACAGGTCTGCCCGACTGGGTTCGCGAAAAGGTATGCGCCATATGCTCCATCCAAGTGATGGGCATCCTTTTCAAGAACCAGTCCAATTCGATTTATCTGGTTTTTGGGACAGATACCAAAACCGGCCTATCCTCTTTCCAGGACAGGCTCCTGAGTTGAGGCAATTAATCCTGAAAAAAGGACAGCTCAGCCTGTGCCCGTGGTCAGCCGGGCCAGAATCGACAGCGAGGTGGTCAGCAGGCGGCCGCGCAATTCATCAGGCAGTCGCCAGATGGTCATGGCCATGTAGGCCCCAAATCCCGTCAGCGCCACAATGTCGAAAAATAAAATGATGCGCTTTTGCATGTCCGCCTCCCGGGGCAGTTTTTTCCCCATAAAGGACTCCTAGCAACCTGCGTTCCGAAACCGCGCCCGTAGACCTCCCGACCGCCCTTTGCTATGCCGCCCCCATGCCGCAATCCGCCAAACATCGCTTCTGGCTGGCCACCCTTGGCTGCAAGGTCAACCAATACGAGGCCAGGGCCCTGGCCGAAGCCTTTGCCGCCAGGGGCTATGCCCCGGCGGCCGACGTTGCCGAGGCCGATCTCGTCGTGTTGTTGTCCTGCGCCGTGACCGCCCGGGCCGAAGCCGAAGGCCGGCGCCTGACCCGAAACCTCGTCCGCCAGGCCCGTCCGGGAGTCCGGGTGGTGGTCACCGGCTGCGCCGCTGTGGTCAGCCCGCGCGCCTTTGCCGACCTGGGCGCCGTCCCGGTCCCGGACAAGGGCCTTCTGGCCCGGGCCCCGGCCGAAGCCGCCTCGCCAAGCCCCCGCCCGGCCGGCCTGTTCCCGGCCCTGGCCGTCACCGGCTACGACCGGGCCAGGGCCTTGGTCAAAATTCAGGACGGCTGCTCCCACGGCTGCTCCTATTGCATCGTCCCCAGCGCCCGGGGCGCATCGGTCTCCCGCCCCTACCCGGACATCGTGGCCGAAGCCCGGCGCCTGCTGGCCGCCGGCCACCACGAACTGGGGCTGACCGGCATCAATCTCGGCCATTTCGGCCCGGACCTGTCCCCGGCCATGACCTTCTGGCAGCTTGTGGCTGCCCTGGAAACAGATCTCACCGCCAGCCACGGCAATTGTTTCCGCCTGCGCCTGGGGTCCCTCGACCCGGCCATGCTGACGGAGGAAGGCCTGGACGTCCTGGCCGCCAGCCGCAGCGTCTGCCCCCATCTGCACATTTCCCTGCAAAGCGCCGACCCGGAAACCCTGACCGCCATGCGCCGCCGGCCGGGCGATGCCGCGGCCGTGTCCTCTTTTGTGGACAAGATGCGTATGAAATGGAATCGCCCGGCCCTGGGCCTGGATATCCTCACCGGCTTTCCCGGGGAATCCGAAGCCGCCTGTGCCGCCACCGCCGCCTTCCTGGCCGCCATGCCCATCACCTACGCCCACGTCTTTCCCTATTCCCGCCGTCCGGGCACGCCGGCCGCCGCCATGGCCGGCCAGGTGGGCAAGGAGGCCAAGACCGAACGGGCCAAGGCCCTTCGCGCCATTGCCGCAGCCAAGAGCGCCGCGTTCCTGGGCGAACTTGCCGCAGCGCCGCAGCTGACCGTGGCCATTGAGCGCACTGCGCCGGCGGCCGGGACCTGCGAGGCTTACGTGGACTGCCGTTTTGCCACTGCGCCGGATGCGCCCCTTGGTGCGCTTGTGGCGGTGCGGCCGGTCGGCATCGACGGGGAATGCCTGACGGTTGTTCCGGCGGCCGGGGAGCGGAGATGAGCCGGCCCCATGCGCCGCTGCCGGCCAAGCTGGTCGTCTCGGTCCTGTCTGCCGGGCTGGACCAGTGCTGGCAGCCGGTCCTGGCCGGTCTGGCCGAGCGCTTCGGCCCGGTGGAAATCGCCTATCCGGCCATGCCTTTTATCCACACGGCCTATTATAATGACGAGCTTGGCGTGCCGCTGGTGCGCCGGCTGTTGTGTTTTGCCGGACTTGTCCCCCAGGAGGCGCTCGGAGGGGCCAAGCAGGCGACCAATGCCCTGGAGGACCAGCTTACCCGCCCGGACGGCCGCCGCCGGGTCAATCTCGACCCGGGGCTCCTGACCTGCGAACGCTTCGTCCTGGCCACGGGCAAGAATTTCACCCACCGCATCTATCTCGGGGACGGCATCTTCGGCGACTTGACCCTTGTCTTTCAGGCCGGCTCCTGGCAAACCCTGCCCTGGACGTTTCCCGACTATGCCGCGCCGGACATGCTGGCGCGCCTGACCGACATCCGCTGCCGCTACCGCCGGGATCTGCGCGAACGCGCCGTCCACACACCGTCCCCCCAAAAGGAGCCCCCATGCCCAAAAGCATGACCGGATACGGCAAAAGCCGCCTTGAGTCCGACGCCTTCACCCAGGTCTGGGAAGTGCGCGCCGTCAACAGCCGTTTTCTCGACCTCAAATGGCGGTTGCCGCTCTTTCTGCGGCCCAGCGAAGCGGCCCTGGAGCGCGTGGTGCGCGAGGCCGTGGCCCGGGGACGCCTGGAAATCCATCTGGAATTTTCCCCCAAACGGGTGGACATGTGGAAGGCGACCCTGAACACCGGCCTGGCCGGGGCCATGCTCGACGAACTCACCGCCTTTGCCGCCGAGCGGGGCGTGCCCTATACCCCGGACCTCAACCGGATGCTGGCCATTTCCCATCTGTGGCAGGAAGACGCCGTGGACCCCGATCCCGATCTCTTCGCCACCCTGGCCGAGGGGCTGCGCCAGGCCCTGATCGATTTCAACGACGCCCGGTCCCGCGAAGGCCGCGCCCTGGCCGACGACCTGCTCACCCGGCTGGCCCGGCTCAAGGACTGGCAGGCGGCCATCGAGGCCGGCGCGCCGGCGATTGTGGCCGAGCGCACCGAGCAGCTCGTCACCCGCATCACCGCCCTGCTGGAAAAGGTCGGCCACGAGCCGACCCAGGACCGCCTCCTCCAGGAGACCGCCATTCTGGCCGACAAGCTCGATGTGTCCGAAGAGATGACCCGCCTTTGCGGCCACATCGCCCGGCTTGAGGGACTCCTTCGCGAAGGCGGCGAAATCGGCAAGAAGCTCGACTTCCTGATCCAGGAAGCCTTCCGCGAGATCAATACCTGCGGCAACAAGGCGCAAAATCTCGACATCAGCCGGCTGGTGGTGGATTTCAAGGCCGAGTTGGAAAAATGCCGGGAGCAGGTGCAAAACCTCGAATAGCCCGGCCGGTCTTTTCATCGGCCCGGTTTCCTGTATGCTCAAGCGGGCGCGCCCGGCGCGCCCGCTCCGTTTGATCCGTCAGCCAAGGGCAAGGTGACGCCATGGCCTCCGGCCTTCTCAACATCGGTTTCGGCAATTTCGTCGCCGCGGCCCGGGTCACAGCCATCGTCAACCCGGCCTCCTCGCCCATGCGTCGCCTGCGTGAAGAGGCCCGCGCCGACAAGCGGCTCATCGACGCCACCCAGGGCCGCAAAACCCGCTCGATCATCATCACCGACTCCAATCATATCATTTTGTCGGGTATCCAGGCCGAAACCCTGGGCACCCGGTTCGAAGCCCAGGAGGAAGACCATGCCGGCTAGACGTTTGGGAATGTTTCTGGTCATCTGCGCCCCGTCCGGGGCCGGCAAGTCCACCCTGATCAAAAAACTGTGCGCCGAATTTCCGGCCATCTCCTTTTCGGTGTCGGCCACCACCCGGACCCCGCGTCCGGGCGAGCGCCCGGGAGTCGACTACCACTTCCTGTCCCGGGAGGAATTTCTCGCCTGGCGCGAGGCCGGCAAGCTGGCCGAATGGGCCGAGGTCCACGGCAATTTCTACGGCACGCCGCTTGAGCCCGTGCACTGCGCCCTGGCCGAAGGACGCGACGTGCTCTTTGACGTGGATGTCCAGGGCGCGGCCCAGCTGCGCCAGAGCCTGGGCCGGGACGGGGCCTACATCTTTATTTTGCCGCCCTCGCGGACCGAGCTCTACCGCCGCCTGTCCGGGCGGGGCACGGATTCCCCGGAAGTGGTGGCCCGGCGGCTGGCTGCGGCCCAGGCCGAACTGGCCGACGCCCCCCTTTTCGATTACTGGGTGGAAAATGCCGCACTCGACGTCGCCTATGACGATCTGCGGGCCGTCTATATCGCGGAAAGACGCCGGCCGCGCTGCCATCCCGACTTTCTGCGCGACCTGCTGTCCCAGTGGGAGGCCGCCATCTAGTCCCGGGACGTGTATCCCCTGCGATAGTCGGTGCTGGCACGGGCCGTTGACCGCATTCCCCTTTCCCTGGTAATTCGGCCGAAACAGGTTATAAAACCGCCCGGAAGCCATGAATCAAAACAATCACGACGCCCCGACCAGCCCTCCAGCCGGCCGCAAGGATGCTGCTTCACCTGCGGGCAAGCCCCGGGAGCGCATCAAGGGCATCTTTTCCACCCAGGCCATCCAAAAGGTCGGCACCGGCACCACCACCCGCCGCACCATCCAGAAGATGTATTGGTTTGTGGAAGAAGACGACAAGCACGTCCTGGAAATCCAGCCGCTCAACAAAAATTACGTGCCGTCCGGTCCCAAACGGAACATTTCGCTGGACGAGTTGCTGGAAAAGTTTTCCCCGGAACCGGAATTCTACGTCTCCACGGTCTATCCGCGCCTTCGCGAACTGAACATGGTCATCCAAAAAGGCGAGCGCCACCGGGAAAAGGGCGAGTCGTTTAGCGCCGAGCTGGAATTCGGCCAGGCCCTGGCCGTGGACGAGGACAACATCCGGGCCAATTTCGGCCTGGGGCTGACCTATCTCGAACGGGGCGAAGCCAACAAGGCCGACGATATCTTCCAGCGGCTGGTCCGCCTGGATGCCGCTTTTGACAAGGACCACAAGCACCTGTTTAACGAATTCGGCATCAATCTGCGCAAGAACAAGATGACCGACCAGGCCCTGGAATACTACAATCGGGCCGAAGAACTGGCGGTTCGCGACGACAACCTCATGTTCAACATCGCCCGGGCGCATTTCGACAAGAAGGAGTATGCCCAGGCCATGGACTACCTGCAAAAGGCCCTGGCGCTCAATCCCGACCAGCCCGAAGCCAGAAAGTTTGCCGAATTTCTCGTGTCCAAGGGGCTGGTCAAGGCCGATCTGCCCGCCGCATCCTCCCCCTCCGCCGAAGCCTCGCCGGCCGAAGATGCCGCCATGGCCGAAGCTGCCGCCGATACGCCCGGCCTTGTCGCCCGCGACGACACCCTGTAGCCTCGTCCGGACCATCCGGGTCGCCACCTCGCCAAGACCCCTGCCGAACACCTTGCCTTGCCGGCCGCACCGGGGCATCCTGCCAGGCCGCCGGGTCTGCCCGGTCTGCCCTGGAGGCTTTTGTGCGCAAAAAATGGATTTTCCCCCTGGACGGGCCGCCGCTGGCCCAGGCCGCCGCCCTGGCCGACACCCTGGGCATCTCTCCGGCCATCGCCGCCCTGCTGGCCAACCGGGGCCTGGACACGCCCGAGGCCATGGACCGCTATCTTTCGCCGGGTCTGCGCCACCTCATGCACCCGGGCGAAATCCCGGGCCTGGACGCCGCCGCCGGCCTGCTGGCCCAACAAATCGCCAGGGGCCGCACCGTGGCCATCTGGGGTGATTACGACGTGGACGGCATCACCGGCACGGCCCTGCTCGTTGATTTCCTGCGCGAACACGGGGTGAGCCCCCTGTGGCGGCTGCCGGTGCGGGCCGAGGAAGGCTACGGGCTCAACATCGCCGGCATCGAGGAACTGGCCGCAGCCGGGGCCGGGGTGCTCATCACCGTGGACTGCGGCATCACCTCGGTGGCCGAGGTGGCCCGGGCCAAAGAACTGGGCCTTTGCGTCATCGTCACCGACCACCACCTGCCCGGTCCCGAACTGCCGCCGGCCGACGCCGTGGTCGATCCCAAGCTGGCCGACGGGCCGGGGACCGATCTGGCCGGCGTCGGCGTGGCCTTTTTCCTGGCAGCAGCGCTCAATCGGCTGCTTCCGGGCGAGCCAAGCGACATCCGCCGGCTGCTCGATCTGGTGGCCATGGGCACCCTGGCCGATGTGGTGCCGCTTCGCGGCCCCAACCGCATCCTGGCCAAAAACGGCCTGCTCCTTCTGGGCGAAGCCCGCCGGCCCGGCATCCATGCCTTGAAGGAAGTCAGCGGACACAATCCCAAGGCCAACCTGGGCGCGTCCCAGGTGACCTTCGGGCTGGCCCCGCGCATCAACGCCGCCGGCCGCATGGGCCGCCCGGACGCCGCCCTGGACCTGCTCCTGGCCCCGGACCTGGAGACCGCCCGGCCCCTGGCTGCCGATCTCGACGCCGAGAACACCCGCCGCCGGGCCGAGGAGGATGCCATCCTGGCCGAGGCCATGGCCCAGGCCGAGGCTGCGCCGGGGCGCTTTGGCCTGACCCTTTTCGCCCCCCACTGGCACCAGGGCGTCATCGGCATCGTGGCCTCCCGGGTGGCCGAGCGGCGCTACCGGCCAACGCTCATTCTCACCCATGACCCGGCCAAGGGCCTGCTCAAAGGCTCCGGCCGTTCCATTCCCGAATGCGATCTGCACGGCCTGCTGGAGGAAATCGCCGACAGCCTGCGCACCTTTGGCGGGCACAAGCAGGCCGCCGGCCTGTCCCTGGTCCCGGACAACCTGCCGCTGGTGACCGAACGCTTCGATGCGGCCGCAGCCCGCGCCCTGGGCCATACCGTGCCCCAGCCGTCCCTGCGCCTGGACGGGGAACTGTCCTTTGGCGAGGTGACCGCCACCCTCATCCGGGAGCTGGGGCTGCTTGAACCCTACGGCTGCGGCAATCCCGAACCGGTCTTTGCCTCGCCGCCGGTTGCGGTGCAGTCCAGGCGGACCTTTGGGGAAAACCACGTGGCCCTGACCCTGCGCGACCAGACCGCCGGCGTGACGTTTAAGGGCAAGGCCTGGCGCATGGCCCGGGACATCGGCCAGGACATGGCCGGAACCACTGTCCGGGTGGCCTACTCGCCTAAAATAACCTATTTTTCCGGCGTCCCGGAGATCGAACTGCGTCTTCGCGACCTGGCCGGGCCGGACGCCTGAGTCGTCCCGTCCCCGGGATGCCCGGCCGCGCCCGCAGTGTCTCGCCTTGAAGGCAGGCCGCCCGACCTGTCACCGTCGTTTCAGGTCGGGCGGCCTGCCTTGAACGAAAACCGTCATTGTTTTCGTTTGGTTCACCTATTCCTCCCCATTCCTGCCGCGTAAAAAAAATTTGACTGGTGTACAAAAACGCCACATTTTTCTATTGCTAAATTGTAATTTATTACATTATTGAAAGGCCAAGCCAGCGGGACGCCACTCGCCGGCGGCGTCGGATGCCTCACGCGCCTGTGAACATTTAGGAGGAAGGTTTTTATGAAGCGCATGACTGCTTGGGCCTTTATGGCCGCACTGGTTCTGAGCCTGGCCGGAGTGGCCCAGGCTGCCACGGAAGTGAAGATGACCGGCGACGCCCGTATCTATGGCGTGTTCTTTGCCAATCACAACTTCACCGGCTGGAACACCGCCAGCTGGGATGACAACAACGGCGCCTACAGCAGCGCCGGCACCCAGACCGAAGACCGTTTCCAGATCTGGGAACGTTTCCGTCTGCGTTCCGACTTCGTGGCCAACGAGGCCGTCAAGTTCCGTCTGGGCATCCTCGTGGAAGACACCTGGGGACATGGCACCCTGACCGCCGCCAACCCCACCACCTCCATCAAGGTGTACCAGGCCTTCCTGCAGTTCAAGCTGCCGGATTGCGATATCGAAGTGTCCGCCGGTCTGCAGGACCTGTCCCTGCCGGCCAACGCCTTCTTCACCGACTCCGTGGTGTTTGGCGGAGACCGCGCCGCCGCCCTGGTGGTGACCGCCCCGCTGGTCAAGGACACCCTGTCCGTGATCGCCGGCTACTCCCGGATGCTCGACACCAACCGCACCTACGACACCACCACCACCCAGGTCGACGACGAGCTGGACCTGTACTTCCTGGCCCTGCCCATCACCCTCGATGGCTTCAAGGCCACGCCCTGGGGCGCCGTGGCTGTGGCCGGCAAGAACGCCGGCTACTTCAACGCCGGTTCCGCCGACTACCTGCTGTCTGCCGGTGCTGTCTTAAACGGCCTGAGCAACGCCCAGAACACCTACTGGTGGGCTGGTTCCACCTTCGAGGTGACCGCTCTTGATCCCGTCAAGTTCTATGCCGATGTGATCTACGGCGCCGGCGCCAACTCGGATCGCAAAGCCTCCAAGCGCCAGGGCTGGTTCGTGGACCTCGGTGCCGAGTACACCGGTTGGGACGTGCTGACCCCGCAGGTCTTCGGCTGGTGGTCCACCGGCGAAGACGGTTCGGTCCGCAACGGTTCCGAGCGTCTGCCGCAGATCCTCCCCAACTGGGGTCCGGGCAACAGCTTCCTGTTCGACGATTCGCAGGAGCTCGGCAAGGAATCCAACATGGGCGCCAACCCGGTCGGTGCCTGGGGCCTTGGCGCATCGCTTAACAACATCTCGTTTATCGAAAAGCTGTCCCACATCCTGACCTTCACCTACATGCGCGGCAACAACCAGCCCGGGGCCATCCGCAAGATGAACCTGCTGCTGGGCAGCAACCCGTACTACACCATGGGTCGTGACCTGACCACCGAGGAGTCCCTCCTCTCGGTCAACTTCGACACCAAGTACATGATCTACGAGAATCTGGCCGCTGTCATGGAGACCGGCTGGGCCCACGGCGACTTCCAGTCCAGCGTCTGGGGTCATCGTCTGGCCAGCAAGGCCCGCGAAGGCGATGCCTACAAGGTTGCTTTCGGCCTGACCTACAAGTTCTAGTCTCTGTCGCGGCGCAGCATGTCATCCGACACCAGGCCGGGTCCCTTCGGGGGCCCGGTTTTTTTGCCTACTCACTGATTTGTCGGATGGGCGCCACCCGGGGAATCCTGGTAAAAAAATTTTTACTTTTGTATAAAAAGGCCCCGTCACCATATTGCCAATTTTCCGGTCCCGCTTTACAAGCGAGTGGCGTGGCAGGCGATTAGCCCTCGCTGCCCATGTGCCGGGGATTTCCGGCGACGAACCATTTTTTTGGAGGAAGGAATCATGAAACGTATTTTGACCATCGCCCTTGTCGCGGTGTTCGCCCTTGGCGCTTTCGCCAGCGCCCAGGCGGCCACCGAGGTGAAGATGACCGGCGACGCCTTCGTCTACGGCACCTTCAATGCCAACCAGAACTTCACTGGCTGGAGCACCGGCAGCTGGGACAACAACAACGGTGGCTACACCGGCGCCGGCACCCAGACCGAAGACCGCTTCCAGATCTGGGAACGCTTCCGCCTGCGCACCGACTTCGTGGCCAACGAGGCCGTGAAGTTCCGTCTGGGCATCAAGGTCCAGGACACCTGGGGCCATGGCACCTTTACGGCTGCCAACCCGGCTGTCTCCATCGAAGTCTACCAGGCCTTCCTGCAGTTCAAGCTGCCTGGCTGCGACATTGAAGTGACCGCCGGTCTGCAGGACCTTTCCCTGCCCCAGACCGCCTTCTTCACCGACTCCGTGGTGTTCGGCGGCGACCGCGCTGCCGCCCTGGTCGTCAGCTCCCCGCTGATCCCGGACACCCTGGCCGTCACCGCCGGCTTCGCCCGCATGCTCGACAAGAACCGCACCTACGACACCACCACCACCCAGGTGGCTGATGAGTTCGACGTCTATTTCCTGACGCTGCCCATCACCCTGGAAGGCTTCAAGGTCACCCCCTGGGGCGCCCTGGGTGTTGCCGGACGCGATGCCAACTACTTCACCGCCGGTTCCTACGGCCCCAACTCGAGCTTTGCTGACAGCCTGCTGTCCGCCGGCACCTTCCTGACCCCGACCGGCATGCGCAACGCCCAGAATGCTTACTGGTGGGCCGGCGGCACCTTCGAAGTGACCGCTCTTGACCCCATCAAGCTGTATGCTGACGTGATCTACGGCGCCGGCAACCAGGGTGATCGCAAAAAGGACCAGCGCAGTGGCTGGTTCATCGACGCCGGCGTCGAGTACACCGGCTGGGATGTCCTTACTCCGCAGGTCTTCGGCTGGTGGTCCACCGGCGAAGACAGCTCCAACCGCAACGGTTCCGAGCGTATGCCTTCGATCCTGTCCAACTGGGGCCCGGGCAACAGCTTCCTGTTCGACGATTCCCAGGAACTGCTCAAGCAGGGCAACATGGGCGTCAACCCCATCGGCTCCTACGGTATCGGCGCTTCGCTCAACAACATCAGCTTCATCGAGAAGCTGAGCCAGCGCGTGACCTTCGTGTACCTGCGCGGCAACAACTCGCCCAACGCCATTCGTGGCCTCAACGCGCTCATGGGCAGCAACCCCTACTTCACCATGGGTCGCGACCTGACCACCAATGAGTACGTCATGGGTGCCAACATCGACACCACCTACCAGATCTATGAGAACCTGTCGGCCGTCATGGAAACCGGCTGGGCCCACGGCCAGTTCCAGACCAGCGTCTGGGGCCATCGCCTGGCTGCCAAGTCCCGCGAAGGCGATGCCTGGAAGCTCGCCGCCGGTCTGGTCTACAAGTTCTAACAATCTGACACGTTACGCGTAAGGTCTTCTGCAAGGCCGGGTTCCTCCAGGAACCCGGCCTTTTTTTTCCTTCCCAGCCATGTCCTCCCTGGTAAAATTTTTTTTACCTTTGTATAAAAAAGACCCGTTAGCTTCTTGCCAATTCTCCAGTCCCGCTTTACAACCGAATCGTGTGGCAGGGGACTCGCCCTCCCCGGCCAAGCGCCAGCGATTTCCGGCTTCGAACCACTCTCTTTTGGAGGAAGGTATCATGAAACGTATTCTGACCATCGCCCTCGTCGCGGTGTTCGCCCTTGGCGCCTTCGCCAGCGCCCAGGCGGCCACCGAGGTGAAGATGACCGGTGACGCCCGTATCTACGGCGTCTTCTTTGCTGACCACAACTTCACCGGCTGGAACAACGCCGCCTGGACGTCGAACACCCCGACGTACACCGGCGCCGGCAGAAAGACCGAAGATCGTTTCGAGATTTGGGAACGCTTCCGCCTGCGCACCGACTTCGTGGCCAACGAGGCCGTGAAGTTCCGCCTGGGCATGAAGGTTGAAGACACCTGGGGTCATGGCACCCTGACCGCCGCCAACCCGGAAGTCTCCATTGCTGTCTACCAGGCTTACCTGCAGTTCAAGCTGCCTGGCTGTGACAACATCGAAGTGACCGCCGGTCTGCAGGACGTTGATCTGCCGATCAGCAAGATGTTCTACGGCAACCCGGTCTTCGGCGGCGATCGTATCGCGGCCCTGACCGTCAATGCCCCGATCATCGACAAGACCCTGGGCGTCATCGCCGGCTTTGGCCGTCTGGTTGACACCAACCGCACCTACGACACCACCACCACCCAGGTGGCTGACGAACTCGACGCCTACTTCCTGGCCCTGCCCATCACCCTGGACGGCTTCAAGGCCACCCCCTGGGGAACGGTTGTCGTGGCCGGCAAGAACGCCGGTTACTTCACCACCGGCGGTTCGACCTTCGGTTCGCAGTCCTTTGCTGAGAACCTGATCTCCGCTGGTTCCCTCGTCACCCCGGCCCTGTGGAAGAACGACCAGAACGTCTACTGGTGGGCTGGTTCCTCCTTCGAGGTGACCGCTCTTGATCCCGTCAAGTTCTACGCTGACGTGATCTACGGCGCGGCGCCATGTCCGATCGCAAGAAGAGCAAGCGCCAGGGCTGGTTCATCGATGCCGGCATCGAGTACACCGGCTGGGACGTGCTGACCCCGAAGGTCTTCGGCTGGTGGTCCACCGGCGAAGACGGCTCCACCCGCAACGGTTCCGAGCGTATGCCCCAGGTCCGCCCCAACTGGGGACCGGGCAACAGCTTCCTGTTCGACGATTCGCAGGAACTGGCCAAGAACTCCAACATGGGTATGAACCCGATTGGTGCTTACGGCCTGGGCGCTTCTCTTGACAACATCACCTTCATCGAGAAGCTGACCCATCGCCTGACCTTCACCTACCTGCATGGCAACAACTCGGCCAAGGCCATCCGCAACCTCAACGCGCTGATGGGCAGCAACCCCTACTTCGTGATGGGTCGCGACCTGACCATGAACGAGTACGCCATGGGCGTGAACTTCGACAACAAGTACATGATCTATGAGAACTTGGCCGCCGTCATGGAGACTGGCTGGGCCCACGGTGAATTCCAGTCCAGCGTCTGGGGTCACCGCCTGGCCGAGAAGTCCCGCGAAGGCGACTCCTGGAAGGTCGCTTTCGGCCTGACCTACAAGTTCTAAATCGGTTCTCCGGAAATCAATGGCGCAAGCCGGGACCTTCGGGTCCCGGCTTTTTTTATGTCGCCGGACAGGCCGCGACGGTTACGCCGCCGGCTGCCGCAGCCGCACAGCCCACCGACCTTGGCCGAACAGGCCCGCGTTTGGAAGCGCTACGAGGGATTTGCGGGTGTTCATGGCCGCGTGGCGCAAAAGCCGGCACCGTCGCCACCCTCTCGGCGGGAAGTTACCGGCCCGGTTTGCACACGAGCGGCAAGACCGTGCCCGAGAGCTCCTGCAACAGGCCGGCACTGTCCAGGCTGCGGCCGCCCGGCGCGGTCAGAATCGGAACCTGCCCCCGGGACAGGAAAGCTTTGACCTCGGTTACGGGCACGGCAAAGCCCACCTCGGCCATGCCCCCGCCCACCTGCCCGCGAACGGCCTCGGTATCGCGTCTGGCCCGCACCACGCCGGCCACCCGACCGCCGGCATCGAGCAGCGGTCCGCCGCTGTTGCCGGGAAGCACCTCGGCACTGATGGCCACATCACCGGGAACGCCCGCACCCGCAGCCAGTTCCCGGGTCTGCCCGGAGGTGATGCGAAGCTCCCCGGTTTTGGCCCGATCACCGGGATAGCCGGCGGCATAGACCGGCGTCCCCGGCGGCAGTTGGCTGCCTTCGCGAAAGGACAGGACCCGGGACGGGGCCACGGCCAGCTTGAGCAGGGCCAGATCATGGGCGGCATCAAGGCGCAGCACCGTTCCGGCCACGGCCTGCCCATCGACCATGGCCACAATCCGGGTGCAGCCCGAGGCCACGTGGGCATTGGTCAGGACATGGCCCAGGCGGCTCACCACAAAACCGGTCCCGGTGCGCACCTGACCGGGCGGCAGCGGGGGGGGAGAAGGTTCTTTGGCCTTGCCGCTCCCGGCCCGCAGGGACTGGGCCTGGCCGGCGGCAGCTC